>NZ_JBFRDU010000011.1:0-167999 GCF_052113965.1 Rhizobium sp. RAF56
CTGACCGCGAGCCGCCGTCGTAGATCGAGGCGAGCGCCAACAAGCGTCGTACCTGGGCTGCGTCCTTCGTCTGCCGCGCCAGCCGCCGAAGACGTTCTCCGTCAAAATCTTCACGTAACGAAATCCCTGATCGCATCGTAAACCTCCGGWTTGCGCCAGAGATTCAGATTCACCGCGTTTTGGGAAGGCCAAAGAGTCGAGGTCAGCGAGGCGGCGTATAAGATCAGCGTAGAAGTCATCTACGCCAAAAAAATAAAAGAGTTGAAGTATGAAATTCTTGTTCAGTACACAAATCACTTGTTAAAACATTGCCCGCCACCTTGACCTGTCCCACCACCAGACGCTGGCGGGCGGCGAAGGCTGAAACCATGTGGATCGCTTCCTCACTCGTGCGCGAGCCCTTGGAACGGCGGACCGTCTTGCCGTCGATGGCAACCACGCCTTCGGCAGGCCCGCCACGCTCGCGACCCACCCGACGAAACAGCGTTGGAACTGTTCGGCATCAAGGCTGGCCAGGATATCGCCCAGATGATCGTGGGCGGGCACGCCGGCACGATAGGGACGAAACCGGCGCAAGAGATCGAGCTTCTTCTCTCCAAAGCGAGCGATGTCGGTGATGGCTTCCGCCCGGCGATAACAGCCAGCAGACAGAGCAGCAGCACCTCATCCAGCGGATATCTCACCTTCGCGCTTTGGCGACCGTCTGGCAGATCCCTGAAATGACGGGCAGAGCCCACTATCCCAGCCCGCTTCGTCCATCCCCATTCATCCTTCAAAGAATCAGATGATCTCGATAGATTCAGCTATCCGGCCCCTTGTCACGCGTTAACCCGATTGCCCTGCGATGCGGCACCCCAGGATTGTCAGCCAAACGATGATAGAGTAGGATATCTTTGTGTAATCTGCTATCAAAGACAAATGATCACACGACGCTTCTTGTTAGAGAGCTTTTTTCCGCTCATCTCATTTGTGGGGTATATTTGGCCGCCTGCTAAGGCAGAGGGGGATGTTTCTGCTTCGACCATGGCAATGCGTCACAATTGCTCCTACCTCGGATCAATTCGCCGCGAGATGGCGTTTGATATCGAGCATGGTAGACTTCCAGCGGACGTGGAGAAAATCGTTCGTTGTCCGCTTTGTTCCGAACAGATCATGATCACTGCAGCGGACGCCTTTGATCAGATCCGATTTGATGCCGAACCGTCGTCCTAGCGGCCGCAACCAAAGAGCACGGCAGCCCCCATTCCCTGTCTGAAATCGTCGTTTTTTTGAATGTATCCCAAGAGATCTTCTTTTGTTTTTACGCCCGCTGGAGGAAGCGGCACTACAATCTTAATCGGCTTACCGGGTTCGTCTAGAATTACTTGACATTTATCTGACGGGTCCAGAACTGAATTGAATGCCGCGGTTAACGCATTGGCGTCCATTTGAGCCGCAGCGCCCGGAGCATTAGCTGGTGGCAGTATCCTGTACCACTCTGCCAATATTGCATCGGCAATCTCCGTTGATTGACGGCCGGATTTAATCCTTCCGCGGGCCATTTGCTTTCCCCTACTTTGTAGCCCCACTCACTCGAAACCAAAGGTTCCGCTTATAGGATATATTTTTATACGAAAGTAGGCTAGAATAAAATGATATCATCGAACAGGTAGGTACGATGAACGCCACCACACCGATAGCCCTGTTGAGTGTATGCGTTGCGGCGACGGTCTTGACTCCTGCGCTAGCTGAAGACAGTGCTGAGGGAGTAGACCCAAAATTCATAGAAGCAAGAGACCTCGGACTACCGTCGTCTTATATTTGGTTCAACCAGGGTAATCTGACGCCAGATGAAGTAGCTGCCAACATCAAGACCCTGGGTGACGCTTTTGTGGCTCGAGGAATACTATATCGAACGATAAAAGTTGGCGAAGTTGAAGGGTTGCTCGTAGCGGCTAATTCAGAAGAGCTGCAGGACGAAATCCGTTCCAATGGATCCATTCAACGGGAGTCTATTAGGGTAGAACCCAATCCTGTATTGACGGCGTTCGGGTCTGACTGCACTGACGCTAGCAGGAACTACAGCGACCCTGAGATCACTGAGTGGGGTGTCAAGCTAGTGTGGCATGGTGGCGATCCAACCGCGTTTTCGGTAAGCGGCAAAGCTGTGTGGATCATTGATAGTGGCGTTTCAGATGAATTTACTGGCTCGGAATTGAATTTGGTTAGTCGGCTAAATTGTCTTAAGCCAAACTGCCCGCCAGACAACAAGAAAGACAGGATCGGACACGGCACTATGACCGCTGGAATAATCGGGGCAAAAACAGGAAACATGGTGGGTGTTCGAGGAGTTGCCCCATTCGTGGCAATAAATTCTATGCGAGTAGTTAAGGGAAGGAAGGGTGAAGTAGACTCAGATGCTGTGGTCGAAGCGCTCAATTATCTGATCTTTCGGAACACTGCTGACGCCGACCCAACGACGCCTTCACCGGGAGATGTAATAAATCTTAGCTATGGCGCGGTGTGGACAGCAGCTTCGGAGACAATATATTCCGCTATTGAAATGCAGCTGCGGAAACTTGCGGATCTGGGGTTTCGTATTTCTCTGGCAGCGGGAAATACTGATGTGACCAAGAATACGGGTTATGTACAGACGATCTCTCCCGCACGAGCAGGGGGTTATAGAGCCGCTTCCGGCGGCGGCGTAATCATGACTGCTTCTGCTATAGATGAAGCTCGTAACTTTTGGGAATATTCTGCGTTTGGCAACTATTTCACGCGCCAAAAAATGAATCCGGCAGACGGCTATGAGTCTGTTTTGAGTTTACCTGATTTTGCGGAACCCGGAGTGGATATTGTATCACTCTGGCCGGGAAAAGAATTGGCACAGTGCTCTGGAACGTCTTTTGCCGCCGCCCATCTTTCTGGAATACTTTTGTATGGGTCCCCAGTCGAAAGCGGAAAAGCTAATCTAGATAAGTCAGCGGAGAAAGTGGGACAGCCCGGCCAATATGATGACACCCTAAAAGACCCGATTGGAATTAAGCCATAGTTACGGCCGCTCGGTCGTCGCACCGCTCGCGGCGATGGCTAAACAGATTGATTGTGCCCACTCACCACGACCAACTGTGCATCTAACGTGCCTGGTGTTACCCACCCCACTGGGGGTCAATCGTGGGCGCGACGACCCGCCCACGGTCTGGCGTATTGACTTCGTCTGACCCGACTTGAACACCGAATTTTTCAAAATCCTTTGATCTTGCCATCCTTCTCGATGGTGGCCTGCTGCAGGCGGTCGAGGTCATTGAGGAGCGACTGCCATTCCGGCTAAAAGGCCCTTTTCGCCTTTTCGTCCCACAGCCTGGCGAGCTCCTTCGTCAGGGTCAGGGCGAGCCGATGGTGCCGCTCCTTTTGAAGCGGCAGAAGGGCGAGACCCAGTGCTGCTGGGGTACTCGGGACGCTACACGCTACACAAGACACTGTCGGTTGCTGTTGTGTCATCGCGAATCACCTCGGGCGTAGAAAGGGCCAAAGTGCTGCGCAAATGGCGCATCAATATGAGCAAGCAAGGCGGCAACGTCGGCTCGAGGGATCGAACCGGGCAAATCGGAATCGATGGCCGGCTTCGTCGGAACACGCAGTCGATACCGGTGGCACCGGACGGCGCTTCGTCATAAACGCTTCGAACGCCTCATCATCCTTTTCTCATGCCGTCGCCTTCAAGCGTTAGCGGTCAAGGATGGGATCGGCTCTAAGGTGGCCTCTCCGAACATTTCATGGGGCGCAAGAGCGACGGCTCAATCATGAGCGCGTTCGGGTGCCTTTGTTGTTTACGCGCCTAGGTGGCACTTAATGGCTTAATGGGGCAATATAACGGCCGAACTCCAGCCGCAAAGTCACAGCAAGATCAGCCTCCCAGGGTCAAGGTCGAGTTGGCAGTCGAACCAGGTTATGCATCGCTGCGGCACATCGGGACGCGGCTGCTCGCCCGCATGCGCCGTGTGCATATCTCTTTTTAGCGGCTTCCGTAGATATCAAAATTAAAGTACTTCTTCGTTATCTCGTAATAACGTCCGTTCTTCAGAATAGCGGCCAGTGCGTCATTGATTTTTAGTTTAAGCTCGGTGTCGCTTTTCCTAAAACCTGCTCCAACACCCAGCCCAAGTATATCGGGATCGTCCGCCACTTTTCCCTTCAACTCACAACAGTTTTTTCCGATTTCGGTTCCAAGGAATGCGTCGGCCGCCCCTGCATCCATTTGCATGGCATCGATCCTTCCTGCCGATAAATCCTGGTTAACTTCGTCTTGGGTCTGATAGGACTTGAGTTGATGTATAGCGGAGCCAAAGTGCTTACGCACATATTCTTCATGTATGGTCGCTGATTGAGTTCCGACGATTTTGTCCTTAAGTCCCTCCGGCGTTGGGATAATCTTTTCGTCCTTTTGCCCAACAACAACAGCTGGCATATCATAGTATTTATTTGAGAAATCTATAACCTTCTTACGCTCCGCAGTAATTGCCATTGAAGCTACAATCATATCAATCTTTCCCGTAGTCAAAGCGGGTATTATTCCATCCCAGGCTACCGCAACTAGCTTACAGTTCAGTTTCGCTTGTGCGCAGAGCTCATCAGCGATATCGACCTCCCAACCGATCCATTGACCGTTTGCATCCGGGTAGGTGAACGGTGGATATGGCTCGGCAGCAAGACCGATTTTAACATCACTGCTATTCGCGGTACTTAGGCTCAAACCAAACCACAAAACAGCCATTACGATAGGCAAAAAAACCCTCATCGCCGAAGCTCCTATCTGCGCGTAGCCAACTAATTCGCTAAGACTGCGGATAAATAAGACAACAATAGGCCTCAATCTCCACGTTGTACAGCGCGAGGTGCGCAAGATTGGCGCGCTCGATTGGGACGTTACTGACTCTCGGTCAGTAGATAATAGGAATTGAATTCAAACTTTGCTCCTTCTTTTTTTGTTGGAGCCAGCCCATCTCAATCGGCACTGAGTATAGTCGTCCCGGCGCAAAGCGGGGTGCTATGGGTCGCAGGCCTGGCACTAAGATCCTCACTGCACTAGTTTCGGCCTGGTTGGGCGAAAGGTCCAGCACATACCCTTCTAGATTCTGGCGTTTGAGTACTGACAGTACTCCGTCCATTGAAACACGGCCAACGGAACCGCCGCAACAGTCTAAAGGCCGAAGATGGGGATGCTTTTCCAAGGTAGCTGTGCGCGCCCACTCGAGAAAATGGATTCGATTATTGGCATCCTCAAAACAGGACTCAAACAATAATGAAGACGTCATAAATTGGCACAACTCGCCAAGTGACGACTCGAGGGCCTGGTGAATATCTAGTCCGGCCGCAGTGCCAATCCAAATCCCAGGTCCTTTGACTGAGTATGCTACTGCGGCTACTACAGGGGCCATCAAGTCAGTTGTAAGATTGATCAAATAAAGCTCCCGACCCAAAGACTTCAGCCATCGGGTAATCGAAGCTAACAACTCCCTCTGGGACTCAGGCACTGACACCGACGGCATTCTTAAGCAATTATACCACCAGACCGCCACGGCATCTCTTTCGATCAACTCGAGGAGACCCGATTGAATCGCTTCTTCACGACTTTCTCCAGCGGCAAGCCCCGAACTGTCGGCGGCGCAAAAACCCAGCTTGAAAGGATAGGGAAAGGACAGGAAGCAATAGGGAGCAGGCGCGCATGCTATCAGCCCTGTCTCCAAATTTGTCACCTTTACCCAGGGAATTTGAGTATGTTGTCTAAACGCCGGTGGTATCCAATGATCTTGGCCTATGCGCGCGTTCCATTTGTTAGCTCTCTCGACTTGCCGATCGGAGAAAAGCAGCAGTTGCCTGGGATCTATTGCTTTCTTGGACTCCAATTCGGCAAAAGATGCAAATGTGCAGGCTTCTTGGCCAGGATAGACTGCCGACCATCGCTCATAGGCTTCCATATTTGTTCGATAGACTGCATCTTCGCGTGTGCGCCCACGACCGGAAACGATGCGGCGGCGGCCCACATGGTCGGCCTTCAGGACGGCTGCCGCAACACGAAATGGACAGTGCTCGAACTCGGGCAGGGGAAGCCACCGATCCAGTTTAGCATTGGCGCCTGGCACTCGTGTCTCCCAATGCTTAGATCTCAGGGCCGCTAGACGTCCGCAAGGTCAGTACCGAAATCTTGGTTGGACTGAGAATGCGAGATATCTCACGAGATCACCATAACTCCCGCGAGAGATAGGCATCCATGGGCAAGATCAGCCAGCTCATTCCGAACGCCTTTCGATCAAACTGTTGAGCTAAGCACGTCACTTCCGGTAATTCTTATTTGCTCATCGCATAGCGGACATAGAACAGTTCTACACTCAGTTATAAACATACGCCCGGCACGAACCGCGACCAAGACGTCCTGACGTACCTCATGAAGAAATGAGCAATCCTCCCGGTCCGTCGTCGTTCTCGTTGCGATTGGGCAGGGCCTGTCTGATCGAGGAGACCCGGAGACACTTGACCACAAGAAAAAGGGCCAAATTTGGACTCCGGCTAATCATCGCTGCCCCATTTGTCGAACTGACAAGCACTTCGATCTGGATCTCGGACCGGAATTGGTCCGACAATAATCGCTTGACGACCGCAACTAAAAAGCGCTGCCGCGCCCATGCCGAGGATCAAGTCTCCATTTCTCAACAAGTAAGCTTGCAAGTCTGATTTGGTCCGAACGCCTTGGGGCGGCATGGGCACGATGATTTTCAGCGGTTCTCCAATTTTATCCGACACCGCAACGCAGGGTTTATCTATTATGCTGTTAAACGCTGTCGAAAGCGAATTCACATCCACGTCGAGTATGGTGCCCGTATTTGTGTCCAGGTAATTTTCGGAACCATTCGGCGATAATAACCTGCGAGATTTCGCTTGAACGTCTCCCTGATTTCGGCCGCGCTCGCGCCATCTTCGCTCCTCCACAAAAAACTTCCTCTATTCGAGCCGACGCTGTACAAATCACGCTAGCGCACTTCCATTTTCTAGTGAAGTTCTTTTCTGGAGGGGATCATTTCCTGGAAGTATGTAGTGGCGCTTCTAAGCGGGGCTCAGCACAGCTGTATCCGTCTGGCGTGAATTCGATAGAATAGACTAGCGCGACTTACTTTCTTATTGGCGTGTCATCAGCGATCGAACTTTGTCCTTCTTCAGCAGATCACATTGGCAGCCCAACTTTTTTCATATCCTCCTCAAACGCTGAAAGAAGCACTTCGTCGGTAAACGGCTTCGAAAACGACCATTCTGTTATCGAAAAATTAGGATCGAGCTCGAGCAGCCTGGCCGCAGCTTCCCCTCCTTCCTTTAAATTGTCCTGACGGCTAAGAGCCATAGCAAGGATCAGCCATGCGCGGGCGTAGGCCGGATGGGTCGATAGTATCTCACGACACACGAGCTCTGCTGCCTGCGGCCGGTCGATGGCAAGTGTAGACAATGCCAGATTTGCAGCTATCCACGGGGGCACGTGATGTGACAGCGACACTGCGCGCGTATATGCTCGGATCGCCGCTGGAAAATCACCTAAGAGGTCAAGAAGTGCTCCGTGATACGCGATTATCTCCGGGCTATGAGCAGCAACCTTGGTTGCACGCTCCATAGCATGACGGGCAGCGGTATTGTCGCCCTGGAGGTATCTAAGAAATCCCAAGAGCGCCAACACATCCGAGTGGCTGTCGTCTATGGCTGCAGCTCTAAGATAGAGGGCTTCGGCCTGGAGAACTGAATTTGATGTGTCCTTGGTCCAACCCAGGCGGACCTCATCAAGGTGACAGAACGCCAGGGCGACTAGTGCACAAAGGTAAGTTGGGTCGATTTCAAGCGCCTTCTCATACATCTGTCGAGCCTGGAGATGACTTTCTCGGGCAAAACGCCGCTCTGCATCATGACCTCTCTGAAAGTACCCCCAAGCCACACCGCTCTTTGTTCCGCGCTTCCAGACCTGTGCTTGCTCTCCATCGGTGAGCGCAATTTGGAGAGCTGACACTACTTCCCAAGCGATTAAATCCTGAGCGTCGAAAGAAGATCGCATGTCGAAATCATATCTTTCGGCCCAAATGGTTGCACCATCTGACGTTGAGACCAATTTCGGCATAACCCTGAGGTGTGTGCCGCGACCGCACACGCTTCCACTCAGTACATAGTCGGCTCTGGTTTTGCTAGGATCTGACGAATCTATTACCGAAATCGAATGCGCCAAACGTGCAAGAATTAGATGAATCTCATCCTTCAGTGAGGAGGCAATGAATCTGACTTTTCTGGTGCGGTCATAGGCTTCGAAAACGGACAGCTGGATAATGGGTTTCGCAATGCTCTTTTTGAGTTCAACCGATAGTCCGTTAGAGTTCTGGCTTATCGGGAATTCAAGCAGATCCGCGGACGCGTGATCCTGGACGCTGTGAATATGAACGGTCTCCTTGATCTTCGACAGATTATGATGACCAAGACTATACACTCTGATGGGAAATTGCTGAGGCAATTGAGCGCGGACTTCATCGGAGAGCAATATTTCACCGGGAGCAGCTAGCGCCTGAATCCGCGACGCTACATTAACTGCGTGACCGTAAATATCACCCTCAAACTCGTAGACTTGTCCATAAGCTATCCCGACTTTCCATTTCGCAAGTGAGGATTGTGCTACCGCGGTCTGAGATGCAATAGCCGCCACTAGTGCCTCGCCTCCGGTTTGAAATGAGGCGAGCACAAAATCGCCTGGCGTCGATACTACGACGCCTCCATTTGCCGTTAACGCGTGAACAAATACGCCCCTAGAGGCAACCAGCTGTCGGATTCCTTGCTCCTCATTGTGGTGAACCAGCTGGCTGTAGCCCGCTAGGTCCCCAGCAAGTACGAAGACGTTCTTCTTTCGTTCGGTGAGCTCTTCAAAAAGCCCGCCGGCGAACGTCAACAGAAACGGTTCTCTTGCCGCAGTCGGTGTGGTCATGCGGTTTGTCACCGTCGCTTGTGCCGTGTTTATGGCCTTGAGTTGCTACCCAGAAACTATATTAAATGTTGGTCTTTTTGAACAGAGGTATACGTGGCCGGTGTACGTACCGCACTGCGATATTGGAAGGGCCTCGCCACGCTATAAGTGGACCCTTTTTTTGTGTGCCGTGTCACCGCATGTCCCCTTTTGTGACTGGATGCAGGATGCTGGATTGTAGTTAAGGGAATCTCAGCCGCGAACTAGGTGCCAAGCTTTCGATAAGTTACGGTCGGTGAGGGAAGTCGCCTGACAAACCAATAAAGATCAAAATCCTCGAAGCGGATCAAATTCTTGAAAGCGTTCGAGCCACGTCAGCGCTACAAATCTACCCGCTTCTTAGCGGCGTGGCTGGGAACCATTTGGCGCAGTGTGACGACCAAGAGTGAAACCGGTCATGGTGTTGGTTGTTTTGTTGGTATATTAGAAATATATACATTTGATCAATAAATAAAATCAATTATTTACAGTATTCATGCGATGCCTCTTCTGGGCACCATTTCCCAATACTTTCAACCGGATCTCGGATTGGAAGCGTTCAAAAGAAGCCCGGCTTGCCGGGCTTTTTTGTTGAGTTTTTGTTAGCGCGCTGAGGCCACTTCCTGTCGACGGCAGCCGCCTCAATAGTTAGCGTCGCGGATTGTTGTATTGCCAGTAATCCCCTCTTGGCTGGTAGTTGCCGGAGGAGATGACGCCATCTTTTTCGCAAACGTAAGTGAGTTCGGGCAGGTCATGGTATAGCGCTCCGCCAATGCCGCGTAGCCGGCCGGTCGCGGTGTGGCATTTGGCGCTTTCTTCTGGTATCGAGTGCGGCGTCAGCACGCCGGGGAGGTCCTTGTAGGGAAAAACAGGCACGCCGGAGCGTGAGCCACTCACCAAGCTTTCCGCAAAAGACGCGGCAGGCATTGCCGCCGCGGAGATAAGACTCAAAACTATGATTGCCGAAACCAGCTTCATTGCGTCCCCAGCCTTCCTGGCGCATGGAACAAAGCTCACTCCTAAGCATATAGGAAGTAGGCAGCGCAAACCAAAATCCATGCCTGAGGGGGCGTTGAGAATTCTGTTGTTCACGACCGAATCTCGCGGGCGCATCTTGCATTTCCATTGGTTTTCATATTCCTAATTTTTGATGCAAAATGTGCATTGCGAACCGCAGGTTGATTCCAGCTTCGCGTTATACGATAAACAGCAGGACAGCTTGCGCGACGATAGAGGCATGATGGCGCTACCGGATCAGATCACCAGTTTCCAATCACCGGCAGACGCGCGAGCGGTGACGGCATCCGTCCCGATCTACGTGATCAACCTCGATCGCGCACCGAGCCGTTGGCAGCGCCTCCAGGAGCAGGCGGCCAAGGGCGGGTACCCTGTCACACGGATTGCGGCGATCGATGGCCGAACGGTTGATCCTGACAAGTGGGTGGATTTCCATCTCGGGCGGTTCAAGTCCCACAACGGCCGGAAACCGCTGCCTGGCGAATATGGATGCTATACCAGCCACCTGATGGCTCTGGAGCGTTTTGCCGAGAGTGGCGACGAGGTGGCGATCATCTGCGAGGACGATATCGACCTTGACGACCAGATCACCCCCCGCGCCATCGCCGCGCTCAATGCCGTGCCGACGGCCGGGCTGATCAAGCTCGTCAATCATCGCATTGTCGGTTTCCGTCCGGTCGCCAAGACCGCTGAGGGTGACGTGGTCGGACGCTGCCTGCACGGCCCGCAAGGGTCGGCCGCCTGCTACGTCGTCACGAGGAAAGCGGCAAAGACCTTGCTGCAGACGCTGAGGCCGATGTTCCTGCCCTACGACGTTGCGCTCGAGCGGGCTTGGGAGACTGGTGTCGAGACCTATACGACGCGAGACAACGTTGCCGCCTTCAGTCCTCTGCGGACTGAAACATCGATTGGCAAAACTGGAAACTACCGCGACGCGAAGAAGCATTTCCTGCTGCGCACCGAGGCACACCTCTTCCGAACGCTGGATCAGATGCAACGGTGGCGCTACGTGCTGAGTGCACGTCCACGCTGAAACATAGACGATGAAGATACCGCTCTACGCGGCGGTATCCGTCTCGCGTTCCCGAAAGACGAGATCGATGACGTCGGCCGTCGGCGTATAGCCGGAAACGAGGGTCTGCAGCATGGCGCGCGCTGCCGGCACATCGCCATCGTCAAGTGCTGTTTCCAATGTCGAGAGCTGCCTGGAGAGTTCCGCCCAGGGGAGATAGTGCTCCTCGGCCCGCATGATGCGCGGGTGAGATGTTGGCTGCGGATTGTCGGCGATGAGCAGCTCTTCAAAAAGCTTTTCGCCGGGCCTCAGGCCAGTGATCTCCAGCTCGATGTCGCCCTCGGGGTTGTCCTCGTCCCTGACCGCGAGGCCGGAAAGCTCCACCATGCGGCGCGCGAGCTCCGCGATGCGCACGGGTTCGCCCATGTCGAGCAAAAAGACATCGCCGCCATCAGACATAGCTCCCGCCTGGATCACGAGCTGCGATGCCTCGGGAATGGTCATGAAGTAGCGCGTGATATCGGGATGGGTCAGCGTGATCGGCCCGCCGTCGCGAATCTGCTGGCGGAACAGCGGCACGACGGAGCCGGAGGAGCCGAGCACGTTTCCAAATCGAACCATCGAGAAATTGGTGCCGCCGACGGCAGCGCGATCGGCCTGCAGGGCCTGCAGCACCATTTCGGCAAGTCGCTTGCTCGCCCCCATGATGTTCGTCGGGCGCACCGCCTTGTCGGTACTGATCAGGACGAAATTTTCGACGCCGGTTTGGTAGGCGGCCTCCGCCGTGGCAAGTGTTCCAAGCACGTTGTTGCGAATGCCCTCAGCGGGATTGTATTCCACCAGCGGCACATGCTTGTAGGCGGCCGCATGATAAACGGTCTTCGGCCGCCACGCCTCCATGATCTGCTGCAGCCTGTGCTGGTCGCGTACGGAACCGAGAATCGGGATCAAGCGCAGATCCTCGGCCTCCAGGTTACGCACCGTCTTCTCGAGTTCAGCGTGAATGGCGTAAAGCCCATACTCGTTCTGCTCGAAGAGCAGCAGGCTGGCCGGACCGTTCTTGACGATCTGCCGGCAGAGCTCGCTGCCGATCGAGCCGCCAGCGCCGGTCACCATCACGACCTTGCCACGGATGTTCCGGTCAAGCAGCGCCTGGTCCGGGGCAACGGTGTTGCGGCCCAGCAGGTCTTCGATGTCGAGTTCCCTGAGGTCCGATACCGCCACTCGGCCTTGCGCGAGCGCCGTGAGGTCGGGCATGGTCCGCACGGTGACACGAGCCTTGCGCATGGCTTCGAGTATTTCGTTGCGCCGCTGGCGCGAGGCATTCGGCAGCGCAAGAAGCACATCCCTGATGTCGCTGCTTGCGACCTGCGCCGGCAGTTCGGCAGGACTGTAAATCGGCAGCCCGCCCATGATGCTGCCCCAAAGGCTCCGATCGTCATCCAGATAGCCGATGACGTTCAGTTCGGCGCTGTTGGCGAGCGCGCCGGCAAGCTGCCGGCCGGACATACCGGCGCCGTAGATCAGCACCTTGGCGAGCGCCGCGCGATTAAGAAGCCGCTGATAGGCGTTGCCGAGCCAATAGCGCGTTCCCATCCGCGATAGAGCGATCGCGATCAGAAGGAGCAGCGGCTGCAGGATGCCGACGGTACGCGGAATGCCGGGAACGCTGACCGCCGTGAAGATGGTCATGAACGCCAGGCCATAGATACTGACCGCCTTGATGACCGTCGTGAAGGCGGAAATCCCGGCATAGCGGAAAATGGCGCGATAGAGGCCGAGCACGATGAAGATCGGAATGGCGATCAACATGGAGACGACCGCCGGCAGCCACTCGATCCCTTCGAGAACGACCCAGTCGTCAAGGCGAAGACAATAGGCGAACCAGACGGTCAGCACACAGAGGCTCGTATCGACGATAACCGCGAGCGCGCGCTTCGTCGCACGCGGCAGGTCCAGGAAAGGTAGGACGAGCTTGTCCGTCGGCGTCATTCAATTCCTCCGGCGCCGCTCTAGGCGCATCGGTGCAGCATTGCGGGCGCGAACCGTTCGACGGCACACAGACCATGGGTCGTCTTGGAACCGCTGCGCCGGAAAGACAACTACCGATCGCTACAAATCGGCGCCTTTTTCAGCCATCTCAACTACATTCTCGCATCTGAAGCTTCGACTCACAGGAAAAAGCCTCACAGAGCAAGCTATGTAAATTAGAATCTAGGCAAATCATGGGTTCTACGCCGACAGGAAGCGGCGGAGGGCGGGGTGGCCGAAAAGACCTTGCAGGATGGCAATCACCATGCCCAGTCCGATACCGAGCAGCGCTCCGGCGATCAGGCCCGCAACCGTCAATACCTTGCGACCGGGACCGTCTGCCTTAAGCGGCGGCTGTGCTTCCGAAATGACGCGAACGTTGGCCTCTGTCAGGCCCTGCGTCTCGCTCGCCTGGCCGGAGCGCTTCATCAACCCCTCGTACACCTCGCGGGAGGCAGCGGCCTTGCGCTGCAGTTCGTTCAACTCGACGACCTTGCCGGATGTGGTGACCTGCGTCGCTTTCTGGACATTCAGTTGACCGGAAATGTCCTGTTCGGCGCGGCGGGCGCGTTCGTAATCGGCTTGCGCCGCCGCGGCCTGGCGCTGCAACTCGCCACGGATCGAGCCGGCAACGCTTTCGAGCGACGAGCGCGCTGCCTGAAGACGTGGATGGCGGGGTCCGAGCTGGCTTTCAAGGCTGCCGACAGCCGCCGCCTGCGCCGCATATTGCTGTCGGAGCGTAGCAAGCGCCGGCGACGCCGCACCGCCGCCGTCCGGCTGTCCGTTCGCCACCACGTCCTCAACACGCAGCTTGCGCGCGGCATCAGCGCGCGCCTTCGCCTCGAACGTTCTTTGCTGTGCCGCGAGGAGCAGGTCGTTCAGGCTGGTAAGCCGCTTGTCGGAAATCAGATTGCCCTGGATCGCCATCATATCGTTGGCGGCACGGAAACTTTCCACGGCTCGTTCCGAATCGAACACCTGCTGGCGCAGCTGCTCAAGCCTTTCGTTCAAAGCCGCATTGGCGTTCTTGTACTGCCCTGCCGCCGCTGTGGCTTCCTCTTCCATGAACGCCTGCACGAGCTGATTAGCGATGCGGGCGGATTTTGCCGGATCACGGGTCGTGACCTTGACCGAGACGACGTAGGTGCTTGCCTCGCGCGCGATCGACAGCGCTTTCTGCAGCGCGGCGATGGCGATGAAACGGGCATTCTCGCCGCCGTTGCCACCATTGAATTGCGGATCCTGATCCAGTTTCAGTGCGTCAACCACCCGTTCCAGCACTTTGCCCGAGGAAAGAATTTGCGTCTGGCTGTCGATCAGCGTCGTGACGAGTTCTGGCGCCATGCTGGCCTGCGACGGATCGGAAGCGCCCGCCTGTCGTGGATCGAAGTACAGGCTGGTCTCCGCCGTGAATTTCTGCGGCGTTAGCGGAACGGCGAGCGCGCCCAGAAGCGCGCCAAAGATGCAAAGCGCAAGGATCACCGTGCGCCTTGCCCAGATGAACCGGGCGGCGGAGCGCAGATCGAGGAGCGGCGCGTCCTCGTCGGGCGAGGGCTGGACCACCACGGCCGGAGGCTCGTTGGGTGGCGCTGCAGGCGGAGGCTGCTGCGGCGGTTCAACGCTTTTCGAAGGCGGCGCGGATACGCCGGCAGGCTTAGCCTCTTTCCGGACAGCCGCCTCGGCGGGTCGTGCCGGCTTCTGCTCGACTGCTTCTTCCTGCGTCGACCGCTCGACGAAATCCGACGTCCGCACGACCGGCGTGCGCAGGCGCAGGCCCTCGGGCTGCCCCGGGGGCGGCTCGTTGGTGCGCCAGCTGGGAAGACGGCTCATCGGCTTGCTTCGTTCATAGATGCATACGGTCCTTCGCCGCCCCTCGCGGGCGCGCGTGAAAAGTCCAGGTAAGTTTAGGGACGCTTGGCTAAGGGAATCTTAAGGAAAATCTCATCTCGTGTCGACGAGGCACAGCTCGACCGATCTTCGAGTGAAGCCCTTATCTGAACAGTTGAGAAAGCAAGTGCGGGCTGGGGTGGCAAAAGGGCAATTGAAGCAGGGGCCGCGCGCCGCGGCCACCCTCGCTTGGGCAAAGCGTTCGGCGATGCTGGCAACCGCGTTGCTGGCGACCGCGACGCTTGCCGGTACTCTCCCGGCAAAAGGGCCCTGCTATCATGGCGTCAATCTCTCCGGCGCCGAATACGGCGAACGGGACGGAATCTTAGGCACCAACTACACCTACCCTTCCGAGGCGACCGTCGAATACTTCGCCGCCAAGGGAATGACGGTTATTCGCCTTCCCTTTCGCTGGGAGCGGCTGCAGCCGGTGCTCAACGCGCCGCTCGACGGCAACGAACTGGAAAGCCTCAAGGCAAGCGTCGAGCTCATCCGCCACCACGGCATGGCCGTGGTGCTCGATCCGCACAATTTCGGCTTCTACGACAAGAAAAAAATACAGGAGATGCCCGGCGGCGACATCGCTTTCGGCGATTTCTGGGCGCGGATCGCTCTCGAATTCGGCAATCGCGAGGGGGTGATTTTCGGCCTCATGAACGAGCCGCACGATATCAAGGCGCCCGACTGGCTGAAGGTGGCGAACACGGCGATCATCGCCATCCGCGCCATGGACGCAAACAACCTGGTACTTGTTCCGGGAACGAACTGGTCAGGCGCATGGACCTGGGAAGTCGACCGGCTGGGCGGAGGCTCAAACGCCTCGATCATGAGGGGCATCAAGGACCCCGCGAACAACTACGCCTATGAATTCCATCAGTATCTCGACGCCGACGCCTCCGGGACGCATAGCACTTGCGAAGGCGCCGAGCAGGCGCGACAGGGTCTCGTGCGCGTGACCGACTGGCTGCGGAAAAGCGGCAAGCGCGGTTTCCTCGGAGAATTCGGCGCCGCATCTAGCGAACCATGCCTGGCAGGTTTGCGGCAGATGATGGAGGTCATGGCAAGGAACGGCGATGTGTGGCTCGGCTGGACCTATTGGTCTGGCGGCGAGTGGTGGCCGCCGGACGAACCCTTCAACGTCCAGCCCGGCAAGGGCCGCGACAAGCCGCAGCTGAAACTGATCGAAGGCATGGGGCGAAAACTGCCCCCGCCGGAGGCGTGCAACATGGCGAACGGCTAAGGGGTATGGGCGCTCCGACAGAGGGGACGAAGCAGAACGTCGACTATGGCATCGTCGCCATCGGCGTGCTTTCCGTCACCTACAACGCTATCCTGGCTTTCATCAACCACAACATCATGCCGCTCACGAGCGCGCCGGTGGCGATGAGCGAGATGGTGCTACTCGGCTTCAGCTTCCTTCTAATCCTCAAGAAAGGCATCTACGAGGAGGATCTCGCGCCGCTCGGCTACCTGCTGCTGACCGTCGTGCTGACGATCTACGTCATGGCAGTCAATCGCTCGGTCTATCTAGACCATCTTCGCAACGTGCTGATCATCTTCGCTTTCGTCGTTCTCGGCCGCTGGACCAATGCCCGGACGTTGAAGCTCGTCTTCAGGACATGCTGCCTCACGGTTCTTGCGATCCTCATCTGCGAGATCGTCTCGGTTCACGCCTATGTGGCGCTTTTTCATCCGGCCGAATATTTTCAGAACACCCGCGGCGTTGCGCCGGCGACCTACAGCGATCTCGGGCTTTTCCGCGGAGCTCTCGGCTTTGAGGGTCGCTTTTCCTTCGGACTGATCGACCACCGCTCCTCGTCGATCTTTCTGGAGCAGGTGTCGCTCGCCAATTTCTGCGGCGTGATCGTCATCTATCTCGTCAGCTTCTCCAACCGCCTGGGGATGTTCGATCGGATCGCCCTCACCGGCACGGCGATGCTGATACTGGCAACCAACGACACGCGGACCATGCTGATCTTCAGCATCGTCAGCCTGGCCGGCTACTTCGTCTATCCGTGGATCCCAAAGGTCTTCGATTTTCTGATGATGCCGTTGATCATTCTCGCGGGGTTCGTCATCCACTTGCTCGATCCCAACAAGACGGGCGACAATTTTGTCGGCCGCATCAACGTCACCGTCAACCATATCATGGGCATGGACCTGCCTGCCGCGATCGGGCTGTCGCTTGATCGGGCAACCACGTTCGTCGACAGCGGCTACGTTTACATCGCCTATGGCGCGACGATCTTCGGCCTCATCCTCTTCTGGCTCTTCGTCGCCCTTTACCCGGCAGGCGAAACGGCAAACCAGCGGCGGCTGTCGCACGCACTGTCGCTCTTCATGTTCCTCAACCTCATGATCGGTTCGACAGCTATCTTTTCCATGAAAACCGCCGGGATCCTGTGGTTGCTCGTCGGCCACCTGAAATTTAGCGAGGGGCGGCTGGCAATGCGAAGCCGCGGAGCCGTCGAGCCCAACCAGAGCACAGCGACCGCTGCCGAATAGTATCCGCTTTCCTCTGACGACGGGGATACGCGTGTCGAAGGCGCAAGTTGGACGGACTTTCCGGCGATCACACGTCAGTCTAAGCAAAAGCGCTGGTCATCCGGGGTCATGCGCCGATTGCGCAGGGCTATGCGGCGCAATCCGTTTCAACTAAGCAGACGGTCGGGAACGGCCGGTGAAGAGGGAACTAAGATGAAGAGCTATGTTTTGACGGTATCGTGCCAGTCGACCCGTGGTATCGTCGCGGCGATCGCGAATTATCTGGCCGACCAGGGCTGCAACATCGTGGACTCTTCCCAGTTCGACGACCTCGACACCGGCAAGTTCTTCATGCGCGTCAGCTTCATCTCGGAGGAAGGCGCCACCCCGGATGCCCTAAGCGAAGGCTTTAAACCGGTCGCGGCCAAATTCGGCATGGACGCCCTCATCCACGATGCCGAAAGGCGCATGAAGGTTCTGCTGATGGTGTCGCGTTTCGGCCATTGCCTGAACGACCTGCTCTACCGCTGGAAGATCGGCGCCCTGCCAATCGACATCGTCGGCGTCGTCTCCAACCATTTCGACTACCAGAAGGTCGTCGTGAACCACGACATCCCCTTCCACTACATCAGGGTGACCAAGGAAAACAAACCGCAGGCTGAAGCGCAACTGCTCGACCTCGTCGACCAGACGGGCGCAGAGTTGATCGTGCTGGCGCGCTACATGCAGGTTCTTTCAGACGCCATGTGCCAGAAGATGTCGGGCCGCATCATCAACATCCACCACTCCTTCCTGCCGTCGTTCAAGGGTGCAAACCCTTACAAGCAGGCCTATGAGCGTGGCGTGAAGCTGATCGGGGCCACCGCCCACTATGTTACCGCCGACCTCGACGAGGGTCCGATCATCGAACAGGACACGGTGCGGGTCACCCACGCTCAGAGCCCCGACGACTATGTCTCCATGGGCCGCGACGTTGAAAGCCAGGTGCTCGCCCGGGCGATCCACGCCCATATCCACCACCGCGCCTTTATCAACGGCAACCGCACCATCGTCTTCCCCGCAAGCCCGGGCAGCTACGCTTCCGAACGCATGGGCTGACACGCAGGCTGCAAATGCCCTTCTCACCGTGGCATGTTGCGGCTCGCGGGATGCCTGCGCAGATATCCCGCCACACCCGTCCAAATAGTGTCGGCGCCGGTCACGCGCGGACCTTTCGATGATTGCATCTTGGCCTTGCCGCTGGCAGGGTTCCGCCTATGCTTCAGGCAATCGTTTTCGCGGAGAGGCCATGACCGACGCTGCGCTTGTAAATCGTATGCAACTGCCTCGACCCGACGTCGGGCCGGAGGAAGCAGCAGCTATTCTTCGCGAGCACTATCGCCTGTCCGGCCCCCTGCATGAGCTTGGCAGCCAACAGGACCGCAACTATCGCGTCGATGCCGACGATGCGCGCTACGTCATCAAGATCTGCCGCGCCGAATATGCGGCGGTCGAACTGGAAGCGCAGAATGCCGCCATCCGTCACCTGCGCGCCAAGCCCAATGCGCCGCGCGTGCCCGGCGTCGTCGCGTCGATCGACGGTAAGGATATCGTGACAGTGCGCGTGCGCGACCAGGACTATCAGGTCCGCGTGCTCGAATATCTCGATGGGCAGTCGCTCACCGGGCGGAAGCATTTGCCGGTTGCTACCGTCGAAGCGCTGGGTGCGGTCTGCGCTCGCCTTGCGCGCGATCTCGCCGACTTCAATCATCCCGGCCTCGACCGCAACCTTCAATGGGATCTGCGTCGGGCCGGACCTGTTGCCGTGCACCTTCTGTCGGCGATCGGCAACCACGAGGCGCGCGACCGTATCGCCAAGGCGATGGTCACCGCGGTCAAGCGCATCCAACCCCTGGCGCGGGGTTTGCGCGTGCAGGCGGTTCATCACGACGTGACGGATGACAACGTCGTCAGCCGTCCGGACACCCATGGCCATCCGCTGCCGGACGGCGTGATCGACTTCGGCGACATCATCCATGGCTGGCTGGTGGGCGATCTGGCCGTCACCTGCGCCTCGTTGCTGCATCATGCCGGCGGCGACCCATTCTGTATCCTGCCTGCCGTCAAGGCCTATCATGCGATCTACCCGCTGAACGAAGCCGAGCTGAAGGCGCTTTGGCCGCTGATCGTGGCGCGGGCTGTCATCCTGTCGGCTAGCGGCGAGCATCAGCTCTCCGTCGATCCGGACAACGAGTACGTGCGCGGCAACCTCGCCTATGAGCGCGAGATCTTCGAAGTCGCCACCAATGCGCATGCCGACCTGATGGAAGCGGCGATCCTGCGTTGCGTGGGTCACGACCTGCCTGCCATCGACACCGCCGATTGGGCTCCGCTCCTGCCCGACATCGGACCGGACTCGATTTCCGCCGTGGATCTTTCCGTTACAAGTCCTCATCTCGTCGCCGGCAACTGGCTGAAACCGGACATGGACTGGCGGCTTCTGGCAAAGGCAGCGCTCGAATCCGGCGTGGCAACGACACGCTACGGCGAGTATCGCCTCTCTCGCGCTGAACCCCTGAGCCTCGAGCCGCCGCAGACCCTTGCCCTGCACAACGACGTTTGCCTCGCCGCCGGCACGGTTGTCAGCGCCCCTTTCGCTGGGACGATCCAGTGGCTCGGCCAACATCTGGTCCTTGTCGGCGACACCATCAGCCTGCATCTCGACGGTGTCGATTGCAGCCTCGAAGAAGACACGGACGTGGCGAAGGGCGAGCAGTTTGGCATCGTTGGCGGCGACGCCGGTACCATGGGCGGAATGCGCATCCAGCTCTGCCGGGCGCAGTCGCTGGTGCCACCGCTTTTCTGCGCAGCGCATCATGCGGAGGCATGGATGGCGCTCTGCCCCGCGCCAAGCCTCTTGCTGACGCCCTCCGCCAAGGCCGCATGCGTCGAGCACGACGATCTCCTGGCGCGGCGCGAAGCGCATTTCGCCCCGCCGCAGAAGCACTATTACGACCGCCCGCCGCAAATGGAACGTGGCTGGGAAGAGCATCTGATCGACGTCGAGGGCCGCAGCTATCTCGACATGGTCAACAACGTCACCCTCGTCGGCCACGGCCATCCACGCCTTGCCGCCGCGGTCGAGCATCAGTGGTCACGCCTGAACACCAATTCACGCTTTCATTACGCCGCCATCGCCGAGTTTTCCGATAGGCTTGCGGCGCTCGCCCCGGAGGGGCTCGATTGCGTCTTTCTGGTCAATAGCGGCTCGGAGGCGAACGATCTGGCGATCCGGCTTGCCTGGGCGCATACGGGCGCCAGAAACATGCTCTGCCTGCTGGAGGCCTATCATGGCTGGACGGTCGCGAGCGACGCCGTCTCGACCTCGATCGCCGACAATCCGCAGGCATTGACGACACGGCCGGCTTGGGTGCACCCGACGGTATCTCCCAACACCTATCGCGGCCAATTCCGCGGACCTGATTCGGCCGACGGCTATCTCGATGCCACCCTGCCGGCCCTCGAGGCGATCGACGCCAAGGGGGAAGGCCTCGCCGGCTTCATCTGCGAATCTGTCTACGGCAATGCCGGGGGCATTCCCTTGCCGCACGGCTATCTGGAACGCCTCTATGGCGAGGTGCGCGCCCGCGGCGGCCTGTGCATCGCCGACGAGGTGCAGGTGGGCTACGGCCGGCTCGGACACTATTTCTGGGGCTTCGAGCAGCAGGGTGTCGTGCCCGACATCATCACCGTCGCCAAAGGCATGGGCAACGGTCATCCACTCGGGGCCGTCATCACGCGCCGCGAGATCGCCGAGTCGCTCGCCAAGGAAGGCTATTTCTTCTCGTCGGCCGGCGGCAGCCCGGTCAGCTGCGTTGTTGGGCTTTCGGTCCTCGACATCCTCAAGGACGAGGGTCTGCAGCAGAATGCCCGCGACGTGGGCGATCGGTTGAAAGCGGGTCTTGCCGCAATGATGGAGCGTTTTCCGATCATCGGTGCCGTCCACGGCCTGGGGCTCTACCTCGGCCTGGAATTCGTCCGCGACCATGATTCGCTGGAACCGGCGACGGAAGAGACGGCGGCGATCTGCGACAGGCTGCTTTCGCTTGGCGTCATCATGCAGCCGACCGGCGATCACCTGAATGTGTTGAAGATCAAGCCGCCGCTTTGCCTCAAGCCGGAAAGCGCCGACTTCTTCCTGAAAGCCCTTGAAAAGGTGCTGGAAGAGGGTTGGTGAGGGTCGGCGGTAACCGCACCCAGCCTTTCGGATGAGCGCGCGGCAGGTCGACTTTAGCCGTTTAGAGGCATTGTCGAAAGCGCTGTCAGAGCCTATCTTCGGCAATGTTCGACGGTTCGGCTTGCGCTGGCCATAGTCGATGAAGAGACGGCGATGTTTCTCCTCGATTGCGGTCACGTTGGAATTTTATTTTCCCGAACGTCGATATTTTGACATCATTCGGAATATGATTTTGATGTCAACTTCGTTATTGTCTACAAATAAAGTAGAGAATAACGCCTTCACCGGTGGCCTTCCCGCTCCTGGGACCGCCCCGAAACGCAACGCCAACTAGGGAAGTGACATGCTGAAAAATATAGTCATCGCTTCATTCCTTGGGCGGTCGATGCGAGGCCATGACCGCTCGGGCGCACTCTCAGGCCCGCGCTGTCGAATGTGACGTTCGTCTTCCTACCGGATTCAAATCGTCAATTCGCCATTTCTGCGCAGGTTCACGCGCAGTGGGAGTGTATGCATGAAAAAGCAAGTAATCGAGTACGCGGGAGTGCCCGTCGGCATCGTCGTTCCGGATAACGACCAGCTGAAGTTCATCGCGGTCAAGTATCATGTGCATGACCTAGACGAACAGCGTTTCAGCACAGCGGACGAGGTGAGATTGGCCATCCGCGAGCTCCTGGCAAACCGCCAGGCGGCACCTCTGCACGCATGATATTATTGCCCTGTTGCCGTCGAGACGGCACGACGGGCGATCAATACGAGGAAGAGATTTTCGACCGCTCCGGCCCAGCCGGGGCGGTCTTGCGTTTTCAGCCTCTTTGCGGTCCTATCCTCTGGCGCAGTTTCGCGTCTCGCGAACAGAATGCGAAGGATTTTGAGTGGCCGATCTGCACAACCTCCTCACCGACATCGACGGGGTTTCCGTTGGCCATGCGACCGATCTGGGGCTCGGATCGGGCGTTACCGCTATCGTCTTCGATGCCCCCGCCATCGCCTCGGGCCTCGTGCTCGGCGGCGCGCCTGGCGGACGTGACACGGCGCTGCTCGATCCCGCGATGACCGTTGAAGCCGTCGATGCGCTGGTGCTCTCCGGCGGCTCCGCCTTCGGCCTCGATGCGGCAGGCGGCGTGCAGGCCGGCCTGCGTGAGGCCGGGCGTGGGCTGCAGGTGGGCACGACACGCGTGCCGATCGTTCCGCAAGCGATCCTGATGGACCTTTTGAACGGCGGCGACAAGGATTGGGGTCGGCATTCCCCCTATCGTGAGATGGGCTATGAGGCGTTCCGCGCTGCCCGCAAGGGGGCGTTTGCGCTCGGCACCGTCGGTGCCGGCACGGGAGCGACGACGGCGACCGCCAAGGGCGGGCTCGGCTCGTCGAGCGCCGTCAGCGCATCCGGCCATCGGATCGCCGCGCTCGTTGCCGTCAACGCGCTCGGCTCGGCCACAGTCGGCGAAGGACCGCATTTCTGGGCGGCGCCCTTTGAACGGGAGGAGGAATTCGGCGGGCTCGGTCTGCCGCCATCCTTTGGCCCAGCGGACACGGCAATGCGGCTGAAGGGCGTCAATGTCACGGCCACGACCCTCGGCATGGTCGTGACCGATGCTACGCTCACCAAGGCGCAGGCGCATCGGCTCTCGGTGATGGCGCATGGCGGCTTCTCCCGCGCCCTCCTGCCAGCCCATCTGCCCTTCGACGGCGATACGGTCTTTGCGGCATCGACCGGTGCTCGGCCATTGCGGGACTTCGCCGACTTTTTAGAACTTTGCCATCTTGCGACCGTCGTGACGGCGCGCGCGATCGGGCGCGGCGTCTACGAGGCGACGGCGCTGCCGTTCGAAGGCGCGCAGGCTTCCTGGCGCGACCGCCACGGAACGATTGGCTGAAGGGTTCAAAGCTTGTTCCCGTCTTTTCAATCACCGCTATTTTGAAATATCCCCACGGGGTCACGATCAAGGAAAAAGCATGCTCAACCCGACGCTCCCTCCCCTCGGCAAACAGTTCCGGCACCAGCTTCGCCGGCTGACGGCTGGCGTCGCTATCGCCGGGATCGTCATGCTTTCCGGACTTGTGCCCGCTCATGCCGCCGTCCGCACCGACATCAAGCTCGGCATGGCGATTGAGCCGGCGGGCCTCGATCCGACGATCGCAGCCCCCGTCGCCATCGGTCAGGTGACTTGGCAGAACGTCTTCGAAGGGTTGGTCACTATCAACGAGAGCGGCAAGATCCTGCCGCAGCTTGCCAGGAGCTGGGAGATTTCCGCCGACGGGTTGACTTATACATTCAAGCTGCAAAGCGGCGTCAACTTCCATGATGGCGAAGTGTTCGATTCTGCGGTCGCGAAGTTTGCGCTCGACCGCGCGCGCGGCGCCGGCTCCGTCAATCCGCAGAAGCGCTTCTTCTCGACCATCGCCTCGATCGACACGCCCGATCCCGAAACGCTGGTGCTGCATCTCTCCTCGCCGACGGGCAGCCTGCTCTACTGGCTCGGCTGGCCGTCTTCCGTGATGGTCGCACCAAAATCCGCCGGCGACAACAAGACGACGCCGATCGGCACAGGCCCCTTCAAGTTCTCTACGTGGACGAAGGGCGATCATGTCGATCTCGTCAGGAACCCGGACTATTGGGACAAGGACGTCTCGGTCAAACTCGACAAGGCGACCTTCCGCTTCATCGCCGATCCGCAGGCGGAGACCGCAGCGCTGAAGGCGGGCGACATCGACGCCTTCCCCGAATTCGCCGCGCCGGAACTGATGCCCTCCTTCGAGGGAGACGCTCGCCTGAAGACCAACGTCGGCAACACCGAGCTCAAGGTCATTGCCGGCATGAACACTGCCCGCAAACCCTTTGACGACAAGCGCGTGCGCCGGGCGCTGATGATGGCGCTCGACCGCAAGACCATCGTCGACGGCGCCTGGTCCGGTCTCGGCACGCCGATCGGCAGCCACTACACCCCGAACGATCCCGGCTTCATCGACCTGACCGGCACACTCCCATTCGATCCCGCCAAGGCAAAGGCACTGCTTTCGGAAGCCGGCTATCCAAATGGTTTCACCTTCACCATCAAGGTGCCGCAGATGGCCTATGCGCCGCGCAGCGCCGAGGTGATGCAGGCGATGCTTTCAGACATCGGCGTGACGATGAATATCGAGCCCACGGAATTTCCCGCGAAATGGGTGCATGACGTCTTTACCGGCCACGACTACGACATGACGATCGTCGCCCACGCCGAGCCGATGGACATCGACATCTATTCGCGCGATCCCTACTACTTCAACTACAAGAACCCGGACTTCAACGCCCTGATGACGAAAATCCAGGAGACCGCGGATCCCGCCGAGCAAAACAGCCTCTACGGCGAGGCGCAGAAGATCCTGGCCGAGGACGTGCCGGCACTCTACCTTTTCGTCATGCCGAAACTCGGCGTCTGGGACCGCAAGCTGAAGGGCCTCTGGGAAAACGAGCCGATCCCTTCCAACGTCCTGACCAACGTCCATTGGGAGGAATAAGCTACGGGCGCCAGCATCGGCCGGCCATGGATAGGCAATGATCGCACTTCTGACACAGCGCTTCCTGGGTCTGGTCGTGACGCTGCTCGCAGTGTCGCTGCTGATTTTCGCGGTGATGGCGATCCTGCCCGGCGATCCCGCATCGATCATGCTGGGCACGTCGGCGTCACCCGAGACGCTCGCCGCATTGCGTCACGAGATGGGCCTCGACCGGCCGCTGCTCTTGCGCTACCTCGCGTGGCTTGCCGGGGCGCTTTCCGGCGACCTCGGACAATCTTCCACCTATGGCGTGCCCGTCGCGGGCCTCATCATCGAGCGGCTCGCGGTCACCTTGCCGCTCGCGCTGCTGGCGATCGTCCTGTCCGTTTTGATCGCGCTGCCGCTTGGGGTTGCCGCGGCGGCGCGGCGCAATGGTCTCGCCGATATCGTGGCCTCTTTCATTTCGCAGATAAGCATCGCAGTCCCCGGATTCTGGGTGGCGCTGCTCCTCATCCTTCTCTTTTCGACGACGCTCGGCTGGATGCCGGCGGGCGGCTTTCCGGGCTGGAATGAGGGCATCGTGCCGGCGATGAAGGCATTGGCGCTGCCTGCGGTGGCGCTGGCGCTGCCGCAGGCCGGCGTGCTGACGCGGGTGACGCGCACCGCCGTGCTCGAAGTCCTGCACGAGGATTTCATCCGCACCGCCCGCGCCAAGGGCCTCTCGCGCCGCAACGTGCTCTGGAGCCACGTCGTGCCGAATGCGCTGGTGCCGATCCTCACCATCCTCGGGCTGCAATTCACTTTCCTGATCGCGGGGGCGGTGCTCATCGAGAACGTCTTCAACCTGCCGGGCCTTGGGCGCCTCGCCTATCAGGCGCTCAGCCAGCGCGACGTAGTCGTCATGCAGGACGTGGTCCTGTTCTTTGCCGGCCTTGTCATCGTCATGAATTTTCTCGTCGACCTTTCCTACCTCGCCATAGATCCGCGACTGCGGGAAAAGCGAGGCGCGACATGACGGCGATCCTCGCCCCTGCGGCCGTCGAGCGCCGGGTTCGCTTCATGCACATCAGGCGTCGCGGCAATCTCTTGGTGGGCCTGACCCTGATCACGGCCCTTGCAGCGATCGCGCTTCTATCGCTTGTCTGGACACCGCTGCCGCCGGCGAAAATGCAGATCGCCCACAAGCTGCAGCCACCCCTCGCCTACGGGCTCCTCGGCACCGACGCGTTCGGCCGCGACGTACTTTCCCTGCTGATGGTCGGATGCTGGAATTCGCTTTCGATAGCCGCGACGGCGGTTACGATCGGCGGCGCGATCGGCACGCTCGTCGGCGTCAGCGCCGCAGGGCTGCGCGGCCTTTTTGAAACGCTGGTGATGCGTGCCTGCGACGTCGTCTTCGCGTTTCCGCCGATCCTGTCGGCCATGGTTCTGGGTGCCTTCCTGGGTGCGGGCCGTCTCACGGCCATCATCGCGATTGCCGTGTTCATGATCCCGGTCTTTGCCCGCGTCGCGCTGGGCGCCGCCCTGCAGGCCTGGAGCCGAGACTATGTGCTGGCAGCGCGCGCCATCGGCAACTCGCGGCTTACCATCACGACACGCCACGTGCTGCCGAATATCCTGAGCCCGATCATCGTGCAGGCGACGATCCAGCTCGGGCTTGCTATCCTGACCGAGGCGGGCCTGAGCTTCCTCGGCCTCGGCGTCCCGCCGCCGGCCCCGAGTTGGGGCCGCATGCTGGCAGACGCGCAGACCTATCTGGCGCTGGCGCCGTGGCTGGCGATCCTGCCCGGACTGGCGGTCGCGATTGCCGTCCTCGGCTTCAACCTCATCGGCGACGGGCTGCGCGATCTCCTTGACCCCAGGGATAGCGGCATGGGACGAGGATATCTCCCATGACGGATATACTCGACCTCTCGATCCCCGACCTCGTCCGGTCCTACCGGCAGAAGAGATTTTCGCCGCTCGAATACTGGCTCGCCCTTGAACCGCATATCGCAGCCTGGGAGCCGGTGATTGCCGCGCTCTATGCCTATGATCCCGACGATGCCCGCCGTCAGGCCGCTGCATCGACAGAGCGATGGGCAAGAGGCGCCCCGCTTGGGCCACTCGATGGCGTGCCGGTTACGCTCAAGGAGCTGATTGCCACGAAGGGTCAACCAGTGCCGCTGGGCACCCGCGCAACCGAGCTGGTGCCGGTCGCCGCGGACGCTCCCGTCGCCGCCCGCCTGCGCGAAGACGGAGCGGTGATCTTCGCCAAAACGACTTGTCCGGATTACGGCATGCTGTCTTCCGGCCTGTCGAGCTTCCACAAGCTCAGCCGCAACCCCTGGAACCCGTCGCAGAATCCCGGCGGCTCCAGCGCCGGAGCTTCGGCGGCCGCGGCCGCGGGCTGCGGGCCGCTGCACATCGGAACCGATATCGGCGGCTCGGTGCGCCTGCCTGCGGGCTGGACCGGCGTATTCGGTTTCAAGCCCAGCCTCGGGCGCATTCCCATCGACCCCTACTATGTCGGCCGCTGCGCCGGGCCGATGACGCGCCGCGTCGAGGATGCCGCCTTCGCGATGGCGACGCTATCGCGCCCGGATAGCCGCGACGCCACGAGCTTGCCGCCGAACGACTTCGACTGGATGGCGCTCGACGTTGACGTGCGCGGCATGCGGATCGGACTGATGCTCGAGGCCGGCTGCGGCCTTGCCGTGGACGCCGAGGTACTGGACGCCGTCAGCGCCGCCGCCAGCCGGTTCGAAGCGGCGGGCGCGACGATCGTGCCCGTGGCGCCGGTGATGACGCGGCAGATGCTTGACGGCCTTGATCTCTTCTGGCGCGCCAAATTCTGGGGAGATATGGCGGCGCTCAGCCAGGAGCGGCGCGACACCATCCTGCCTTACGTCCGCTGCTGGGCAGAGGGGGGCGCGGCGATCAGCGGCGTCGATGCGGTGCGCGGCTTCAACCGGACGATCGACATGCGCAGGGCCTGCGCCGAGACCTTTTCGAAGCTGGACGCGTTGCTTTCGCCGGTCAATCCCGTCGTTTCCTATCCGGCTGAATGGGCGTCGCCCACCAACGATCCGGCCCGGCCATTCGACCACATTTGCTTCACGGTGCCGTGGAACATGTCGGAACAGCCGGCAGCGTCGATCAATTGCGGCTTCTCCCGCTCGGGCATGCCGATCGGGCTGCAGATCGTCGCGCCGCGCTTCGACGACATCCGCGTCCTGAAATTGTCGAAAGCTTTCGAGACGTGGACCGGTGGCGTCAAGCGCTGGCCGGAGCGTCCTTCATAGCCGCGCTTCCTGCAATGCGGAGGCGGATGCCGGATGCGCTACAGCGTTGCCGCACCCTTTTCCTCGATATCGCCGTCGAGTTCGCCCAAGGCTTTTTCAACGACGCGCAGATCGTTTTGCAAGCCGTCGTCGGCGCTCATCGCGCTCTCGCTTCCGGCGCGCTGCACGCCGCGCGCCTCCGCCCGCAGCTTGCGCAATTCCTCGATCTTGCGATCCTTGGAAAGGCGGCTATCACCCATGATATCGCTCACCTTGGTGGCCATCGACGTCGACATATGCCCTCTCCCTCCATGAACGGATTTACGTTTGACCGAGACAACGGCGCAACCCGACGGGTTCCGCGCGGCGATCAGCCCGGACGGCGATAGCCGTTCGGCTGCTCGTAGAGCCAGCCGATGCGGTCGATGGCCGCGACGAAGTTCTCGCGCGCGACCGTCATGGTGTGGCCGTTCGCATGGATGATCGTCTCGGGATCTTCCATGACAGCCACATGCCCCTTCCAGAAGACCAGATCACCGCGCCGAAGCTCTTCCCGCGCAATCGGCGTGCCGAGGCCGGCCGCCTGCATGTCGGTGTCGCGAGGCGCGGCGCGCCCCGACATCATGAGCGCGAGCTGCACCAGGCCGGAGCAGTCGATGCCGAAGCCGGAGCGTCCGCCCCAGAGATAGGGCGTTTCGAGGAAACGCGCGGCAATCTCGACGTAGTCTCCGCCGATCTCCGCGATCGGCTTCACGTGGGCGGCAAACAGCGCAGTGCCGTCATCGAGGACGACGTAGCGGTTCCGGCGCGCTTCAGCCGTGTCGACGACGCGCACGCGGCTGCCCATCGACAATGCGCCGACCGCGGGCTTGCGCAGCTCCGGTTCGCCATAGACGGGCGTGCGCTGCGGCACCACGATGTGCGTCGGCTCAAGCTGGCTTTCCGAAACGGCGGCCTCCGGCAGATAGCCGACATAGCCGTCCGACTTCGCCTTCACCCAGCACCAGCCGTCCTTGCGATCGAAGATGGTCACCTCCTCGCCGCGCAGGAGTTCGGTATCGATGCCGCGGGCAAGATCGGGCTGTGGACGCAGGCCGACGACTGTCGCGCTGACACGCGCGCCGGCGCCGGTCACGAAACGTGTCGCTTCGACCTTGCCTTCGAGGGCTGCCTCCGCAAGGTCGGGGCGAAAAGCGTGCAGTCGTCGATCGAGCATCATGTTGTGGAGTCCTCAAAGCGGCAGCTTGCGGCCCTGGGCGATAACCAGGTCCCCAAGCTTTTCCAGGTAGAGAGCGCCCGTCACCGTGCGCTTGATAATGACATTGCGGCGATCGCGTTCGTCGCGAACCCTATCGACCAATCCCATCTCACCCATCGTGTCAAGCGCGCGGGTGATCACCGGCTTGGTGACCTCGAGGGTGGCGGCGAGCCCGCGCACGGTATGCGGCGGCGGCACGAGGTAGATATGCAGAAGGATCGCGATCTGCCTTAACGTCAGGTCGCGATCATCGCGCCGAACCTGCTCCAGCGCAACGCCGTGCCAAAGGCCGAGAGCCTGCGAGGCGGAAATGTCGAGCGGCAAACGGAACTCCGACAATCATTACGCTGCCGTTTCATTTAGCCTGGGGATCGTGGCGGTTTCAAGGGTTGCCTCCGCGAATATCCATCAGAGACTGTTGCGAATGCAGTGGTAGAGCGCGCGGATCGTCTGCGCCTCGCCGCCACCGGGCGCGTGAGGCCGCTCGGAGGGCGCCCAGCCGAAAATGTCGAAGTGTGCCCAGCTCTTCGTCTTGGTGACGAAACGTTTGAGAAAGAGCGCCGCCGTGATCGAGCCGGCCATGCCGCCGGCTGGTGCGTTGGTGAGATCGGCGAACTTCGAGCGAATATCCCGGTCGTAGCCCATGTAGAGGGGCAGGCGCCACAGCGGATCGTCGGTCTCGATGCTCGACTCGTTGATCTCGTGGGCAAGCGCCCGGTCGTCGGTAAAGAAGGCCGGCACGTCAGGGCCGAGCGCCACACGGGCAGCGCCCGTCAGCGTCGCAAGATCGATCATCAGGTCGGGGGCGTCCTCATCCGCATAGGCGAGCGCGTCGGCAAGGATGAGCCGGCCCTCGGCATCCGTATTGTCGATCTGCACGGTCAAGCCCTTGCGGCTTTTGTAGATGTCGCCAGGGCGGAAAGCGTTCGACGAAATCGAGTTCTCAACGACGGGAATGATGACGCGCAAATCGACCTTCAGTTTCGCATCCATGATCATCAGCGCAAGACCCATGACATTGGCGGCACCGCCCATGTCCTTCTTCATCAGCAGCATCGATGAGGCCGGCTTGATGTCGAGGCCACCGGTGTCGAAGCAGACGCCCTTGCCGACCAGCGTGATGCGGCGGTGACCCTTCTTGCCCCAGCGCATTTCCAGAAGCCGTGGCGCGTCGGCGCTGGCGCGGCCCACCGTGTGGATCAGCGGAAAATTCTCCTTGAGCAGATTATTGCCGACGATGGTCGTGACCTCGGCCTTGTAATGCGCTGCAAGTTCGCGGAAGGCCGCCTCGAGCTGATCGGGGCCCATTTCGTTGGTGGGCATGTTGATGAGGTCGCGGGCAAGGAAAACGCCGGCAAGCTGGCGCTTGATATCGGCGGCGTCCGCGTCGCGCGGGATCATGAGCCTCGGCGCGGCTGCCTTCTCCGACTTGTAGCGTTCAAAGCGATAGCTGCCGAGGCCGAAACCGAGCGAGAGGCGGTTCGCCGTCAGCGGCGCGGTTTCGATGTGCCAATCGCCGGCGGGCAACGAACGCGCGAGCCTGCCCGCCAGGAACGGCTGCTCGGAGGGGTTGGTACCGAGACCGAACAAAGCGCCCCCAAGGGAACCCTCGGCAGTGGGGATGAGGAGGAGCGAACCGCTCTCGGCCTTGTAGCCGGCCTTGCGTGCCCAATCGAGCGCAAGCGGTTCAATCGTACCGGTTTCGATGTGCGCGGGCGTCACTGCGAAGATTGGAAGGGTATTGCCACCACTCGTATTGAAAGGGGTCGGTCGGTCGATAAACTGATAGGGGGCCATGACTGTCCTTAATAATCTCATCCGCGAATCGGCAGATTAACGCTCTGTTAGGGTTAACAGAGTATTGCTGGAACGAAGATTGCGTCAAACCTTCCCTGTTCCGTTTAGAGGCCAGGCGCGTTACGGATTTCAGGGATCTCGCCACCATGATTGCTTCGGCAGCTACGCATTCTTTCAAATTTCGCATATGGCAAGGCGTTCTCGCATCGCTGCTGGCGCTCACGCTCGCAGGCTGCTCGACGACGGCGGGCAAGGACCGCACGGTCACCGGCTCCATTCCCAAGCTTTCCAAGCCCGTGGACGAGATGACGGCCACCGAACTCTCCGACGCCGCCGCCTCGCTCGGCAAGGCCTACGACGCCAACCCCAAGGATCGTGATGTCGGCGTCAACTACGCCAACGTGCTGAGGATGAGCGGGCGAAACGGACAGGCGCTCGCGGTCATGCAGCAGGTAGCGATCGCCAATCCCGACGATCGCGGCGTCCTTGCGGCCTACGGCAAGGCGCAGGCGGCCGCAGGCCAACTCAACGACGCGCTTTCGACGATCGAACGGGCGCAAACGCCTGACCGACCGGACTGGCGGCTGGTCTCGGCTCAAGGCGCGATCCTCGATCAGCTCGGCCGCGCAAGCGAAGCAAGGGCGAAGTACCACGATGCGCTCGACATCCAGCCCAACGAACCCTCTATCCTTTCGAACCTCGGCATGTCCTACGTGCTGACGAGCGACCTCAAGACGGCGGAAACCTATCTACGCTCGGCGGTGAGCCAGCCGACCGCAGACAGCCGCGTACGGCAGAACCTCGCACTCGTCGTCGGCCTGCAAGGCCGCTTCCCGGAAGCTGAACAGATCGCGCGGCGCGAGCTTTCGCAGCAGCAGGCCGACGCCAACGTCGCCTACCTGCGCGCCATGATCTCGCAGCAGAACTCCTGGCAAAAGCTGGCCTCAAGCGAGAGCAAGAACACCGTCAACTGAGAACAGGCGTATAGACCTGGAATTGGTCAGACACGCCGAAGAAGGCCTTCCGACAGCAGCCGGAGGCCCAGGGCGCCCATGACGACGCCAGCCACCCGATCGAGATGCGCCTTGAGGCGCAGATAGACGGTGCGCGGGCGCTCAGAAGAGAACGCGAAAGCAACGATCGAATACCATCCGCCCTCAACCGCAAAGACCGCAGGCGGCAAAGCGGCCATAAGCCAGGCATCGGGCGAAGCGGGCAACAGCGCCGCGAAAATGCTGCCATAAGCGATGGCGGTCTTCGGATTGCTCAGTTGTGTGGCCAGTCCAAACCAGAAATTGCGGCCGGTTCCCACGGGCGGGAGCGCATCTGGCGGCTCGATCGCCAGCGGCTGTGTCGCGCCACGCCAGATGCGGATGCCGAGATGGATGAGATAGAGACCCCCGGCAATCTTAAGCAGCAGATAAAGCCATGAGACCTGCATCAGCAATGCGTTGAGGCCAAGCAGGGCAAGTACTGCAAACGTTACGCCGCCGGCGGCCATTCCAAGTGCGGCGGCAAACCCCGCGCGCCGCGAACGCGATACGGCTATTCGAGAGACGAGAAGGAAGCTCGGACCGGGGCTGGCCGCGCCGATCGCGAGCGCCGCAACGATACTTAGAAAAATGGCGATCGAGGACATTCAGCGGCTCCCGCAGTCGGTCGATCGGTCAAGGTCCGCATCTTCGAGCGAGGACGCCTATCCATCCAACCTTGCCGCGACGGAAGGGAGACTATAGCGCGCTGCGGAACGCCGCAACGCAGTTGTCATGGCTAGAACCGGTCGGCCACCTGGATGCCGGCAGGCCCGAGAATGACGGCGATCAGCACCGGCAGGAAGAAGAGGATCATCGGAACCGTGAGCTTCGGCGGCAGGGCAGCGGCCTTCTTTTCCGCGTCGTTCATGCGCTCGTCGCGACTCTCCTGCGCCAATACGCGCAACGCCTGGCCGATCGGCGTGCCATAGCGCTCAGCCTGAATAAGCGCCTGGGTGACTGCCTTGACCTGACTAAGCTGCGTGCGGTTGGCAAGGTTGTCGAACGCGCTGCGGCGGTCCTGCAGAAAGGACAGTTCCGCGGTGGTGAGCACCATCTCCTCGGCAAGCTCCGGCGACGCGCTTGCCATTTCTTCGGCCACACGACGCAGGCCCGCCTCGATTGAAATCCCGGATTCGACGCAGATGAGCATCAGATCGAGTGCATCAGGCCATGCCCGCTTGATCGATTTCTGCCGCTTCCCCATGCGATTCGAAATGAAAATGATCGGCGAGTAGAAGCCGAGATAGGCAAAGCCGATCACGGCGAGAACGCGCAGGGCGAAGGGCCTTTCGACCAGATGGCCGAGTACGAAGACCCACGTGATGGCCGCCGTCAGGAATAGGAAGGGCAGCAGAAAGCGCGCCAACAGGAAGACGTTAAGGGCGTTTTCGGAACGGAAGCCGGCGGCGCGCAGCCGGTTCAACGTGCCCGTATCGACAAGCGCCTCGCGCAGATTGAACTTTTCCACGATCTGCCGGACGGAACGATTGTTTTGGGCCCGCAGCGTTACCTTGCCGCCTTCGTTCATCTTGGCGCGCTCGCGGGCACGGATCTGGTCGCGTTCGGTGGAGACCGCCTTCATGCGCTTGTTGAGGTCGCCGCGTTCGAAATAGGGGACCGCGATCGTATAGAAGGTCGCAAAGACTGCAATCGCCACCAGAACGGCGAGGATGAGGCCCGGATTGGTGAGCTGGCGGGCGAGATCGGCGGTCATGGTGTCTTTCCCTCGGTCAGATTTCGAAATTGACCATGTTGCGCATGACAAAAATGCCGATCGACATCCAGACGCCGGCGCCGGCCATGATCAGGTGACCGCGCGGGTCGGTGAAAAGGATCGCCATGTAGGCCGGAGAGGTCAGGTAGACGAGCGTCGCCACGATGAACGGCAGGGCGCCGATGATGACGGCCGAGGCCTTCGCTTCCATCGACAATGCCTTGACCTTCGCCTTCATCTTCTTGCGCTCGCGCAGCACCCGCGACAGATTGCCGAGTGCTTCCGACAGATTGCCGCCGGCCTGGGCCTGGATGGTGATGACGATCGCGAAGAAGTTTACTTCCTGCAGCGGCATGTAGTTCGTCATGCGGGCGCAGGCATCTGCAATGCTGAGGCCCACCTGCTGGCTTTCGACGATGCGACGGAATTCCGTCTTTACCGGGTCACGCGCCTCGGCGGCGACGAGCCGAACGGCATCGTTGAGCGGCAGGCCCGATCGGATCGAGCGCACGATGACGTCGAGCGCGTTTGGGAGTTCGTCAAGAAACTTGTTCTGCCGGCGCTTGATCAGAAAGCTGACCACCCAGCGCGGCAGGCCGAAGGCAAGCGCGAATGGCAGACCGATAAGGATAGCCAGCGGCGCGCCGGCGACGAAGGCGAAGAGAAAACCGACGATGCCGAAAAGGATGCTGAAAATGTAGAACTTCGCCGGCGTGAGCCGCAGCCCCGCCTGCGACAGGCGCGCCTTCATCGTCAGGTTCGATTTCTTCTTTTCCAGGTTCTGCTTTTCAAGCTCCTTGAGGGAGTCCTGCACGGATTTGCGGCGCTTCGACAGTTCTTGTACGCGGTCGTGAGCCGCCTTGACCTTGTTGCCGTCCGTTTCGGCCGCCTTGACGCGGCTGACGCGGCTCGCCGCCTTCTTTTCCGTTTCGATCCGCGAATAGAGCACGCCATAGCACACCGCCGCCGCGGAGACGGCAGCGAGCAGAACGATCAACAGTATAGTCGGATCCATACCGAACATTGCGGGAATACCTATTTGGATTGTTCTTCCATGGCATCGAGGGCAGCGGCCAGCCGCTTCTCTTCATTGTAGTAGCGCGCCCGGTCCCAGAAATGCGGCTTGCCGATACCGGTCGAAATGTGGCGTCCGATCAGGCGGCCGCCGGCGTCCTCGCCGTCGATCTCGTAGCGGACCAGGTCCTGCGTGATGATGACGTCGCCTTCCATGCCGACCACCTCGGTGATCTGCGTGATGCGACGCGAACCGTCGCGAAGACGAGCGGCCTGGATGACCACGTCGACGGAACTGGAGATGATTTCGCGCACGGTCTTTGCCGGAAGGCTGAAGCCTCCCATGGCAATCATCGATTCCATACGGCTGAGGCACTCGCGCGGCGTGTTGGCGTGGATCGTGCCCATCGAACCGTCGTGACCGGTGTTCATGGCCTGCAAGAGGTCGAAAACCTCGGGTCCGCGCACTTCGCCGACGATGATGCGCTCGGGCCGCATGCGCAGGCAGTTCTTGACGAGGTCGCGCATGGTAATTTCGCCCTCGCCCTCGATGTTTGCCGGCCGCGTTTCCAGGCGCACCACATGCGGCTGCTGCAGCTGCAGTTCCGCCGTGTCCTCGCAGGTGATGACGCGCTCGTCGGTATCGATATAGCGCGTCAGGCAGTTGAGAAGCGTCGTCTTGCCCGAGCCGGTACCGCCGGAAATAACCACATTGCAGCGCACCCGGCCGATGATCTGCAAGATCGTCGCCCCCTCCGGCGTGATCGCGCCGAAGCGAACGAGCTGATCGAGCGTCAGCTTGTCCTTCTTGAACTTACGGATGGTGAGCGCCGGGCCGTCGATGGCGAGCGGCGGGGCAATGACGTTGACACGAGACCCGTCCGGCAGGCGCGCGTCGCAGATCGGGCTCGATTCGTCGACGCGGCGACCGACCTGGCTGACGATACGCTGGCAGACGGACAAAAGCTGGCTGTTGTCCCGGAAGCGAATTTCCGATTCGATCGTCTTGCCGCCCACTTCGATGAAGGTTTGGCCGGCGCCGTTCACCATGATATCGGCGATATCGTCGCGCGCCAGCAGCGGCTCCAGCGGACCGTAGCCGAGCACGTCGTTGCAGATGTCCTCGAGCAGTTCCTCCTGCTCGGAGATCGACATCGCATAGTTCTTGATGGTGATGATGTCGTTGACGATGTCGCGTATCTCTTCGCGCGCGCTCTCGCTGTCGAGCTTGGAAAGCTGCGACAGGTCGATCGTATCGATCAGCGCGGAAAAAACCTGCGACTTGGTGTCATAGTATTCTTCAGTGCGCTGCGGTCGCCGGCGTGGTGCTGCCTGCGGCGACGCCGCTGTCTGGCGGCCCTGTTCGACAACCGGCTCCATCAGCACGGCCGGCGGTGGCGTGCGTGTCGTCGGCGCTACAGAGGGCGCCGCTGCCGCTCTTGGCGATGTTTCATTCCCGCGTTTGCCGAACATGCCGTCGATCCAGTTCTAATCCAGAAATTCAACTATCTGAGCAAGCGCACTACTTGCGCCTGAGGAGACCGAGAAGACCGCCCCTTTTCGCCTTCTTGGCCGCCACCCGTCCCGTCACGATGTGGGCGATCTGCGAAAAGGTCTCGGCGATCGGCGACTTCGGATCCATTTCGGCGATCATTCGGCCGCTATTGGCCGCATTGCCGAACAGGTTGATGTCGAAGGGAATGATCGCAACCGGCTCGGTCTCTAGCGGCTCGCAGAATTCGGCGGGACCGATTTCCGGGCGCTTCGGCATGCCGACCTGATTGAGGATGAGATGAGCCGCCTTGTCGTTGGGCCGCAGCTTGCGCAAAGCGTCCAGCATGTTTTTCGTGTTGCGCAGATTGGCGAGATCAGGGATGGCGCAGATGACCACCTCATCGACCGCGGAAAGCACCGAACGCGTCCATTCCGACCACATGTGCGGCACGTCGAGCACGCTGACGGGGGAGCTGCGCTGAAGAACGTCGAGCACCGGCTGGAACGCCTGTCCGTCGAAATCATAAGTCCGGTCGAGCATCGAGGGTGCAGCCAGCAACGACAGATGCGCCGAGCATTTCGTCAGCAGTCGATCGAGGAAGACCTCATCGAGGCGCTCGGGAGCAAAGACCGCTTCGGCGATGCCCTGAGCAGGATCCTGGTCGAAATCGATATTGGCGGTGCCGTAGGGCAAGTCGAGATCGGCGAGGATGGTTTCGGTCGAAAACAGGCTCGATATGCCAAAGGCGCAGTTGTGGGCAAGGGTCGAGGCGCCCACGCCGCCTTTCGCACCGATGAAGGCGATGCTGCGGCCGAGCGGTTCGGCGTCCGGATCGATGAAGATGCCGGCCATCGCCGCCATGATGTCGGGTATCGACACCGGCTGAACCATATACTCGGAAATGCCGGCGCGGATGAGGTCGCGGTAGAGCGGAATGTCGTTGTGGTAGCCGACGACGACGACCTTCGTGCTCGGATCGCAGACGCCTGCCAGCGGAGCGAGGTCTGCAAGCAGGGTCGCCGGGCTGGAGCGTGTTTCGAGGATGATGAGATTGGGCGTCGATGAGTTGGCGAACATGTTCGCCGCCGCCGCGATGCCGCCGCTGGTGACCCTGAGGTTGACCTTCGCCATGCGCCGGTCGCGCCCGCATCGCTCCATCAGGTTCTGCAGCGTGTCGCTCTCGCAGAAGGCATGGATCGAGATGCGCGGCAATGGGCGCATATGGTCAAGGTCGCCGACGCGAAACGTGTCCTCGTCGAGGCTGCGCTGCGGCTCATTGTCGATGTCGTATTCGATGGCGCTCATCTTCTCGCTCCGTCAAAAGCCGCTGCTACCGCCGCCGGTACCACCCGATAGGGTCGAACCGGAGGTGCGATAGGTCTTGATGACATTGGCGCGCTGATCGGCGTCGATCGGAGACGTGGCGCGTGGCGCGACGAGATCGGTCGGATTGGCGATCTGGGCGGCGAGATTATTCTGTCCCGCGCAGCCGAAATTGTACCAGTTCTGATTGTCGAAGGCGTTGTCGTTCAAGTCCTTCGGCCATTCACCGCAGCTATTGGTAACGGCGGTCGTTGCCAGGAAACGCAGGCGGATCGGCGCGGCGTCGCCTGCACCACCAGCCGGATAGAAGCTGTCGACGATGCGCGGAGACGAAATCCCGCCGGCGACCAACTCATGGCGGATCTGCTTTCTGAGCGTCGGGACCGCATCTGCGTTGGCGGCGCCCTGCGGCGACAGGACTTCGATCGTGCCGGTCGCATGGGTCCGGTAGTCCTGCGCAAAGCCGCGGATCGTATCGCGCGTTCCGACGGTGAGGCGGCGGTCGCCGGGGAAAACCGGGATATCGACACTATGCTCGGCCTGTGTGATGACGATCGGATGGCGTTCGCGGTAGTCGTCGGCGATGCCGCCGGTCGTCAAGCTGTCCTTGGGACTTGCGCAACTGACTGCGGCGGCGGCCAAGACGACAAGCGCCGAGGCCGAACGCAGGGCGGATAGGCAGCTATGGTGATCGACGCGGGCCATGAGGTGGTCTCTTGCGCTGTTGAAGGGGGTTTTCATCATCGTCCGCTCCCGCTCACTTGTAGATGAAGCCGACGGAACCGTGGAAATTCGCATCCGCGACCGGCACGTCGCGGCGGCCATAGAGCTTGTTCACACGGTTGAGGAAGAAGGTGGCGGCATCGCCGGTCGGCGAGAAGTTGTCGTCGGGACGAGCCAGCAGGTTGCGCGCCACCGGCCGCACCAGGTAGGGCGTCGCGATGATGACCAGTTCGCTCTCGTCGCGCTCGAAGCTCTTCTGTCTAAACAGAGTGCCGAGGATCGGGATCTTCGAGACGCCCGGCGTTCCATTCATCGTCTGCTGGATGTTGTCGCTCAGCAAGCCGGCAAGCGCGATCGAGCCGCCGGACGGCAGTTCGACCGAGGTGTCGGCGGCGCGACGGTTATAGGTCGCGCCCTGGGTGCCGGCGAGCGGCTCCGAGACCTGCGTCTGGATGTGAAGGCTGATGCGGCCCGCCGCCAAAACGACCGGCGTGAAGGCGAGGCTGATACCGTAGTCATAGGGTGTCAGGGTGACATTGCCGTCGTTGTCGGTGGAGGAGTAAAGCGTCTGGCCGCCGGAATTGAAGGTGGCGCTCTGTCCCGAAATCGCGGTCAGCGTGGGTTCGGCAAGCGTGCGGATCGCCTTTGCCTGCTCCATCGCGTTCAGATAGGTGGAGATGTCGTACTTGCCGATGGTGCTCTTGAAGAGAGCAGCAAGGCCGCCGCCGGCGGTGGCAGCAAGTGAGCTATCGGCCGGGCTTCCGAGTTGCGCGACGGTGAGGCCGGATGAATTCGAGATCAGGTTGTCGAAGCCGAGTTGCTTCAGCACGCTGCGTTTGACCTCGGCGACCGTGACCTTCAACGTCACCTGGTCTTCACCCTCGATCTGCAAGAGATTGACGATCTGCGACGATTGACGATTTTCGGCAAAGAGCGCCACCGAACCGTCACCGCCGCTTCCCGTTGCGGTTTCCGTCCGCGTCGTCGCCTCGCCGCCCGTCAGGAAGGCGCCGGCGAGTTGGGCCGCCTGCGCGGCGTCCTGTGGCGTTCGGACCGAGCCGGTGAGGACGATGTTGTCGGAAACGATCTCGACGTTGATGTTGGAGTCCGGAATGAAGCGCTTGAGATTTGCCTGCAAACCGGCGATGTCGCGCTCGATCTCGATGTCGAGGCTGACGATCTCCTGACCGTTGGCGCCAAAGACGAAGATATTCGTCTGACCGACCATCTTGCCGAAAAGGTAGATGCGGCGCGAGGTCCGCGTCACGGCATCCGCCATCTTCGGATCGGAAACGAGAATGTCGTGCGCCTCAGCGGGCAGATCAACGACAACGGCCTTGTTGAGACCGAGCTTGAGGCGACGCTTGCTGCCGATCCCGGCGATGGTCACAATGGACTCGGAGCCTTCCGCAAAGGCCTTGGCTGTCTGGACTAGTGTGGGTGCCCCCGCGAAGGGGAGCCCGACCACGCCGATGGAGAAGGCTAGGAAGGCCGAGAAGGGGGCTCTGATCGTTTTCGGTATCGTATGCATTTGCCGTCCTTCTCACTGCGCCTTGGCTTGCGTGCCGTTGCTGACGATTGCGCCGGATTTGATGACCTGGACGACGGAGGCGCCGCTATCCCCGGTGAGTAGGTAATCCGCGGCATCCGTATCCGCTTCCTGCGCGTCGGCGATCGAGCGGAGCGCGAGCGACAGGCGATCCGCCATCTGCTGGGCGACCGCGAGCACCTTGGTCTGATCGGGGGTCAGCTCCAGTGTCGCGGTGGTACCGACCACGGATTTCGTGCCGTCCTGCTTCTCTTCGATCTGCTGGTCGATCGCGAGCACGCGGACGTTGGAAAGAACCGTTTCGGTGTTGTATTTCTGGGTGTCGCCCTTGCGCACCATGATGACGTCGACGCGGTCGTTGGGGAGGATGAAACCGCCCGCGCCGGTCGCCACCGAAATTTCTGTCGCGACTGCCCGCTTGCCGCTCGGCAGGAGCGCCGAGAGAATGCGGCTATTGGAATCGGCAACCTTCTCCTCGCGGATCGGCTCGCCCTCGAAGATGGGCATGCGCACCACGGCGCCGGCCATGTCCTTCAGGGCGTCGGGATGCTCCTTCTGCGTGATCAGGCCTTTGACGACGCTGCCTTCCGGCCAGGGCATCCAGCGGGCCGACTGATCGCCGAGCCGAGAGCCGATCGGCAGATTGGCGCTCGCGACCATGACGTCGACCGTGCGTTCCTTCTCTACGACGGCGGCAATCTGCGGCACGACGTTGCGGGCGCCGGCCAGACGCATGGCAAGCAGCCCGGCCAGACCTGCGGCGGCGACGGCCACTGTCAGTATCACTATGCGAGCGGGTTTCATGATCATCCTCGAGGAATGCGAATCTTCGCTTATGAGGATGCTCAGCAATTGGTGTAATTATAGTTAATAAGAAGCTTATAGTTTAAGTTAACGAATGGTTATTCTGCCCGCCGGAGCGTTGCGCGGCCTCAATGAAGATTGGCAAGTGCCGCGATGAACAGCGGCGAGTACGGGAAGGCAAGAAAGCCTCCGATCGCGATCGCAATGCCATAAGGGATTTTCTTCGCGTGCAGGAGGGAATGGGGCACCGGCAGTCCCATCGCCATGATCGCCTGCGTGCGCCAGCGAAGAGCGAGAATCAAGACGGTTACGACGCCACCGATATATGCGACGTAGATAGCAAAGGTAAGCAGCGGCATGCCCAAACCGAACCAGAGCGCTGCGGCGCTCAGCAACTTCGCGTCCCCGCCCCCCATAACATTGGTGGCGAAAAGGGTGAAGCAGATGGCGAAGGCGATTGCCGCGCCGGCGATGTGCATACCGACGTCTGGCATGGTCAGGCCGGAAAACGGTGCGAGGAGGAAAAACGAACAGGCGAGGATCGCCGATACGCGATTGGGGATCGTCATTGTGAACAGATCAGAGAAGGCCGCAATCGCCAGGCACAGCGGAAAGATCAGAAATATCGCTGCATCGATCATCGTCTTCTCCAAACAGCTACACGTTCTCGGAGGTAGTGCGCAGACATCGGCGTTTGCGCTTCGCAAACTATCGCGCAGAGAAGGCCGCCCGCTGTTGCAAAGGCGACCTTCGAGAGGTTCCGTACAAGCCGACGGAATTTAGTTGTAGGACGAGCCGGTGGTGTTGGCGTCGGACATTTTCGTGGAAATGGCGTGGAACGTATCGTTCAGCGTGCTACCAAGGCTGGTGGCACCAGCGATCAGTGCTACGGAAATCAGGGCTGCGATCAGGCCATATTCGATGGCGGTCGCACCGGAGTCGTCTTTCAGGAAACGAGCGAAAAGCTTGGTCATGGGTTGCTCCTATCGAGGGTTTGTCAGCACGTCCGCCAACTGTTGCCGTTGTTCGGATGTCCCAACGCTATCGGAGCGCCGTTTCCAACGACTTAAAAAATAAAGTTAACAATTTAGCAGCGCTAATATGCGCAAAACTAAGATAACAATTCTTTGCGCCGTTACTTCTTATTTTATAAATTTCCCGGGAGTCGCTGAGACTAGGTGCTATAGTTCCTGTGGATAAACATCCGGCATGTTTCAAAAGAGCTACCCGCCCGGCCGCGGATGCCAAAATGAACGACACCAAGCGCTACAACCGCCCGGAATTCACACATGCCGCCTCTCAATTAACCTTCTGCTTACTGTTGGCTCTCATTTTTCGGTGAATATCTATTTACGATTGCCGCTAGCGCGCGGCTGCGAGGCCACGCAAATGCGGGATTTGTGCGGTGGCGCGAAGCTGCGCCAGACCTTGTTAAACGTTCATTCACTATTCTTTTTCATTGTAGGCGGAACCACTAGCCCTGATCGTTCATGAGGCCCGTCGATGTCCCCTCGCGGCAGAACCGCATCATACGTCCTTGCCGCCGTCGCCGCCCTCTTGCCGCAGCCGTCTGCCGCGCAGGACGAACTGCTGCGCGTCAACATGGACCACGCACGCATCCTGAAGCTCGATCGGCCGGTGAGCAAAGTGATCGTCGGCAACTCGAAAGTCGCCGATGCAACGGTGGCCGATCCGACGACGATCGTGCTGACGGGGCGCAGCTTCGGGACGACCAACATTGTTCTCCTCGACGCCAACGACAATGCCATCATCGATCGACGCATTCTCGTTTCGATCGACGAGGGCAACACGGTCCGTGTCTTCCGCCAGACGGAACGCTCGGTGCTGTCGTGCACACCGGCCTGCGAACAGCACGCCCAGCAGAACAACAACGCAGCTGCAAACGGCACCCCTTGACGCCAAACTCCATCAATTTGCCCTGATTTCTGAAACGGAATATCAATGAACCGGCGCTAAACTATCCGCATTGAGATAGGGGCGGATACCGGCAATGGCAGCGAACGAAGACGATCGTGACCTGACCGCGCGAGTGCGGCCATCTCGTTCGCGGTTCCGTCACATGCTGCGGTCCAAGGACGGAGCGACTGCCGTCGAATTCGCGCTGCTCGCAATCCCCTATTTCATCATCGTCTTTGCGATCATCGAGACCTTCGTCGCCTACACGGCGGAACAGCTGGTGACCAACGCGGTCGATACGCTGGGCCGGCAGCTGCGCACCGGGCAAATCACATATAATCTAGGCCTCTCCACCGACAAGAATGTAACGGATTTCCGCCAGGCGTTCTGCGATGAGATCGCGATCATGATCAAGTGCTCCGCAACCGAGGCGGCGACGCCAAGCAGCCTGTGGCTCGATGTCGAGAGCTATGCCTCGTTCGCCAACATGCCGACGACCATTCCGCGGGTCGATGCGAACGACCCGCATGCCGACCTCGCCACGACCGGCTTCAAGTATGCGCCCGGCGGATCCGGCAGCATCAACATGCTGCGCGCGTTCTACCGGTGGCAGGTCATAACCGACATCGTGCGCCCCTATGTCTCGACGATCAACCCGTCCGACGGGTCGCTGCCCAACACCTTCCTCATCGTCGCGACGGCGGCATTCAAAAACGAAAGCTACAATCCTTGAGCACGCGGGCCGACCGATCGAATAAAGAGGTTGCCGCAGGGAAACGGTGCCTGCTGACCTATCTTATCGATCTCGGCCGCCGTCTCGGCCGGGACAGGCAGGGTGTCGGTGCCATCGAATTCGCGATCATCGCCCCGGTTCTCTTGCTTCTCTACCTGGGCGCTTTGGAGTTCACGATCGGCCTTAGCGTCGCCAAGCGCGCCAGCCGCGCCGCGGGAACGATCTCCGACATCATCACGCAGGAAGACTCGACCTTGAAAAGCACGTTGAACACGATGCCCAACGTCGCCGCGAGCATTCTTGCTCCTTACGGCGTCGGCGGCCTCACTCTAAAGGTCAGCGGCATCAAGATCGACGCCAGCTCCAACGCGAAGATCCTCTGGTCCTGGTCGAAGGACGGCACGACCCCCTATGCAACGGGCGTCGCGGTCACCCTTCCCACCGACCTCAATCAGGCAAACTCGTTTCTCGTGCGCACCGAACTCAGCATCCCCTACCAGCTGTTCAGCTTCGGCCCCGATTTCCTGCCGAACGCGGACCTCAATCAGATTACCATTTCACGGCAATCCTTCTATCGCCAGCGCAAAGGCGATGATGTCAAGTGCTCGGACTGCTGACGCGCTACCGTTGCCAATGGAGCGTCCAGCAGAGAGGTTTGCCAAGCTGCCTTCGCCAATATAAGGGTAGGATCGAGCGACGCCGGTGCGCCGGCGCTCCGTTGTGACCGTTCGTACCGGGTGAAGCATGGCGCGCGCATTCCTCTTCGTTCTCGATTCTCTTGGTGTCGGCGGCAGCCCCGATGCCTCCGCCTACGGAGACACGGGCGCCGACACGCTCGGCCACATCGCCGAATTCTGCGCGGCGGGCGCGGCGGACCGCACGGGGCTGCGCTCCGGGCCGCTGATGCTGCCGAACCTCTCTGCGCTGGGGATTCTCGAGGTCGCGAAGGCCGCGAGTGGCGCCTATCCCGCCGGCATGCCGAAACCGGATCGGATCGTTGGCGTCCACGGCTGCGCCAATGAGGTTTCGCACGGCAAGGACACGCCGTCCGGACACTGGGAGATCGCCGGAACGCCGGTCATGTTCGATTGGGGCTATTTCGCCGCCGAAGGCGACGCTTTCCCGGAAAAACTGGTCGAGGCGATCTGCCGCGCTGGCGAGATCCCCGGCATTCTCGGCAACTGCCACGCGTCCGGAACGGACATCATCGCCCGGCATGGCGAGGAGCATATCCGCACCGGCAAGCCGATCTGCTACACCTCGTCGGATTCCGTCTTCCAAATCGCCGCTCATGAAATTCACTTTGGGCTCGACCGGCTGCTTGGCCTTTGCCGCACGGTCCGTGGCCTGCTCGACGCCTACAATATCGGACGCGTCATCGCCCGGCCCTTCATCGGCGAAACGCCGGCGACCTTCGAGCGCACCGGCAATCGCCGCGATCTCTCCGTGCTGCCGCCTGAACCGACCTTGCTCGACCGCCTCGTCAAAGAGGGGCGGTCGGTGCATGCGGTGGGCAAGATCGGCGATATCTTCGCTCATCAGGGCGTTTCCAGGGTCATCAAGGCGAACGGCAACATGGCGCTGATGGACGCGACGCTCACGGCGATGGACGAAGCGACGGACGGAGATCTCGTCTTCACCAACTTCGTCGATTTCGACATGGTCTACGGCCACCGCCGCGACGTTCCCGGCTATGCCGCAGCTCTCGAAGCCTTCGACGCGCGCCTGCCGGAGGTGGTTCAAAAGCTGAAAACGGGAGATCTGGTGATCCTCACCGCCGACCACGGCTGCGATCCGACTTGGCGAGGGACCGACCACACCCGCGAACGCGTGCCTATCCTGGCCTTCGGCCCCCATATCAGTGCCCGCGCCATTGGCATTCGCCCCACCTATGCCGATATCGGCGAAACCGTCGCCAAGCATCTCGGCATCGCGCCGGGCCTGCATGGAAGGAGCTTTTTGTGACGTCGCATTTGAAGAAGGTTGAATTGCACTGTCACCTGGAAGGTGCGGCCCCGCCTGCGCTGACGGCGGCGCAGGCAAGAAAATACGGGGTCGATACGACCGGCTTCATGCGCGACGGCATTTATCTCTGGAACGATTTTGCCGAGTTTCTCATCTGCTACGACAAGGTATCCGAGGTCTACCGCACCGAGGAGGACTACGCGCTCCTCACCGAGACCTATCTGGAAGAACTGGCCTGCATTGGCACGATCTATAGCGAGCTGATCGTTTCGCCGGACCACGGCGATCGCATCGGGCTCGGGGCCGACGCCTATATCGCCGGCGTCTCGGCCGGGATCCGGACGGCCGAGGAAAAAACTGGCATCGTCGCGCGGCTGATCGTCACCGGCGAACGCCATTTCGGACCGGACAGCGTTGTGAAGGCCGCCGAGTACGCCGCCAGGAGCGACAACCCGCTGATCACCGGCTTCAACCTTGCCGGCGAAGAGCGCATGGGCCATGTCGCGGACTATGCTCGCGCTTTCGACATCGCCCGCGAAGCGGGCCTCGGCCTCACCATACACGCCGGCGAAGTCTGCGGCGCCTTCAGCGTGCGCGACGCGGTCGAGATCGTGAAACCTTCGCGGATCGGCCATGGGGTTCGCGCCATCGAGGATGGCGATCTCGTACGGAAGCTTGCGGAACTCGGCACCGTCCTCGAAGTCTGCCCGGGCTCCAACATTGCGCTTGGTGTCTTCGCGGACTTTGCGTCCCACCCCTTGCCGACGCTGCGCGATGCCGGGGTGCGTGTTACGATCAGCTCCGACGATCCGCCCTTCTTCCACACGTCGTTGAAACGGGAATACGAGCTCGCTTCCGAGGCGTTCGGCTTCAGCGATCAGGAAATCAACGCGATTACCCGGACTGCGATCGAGGCGGCATTCGTCGATGAAGCGACGCGGGCACGGCTGCTCGCCAAGCTCTAGCTCAGATCCACCAGGCTGCGCCTGGGGATGACCGCGCGCCAATTCGGCGTTTCTCTTGCGGCAGGAACGATTTCCATGGGAGAACCATTCATAGGAAAATTTTGGGGAGGCTGACATCCATGGCCGACGTAACCGTCATCGATCACCCGCTTGTGCAGCACAAGCTCACCATCATGCGCCGCAAGGAGACCTCCACCGGCAGCTTCCGGCGTCTGCTTCGAGAGATTTCGACGTTGCTGTGCTACGAAGTCACACGCGATCTCGAATTGACGATGGAGACGATCGAGACCCCGATCCAGACCATGCAGTCGCCCATCCTCGAAGGCAAGAAGCTGGTTTTCGCTTCGATCCTGCGCGCCGGCAACGGCCTCCTCGAGGGCATGCTCGACCTCGTGCCCTCCGCGCGCGTGTCGCATATCGGCGTCTATCGCGACCACGAAACGCTGAAACCGGTCGAATATTACTTCAAGGCGCCGGAGGATATCTCCGAACGACTGATCATCGTCGTTGACCCTATGCTTGCGACAGGCAACTCCTCGATCGCGGCGATCGAGAAGCTGAAGGAGCGTGGCGCACGCAACATCCGTTTCCTCTGCCTGCTGGCGGCACCGGAAGGGGTGAAGAACTTCTGCGAGGCGCATCCCGACGTGCCCGTCTTCACGGCTTCGATCGACAGCCACCTAAACGACAAGGGCTATATCGTTCCGGGTCTCGGCGATGCCGGGGACCGCATGTACGGGACGAAGTAATCAACTGGAACTCACCGCGTTCTGCTCCACGCCCGGTCTATACCGGGCGTTTTCATGGGCATGTTAGCAAGTTGTCAGTAAAGGGCAGCTATGAATTGAACATAACGGCCGGGCATGACGCCCCAAGCCGAACAGGGAGGAACCCTTGTCGATGCTCGTCCGTAGCCTTGTCTTTGCCGGCATCACGGCCGCTCTTGCCACGCAAGTGCCGTCACTCTTCGAAAAAAGCTCGACACAAGCCTTGGTTTCACAGCCGCTTGCCGCAAATGTGACGCTGCCGCAAAACGAGCCGGTATCGATCGACTCCCACGGAAACGTGCAGCTGAAGGTCGACGCCCAAGGACACTATTCGGGCGACTTCCGCATCAACGGAAAGCCGATCCGAGGGCTGATCGACACCGGCGCCACCTATGTGGCCGTCAACGAATCGACGGCACGGCGCCTGGGCTTCGGTGCTGCCGACCTCGACTATCGCTATTCCGTCAGCACCGCCAATGGGGAAACGAAGGCCGCCTTCGTCAAAATCGGACGGATAGAGATCGGATCGATCAAGGTGCGCGACATCGACGCCATGGTCTTGAAGGACGAGGCCCTTTCGTCGACGCTGGTCGGCATGAGCTTCCTCAAGAAACTCCGCTCCTATGGCGTCGAAGACGGGGCGCTGCACCTCGTCGACTAACCTTCCTGGAATCGTTCTAAAGACGGGCGACGATCACGGCCGGTGGATCGGGCATTTCATCCGCGATGAGGTAGTGGGCCGAAAACTCGCTTGCCGCCTTCTCCGCACTTGGCCCATCCGACGCATGCACGATGGCTATCGCGTCGCCTTGCTGCACCGGCGTGCCCAGGGGCAAAATGCCGCTGAAGCCGACGCGATGGTCGATGCGATCGTCGGCGCGGCGGCGGCCGCCACCGAGATCGATGACGCCAACGCCGATCGCGCGCGCGTCACAGCCAGCGAGAACCCCGTCGCGTGCGGCCCGAACCGGCAGCTGGACTGGCGCACTTGAAAGATGTTTGTCCGGCTGATCCAGGAGGTCGGCCGGCCCGCCCAGACCGTGGACCATGCGCGCAAAGCGCTCCGCCGCCTCGCCCGAGGTGACGGCGCGGCGGGCCGTTGCCTCGCCATCGGCAAGCGACCCAGCGATCCCCGACCGGACAAGCATTTCGGCGGCAAAGGCCAGCACCACCGTCTCCAGCCGGGTTCCTGTCTTACGGCCGCCCAGGAAATCCAGGCAGTTGCGCAGTTCCACGACGTTTCCGGCCGCGTCAGCCAGCGGCTCGTTCATATCGGTGATCAGAGCCGAGGTGCTGACGCCCGCGCCGTTCGCCACGTCCACCAGCGAACGGGCGAGTGTCTCGGCCTCTTTTCGCGATGTCATGAAAGCGCCGTTCCCGACTTTAACGTCAAGCACCAGCGTTTCCAGGCCAGCCGCCAGTTTCTTCGAGAGGATCGACGCCGTGATCAGCGGCACGGAATCGACCGTCGCGGTGATGTCGCGGACGGCGTAGAGCCTGCGGTCGGCAGGTGCAAGCGATCCCGTCTGGCCGATAATGGCGCATCCCACCTCGTCGACGACTTTTCGGAAGCGCTGGGCGTCGGGGGTGATCGTGTAGCCGGGAATGGACTCCAGCTTGTCGAGCGTGCCGCCGGTATGCCCCAGGCCCCGGCCGGATATCATCGGCACCGCCAGCCCGCAGGCAGCGGCAATCGGTGCGAGCATCAGCGAGACATTGTCTCCGACGCCGCCGGTCGAATGTTTGTCGGCAACCGGGCGGCCGATGCCGGACCAGGTCAGCGTATCGCCCGATCGCGCCATGGCAAGCGTCAGCGCGACCGTCTCGGCCTTGTCCATGCCGCGAAACCAGACCGCCATGGCAAAGGCGCCGACCTGGCCCTCGGAGAGTGTGCCGCTGCTCAAGGCGCCGACGAACTCATTGATCTCCTCAGGCGAGAGCGCCTCGCCGTTTCGTTTCTTGCGGATGATCTCCTGGGGGAGCATGGCCTAGTATCCGGACGCGGCGCCCGACGACTGGCCGCCGCTCAGCACGACGAGAATGTCGTCGAGCAACCCCGAAGCACCGAAGCGAAAGGTCGAGGGCATCGCCCAATCCGGCGCCATGATCGTTTCGGCGAGCCGGAGGTAGAGCGATGCATCGGCGACGGAACCGATGCCTCCAGCCGCCTTGAACCCGACCTTCCCGCCGCTCTGGCGGATCGAGCGCAACATGATATCGGCCGCTTCCAGCGTCGCGTTGACGGCAACCTTGCCGGTAGACGTCTTGATGAAATCCGCGCCCGCCTCGATTGCCAATTCGGATGCGCGACCGATCAGGGCAACGTCCTTGAGTTCCCCCGTTTCGATGATGACCTTGAGAATAACCGGGGCCATGCATTCGGCGCGAACCGCCGTCACCATGACCGTTACCGCCCGCTCGTTGCCCGACATGAGCGCGCGGTAGGGGATGACGAGATCGATCTCATCGGCGCCATCCGCGATCGCCTCGCGCGTTTCGGCGGCCACGTCGGCGATCTCCATCTCGCCGGACGGGAAGTTCACTACGGTTGCGATCTTCACCGGATGGTCGGCGCCGAGGATGCCACGGGCCTGCGCCACGAAACGCGGCCAGATGCAGATGGCGGCCGAATTGCCGAACGGCGTTTGCGCGCGGGCGCAAAGCGCCGAAATCTGTGCCGGCGTGCAGTCATCCTTGAGGTTGGTGAGGTCGAGAAGAGACAGGGCGACTGCCGCCGTTTCGCGAAGGGAATGGCTATTCATCCTCATGTTCTCCGCCGGCAAGCATTTCCTTCAGTATCGCCGCCAGATGGGCGCCGCCGACAGGCGCCATTGTCTTGGTCTCGTCATGGCTCAGTTCAGAACCCGTCATGCCTGCCCCATAATTGGTGATGACAGATGCGGCTGCGACCTTGAGGCCAACGAGCCGGGCGAGAATGACCTCCGGAACGGTCGACATGCCGACCGCATCGGCGCCGAGAATGCGCGCCATACGGATTTCCGCCGGTGTCTCGAAACTTGGGCCTGAAAACCACATGTAGACGCCGTGATAGAGCGGGAGCCCAAGCTTTTCAGCCGCATGGCGCATCTTGAAAGACAAGGCAGCATCATAGGCATTGGTCATGCCGACGAAGCGTTTGTCGCTCTCCTCGCCGACCAGAGGGTTCATGCCGGAATAATTGATGTGATCGGTGATCTGCATGACGGAACCCGGCGCCATCTCCTCGAGGAGCGAGCCGGCGGAATTGGTCAAGATCAGGGTTTCGATGCCGAGCGCCGCCAAAGTTTCGATCGGCGCGCGCATCGCGTTGGCATCGCCCTTTTCGTAGTAGTGAACGCGGCCAGAGATCACGATGACCGGCACGCCGCCAAGCCGGCCGGCCACCAGTTCACCGGCATGGCCCGAGACGGAACTTGCCGGGAAGCCGGCTAACTCGGCAAACGGGATGCGCACCGCATCCTCGACTTCGCCGACGAGGGACCCGAGACCGGAACCGAGCACGATCGCACTGCGGGGCGAAAGGTCGCCGATCTTCTCGGCGATGAGGTCGAGGGCTTCGTTGCTCATCCTAAAATCTCTGTGTCAAAGCTGAAGGGCAGAAGTTCTTCCATGGTCATGGTCTTCTTCACCCCCGCCTCGTCGCAGAGGTAGATCCGGGTATTCTTATCGGCGAATTCGGAGATCTTTTGCCGGCAACCGCCGCAAGGCGGGCAAAGCGGCAGCTTCTCGGCGATAACCGCCATTTCAACGATCTTCCTGGCGCCGCCCATGATCATCTGGCTGATCGCGGTCGGCTCGGCGCACCAGCCTTGAGGAAAGGACAGGTTCTCGATGTTGGCGCCGGTATAGACCTTGCCGTCCTCGGCGCGGATGGCCGCGCCGACGGGGAACTTGGAATAGGGTGCATGGGCAAAGGCCATGGCGCCGCGCGCGGCTTCGAACAGATCGTGCGACATTCGGTCAACGCTCCTTGGTATAAGGCACCCCTCCCGCCTTCGGCGGATTGGCGACACCGATGAAACCCGCGAGCAGGATGCAGGTCAGTATATAGGGCAATGCCTGGAAAATCTGAACCGGCACCTCGCCCACGAATGGCACGGCCTTGCCCTGCATGAAGTTCGAGAAGGCGTCGAGGAAGCCGAACAGCAGGCAGGCGAACATCACCGGCACCGGCTTCCACTTGGCGAAGATCAGTGCGGCGAGCGCGATATAACCCTTGCCGGCGGACATGTTCTGGATGAAGGCCGCCGATTGGGCGATCGCAAGATAAGTGCCGGAAAAGCCGCAGAGAATACCGGCGCAGATGACCGCGCGGTAGCGCAGCCAGGTCACCGAGATGCCGGCGGTGTCGACCGCCCCCGGATTTTCGCCGACGGCGCGCAACCTAAGCCCGAAGCGGGTGCGGTAGAGGATCCACCAAGATATCGGCACGGCGGCGAAGGCGAGATAGGTAAGCATGTTGTTGCCGGAAATGACATCCGCACAGAGCGGCCCGATGATCGGCACGCTCCTTATTGCGTCGGCGCCCGGGAGCACGATCGGCGAAAAGCGCGCCGTTGCCTCCAGCTGCGGGGTGCGCCCGCCCTGGCCGAACCATGCCTGGCCGAGAACGATGGTGATGCCGGCGACGAAGAAGTTGATGGCCACGCCCGAAACGATCTGATTGCCGCGATTGGTGATCGACGTAAAGCCGTGCAGCACGCCGAAGGCGACCGAAATGGCGACACCGGCAGCAAGGCCGAGCCACGCCGAGCCGGTCAGATAGGCGACGCACGCCGACGCGAAGGCGGAGGCCAGCATCTTGCCTTCCAGACCGATGTCGAAGATGCCCGCCCGTTCGGAGAAAAGCCCTGCGAGCGCCGTAAAGATCAATGGGATCGAAAGGCGGATCGTGGAGCTGAGGATACTGATGAGAATGTCAAAATAATCCATGTCCGCAGCCCTCACGCCCTGGCGAATGTCTGGTAGATCCGCACGAAGGCGGGGCGGAACATATATTCGAGTGCGCCGGCAAAGAGGATCACCAGGCCCTGGATGACAACGATCATGTCGCGCGTGATGTTCGGCATGTCGAAGGACAGTTCCGCGCCCCCCTGGTAGAGGATGCCGAAGAGGATGGCGGCAAGGATGATGCCGACCGGATGGTTTCGCCCCATCAGCGATACGGCGATACCGACGAAGCCGGCGCCCCCTACGAACTCCACCTGCAGGCGAGCGGACGCTCCCATCACCGGATTGAGCGCCATCATTCCGGCAAGCCCGCCCGACAGGAGCATCGCGATGATCACCGTGCGGGCATAGGGAATGCCGGCATAGACGGCAGCCGTCGGACTGACGCCGAGCGTGCGCATTTCGTAACCGAGCTTGGTACGCCAGATGAGCACCCACACCAGGAAGGCCATGACGAGCGCGATCAGGAACGACACGTTGAAAGGCGCAGGCCCGAGATCAAGACCGAACAGCCCCAGCAGCCAGTCGAGCTTGGGCAATTGCCCGCCCTCCAGGAAGGTGCGGGTTTCCGGCGCCATCTTGCCCGGCACGATGAGCACGTGGACGAGGAGATACACCATCAGCGCCGAGGCGATGAAGTTGAACATGATGGTGGTGATGACCACGTGGCTGCCGCGCTTGGCTTGCAGCCATGCGGGGATGAAGGCCCAGGCCGCGCCGAAGAGGGCAGCACCGCCGACGGCAAATGGCATCGTCACGTACCACGGCACGTAGTTGTCAAGCGCCAGCGCCACGAGCGCGGCACCTAGCCCGCCGACATAGGCCTGGCCTTCCGAGCCGATATTGAACAGGCCGGCGTGAATAGCGACCGCGACCGAAAGCCCGGTGAAAATGAAACTCGTGGCATAGAACAGCGTGAAGCCGATCCCTTCGCCCGAGCCAAGCGCGCCCTGCACGAGCAGCACCAGCGCATCGGTCGGGCTCTCGCCGATCAGCCAGACGACAAATCCGGAAATCACGAAAGCGAGAACGAGATTGAGAAGCGGGATCACGCCGTAGGCGATCCAATTCGGCAGCGGAACGGAAGCAGTGCTCATCCAGGCCTCACGCGGCAATGCCGGCCATCATCAGGCCGAGGGTCTGTTCACCGGCGTCAGCCGTTTTCTCGCCGACGACGTGGCCGGCGAACATGACGAGGATACGGTCCGAGAGCGCGCGGATCTCGTCGAGTTCCACCGAGACCAGGAGAATGGCCTTGCCGGCATCACGCATCTCGATGATGCGGCGGTGGATAAACTCGATCGCCCCGATGTCGACGCCTCGGGTCGGCTGACCGATCAAAAGCATTTTCGGGTCGCGCTCGATCTCCCGCGCCACCACGATTTTCTGCTGGTTGCCGCCGGAGAAATTCGCTGTCCTCAACCGCGCATTTGGCGGGCGGATGTCGTATTTCTCGATCTTCTCGACGGCGTCCTTGCGGATCGCCTCAAGGTCGAGCAAGCCGCGCCGGCTGTACTGCGGATCGCGGTGATATCCAAGCACCGAGTTCTCGTATTCCTCGAAGCTCAAGACGAGGCCCATATGATGGCGATCCTCCGGGATATGCGCGAGCCCGAGTTCCCTAAGGCGTGCCGGGTCTACCTTGTCGATCGGTTTGCCGTTGAGGAAGATCTCGCCCGAAGTCGGCTTGCGGATACCGGCGATCGCCTCCAGCAACTCCGACTGGCCGTTGCCGGCAACCCCTGCGATGCCGACGATCTCGCCCGCTCTGACATCGAAAGAGACGTCGTCGACCATCGTGACGCCGCGGCTGTCCCTGACGGTCAGGTTGCGCACGGAAAGCACGGTTTCAGCGGGCTTCGCCTCACCCTTTTCGACGCGCAGCAGGACGCGGCGTCCGACCATCAACTCGGCCAGTTCGCCGACCGTCGTTTCCGAGGTCTTGCGGGTCGCGACCATCTCTCCGCGACGCATCACCGAAACCGTGTCGGTGATCGCCATGATCTCGCGCAGTTTGTGGGTAATCAGCACCACCGTCTTGCCCTGGTCGCGCAGCACGCCAAGGATCCGGAAGAGATGGTCCGCCTCGGCCGGCGTCAAGACGCCGGTCGGCTCGTCGAGAATGAGGATTTCCGCACCGCGGAAGAGAGCCTTCAGGATCTCGACGCGCTGCTGCAGCCCGACGGGCAGTTCCTCGATCAGCGCATCCGGATCGACGTCGAGACCGTAGTCGGTTTCGAGCCGCTTCAGTTCGGCGCGCGCGGCCGTGACACCCTTGGCGAGCAACGCGCCGCCTTCGGCGCCGAGCATGACATTCTCAAGGACGGTGAAATTATCGACGAGCATGAAGTGCTGGTGCACCATACCGATGCCAGAGGCGATCGCCGTCTGGCTGTCGCGGATGGTAATCGGTTGGCCGTTGACGCGAATTTCCCCGGAATCGGCGTGATAGAATCCGTAGATGATCGACATCAGCGTGGATTTCCCAGCGCCGTTTTCGCCGATGATGCCGTGGATCGATCCTTTGGCAACGCTCAGATTGATGTTCTTATTGGCGTGGACGGCACCGAATTTCTTGTCGATGCCCACGAGTTCGATGGCAGGCGATTGGCTCACGATGGGGCTCCAGACAACTGGACTCTGGATACGAAAAGGGCGTCTGGCGGCTTTGACCGCCCTACGCCCTTCGCGATCTCATGGTTATTGCGGGCAGGAATTGTCCGCCATGTAGTCGTGGACCTTGATGCTGCCGTCGATGATGCCAGCCTCGGCCTTCTTCAAGGCCTCTGTCATCTCGGCCGTGATCAGCGGCTTGTTGTTGTCGTCCATGGCCGGGGCGACGCCCTGTTCCTTGACGCCGAGAGCCTGGGTGCCGGCAGTGAACTTGCCAGCCTTGGTGTCGGTGAAGGCATTGTAGACGGCGAGATCGACGCGCTTGACCATCGAGGTCAGCACCGAGCCCGGATGCAGATGGTTCTGGTTCGAGTCGACGCCGATCGAAAGCTTCTTGTTGTCGGCAGCCGTCTGCAGCACACCGAGACCGGTCGCGCCCGCAGCCGCGTACACGACGTCGGCGCCCTGGTCGATCTGGTTCTTGGCGAGCTCGCCGCCGCGAACGGGGTCGTTCCATGCGGCACCCGTCGTGCCGGTCATGTTCTGGAACACCTGCATTTTCGGATTGACGGAACGAGCGCCCTGCTCGTAGCCACACTCAAACCTGCGGATCAGCGGAATGTCCATGCCTCCGACAAAGCCGACCTTGCCGCTCTTGGAGGCCATCGCGGCGAGAACGCCGACGAGGTAGGAGCCTTCATGTTCCTTGTAGACGACCGAACGGACGTTCGGCTTGTCGACGACGGAATCGATGAGAATGAACTCAGTCTTCGGATATTCGGCGGCAACCTTCTCGACGGCCGACGTCCAGGCGAAAGAGACGGCAACAACGGGATTGTAGCCCTTGCTGGCGAAATTGCGGATCGCCTGCTCGCCCTGCGTATCGCCTGTCGGTTCGAAGTCGCGATAGGCTACGCCGGTTTCCTTCTTGAACTTCTCGGCGCCGTTGTAGGCGGCCTCGTTGAAGGACTTGTCGAACTTGCCGCCCGTTCCGTAGACGATCGCCGGCTTGATGTCGGCAGCAAGCGCTGTCGTCGACATGGCAGCCATGGCGAGAAGAGAAAGAAGGGATTTTTTCATGATGCAGCCCTGTTGTTTGCTATCTTTGTTGGGTCCTCCCACACGCCCTGTCAGGCATGTCTGCGGAGCCACCCGGCCTCCCCTGAGACCCGGCTGGCGCGCATCCTTGCATGGCTGCATGAAAAATTCACGAGAAATTTTGCAGTTGGTAAACTTTTGGAACGCCTGCCAAAAACCTGTCCGAAAGGGCTGATTTTTGGTCAGGCGTCAAAGTCAATCCGGCGCTTTGCTAGCCAATCGGGCAGCTCACGCCAGTGCCGCGCAGGCCGCAGTAGCCGTTCGGATTCTTGGCCAAATATTGCTGGTGATAATCCTCGGCATAGTAGAAGTCGCCGACAGGCGCGATCTCCGTGGTGATGTGGGCGCCCCGGCCGGCCGCCGAGAGAGCTGTCTGGAACGTGTCGCGCACGCGCTCGGCCACGGCGAACTGTTCGGGCGTCGTCGTGTAGATGGCGGAGCGGTAGGTCGTGCCGATATCGTTACCCTGGCGCATGCCCTGGGTCGGGTCATGCTCTTCGAAGAAGGTCTTCAGCAAGCCTTCAAGGGAGACCTGTTTCGGGTCGTATACCAGCTTCACGACTTCCGTGTGCCCGGTGAGCCCCGTCGTGGTTTCATGGTACGTCGGGTTCTTGGTATAGCCGCCCGAATAGCCAGCGGCCGTCACCCAAACGCCGGGAATGCTCCAAAGTAGCCGTTCCGCACCCCAGAAGCAGCCCATGCCGAGATAGACGACTTCCGTACCGGCGGGATAAGGGCCTTTAAGCGGGCGGCCGCTGACGAAGTGCTCGGCGGCGGTCGCAACGGCGGCGTCGCGGCCCGGCAGCGCCGTGTCAGACTTCGGCATCGTGGTCTTCTTCGTGAAAATGTCGGTGATATGCATTGGCTGCCTCCTGGCAACAGCCGGTCTTCTTGCCGGCGATGCGGTTTGCGATTGTCCGATCCTAAACTGCAAAACGTCCCGCCGCCGGCTGCCGCTTGTAGGCGACCACCCACAAAAGCAGCGATAGCGCCAGAAAGACGGCAAAAGCCGGCTGATAGAGTACCCATTGCAGCACGTCGTCATAGACGCGGGGATGGAGATAGTAGGAGATGGTCGACTGAAGGAACGCGAGCGTCGAGGGGCTGATATCGTTCCAGGCGTCGCCCATCGGCGTCATCACCACGACCGAGGCGGCGACTGACTGAATAGAGTCGATCGTTCCGGCGATCACCGCCACAACGAGCGCGACGAGACTTCCAAAACGCAACAAGGAACGCATCGACCACTCCTGAATACAGGTCCCCAGCCGTATGCGACGGCCCCAGTCTTACCCATTCTCATCCGTCACTATAAATAGGTGCGGCCCCGTCGCCTCGCAATGGCGCGGAGAGGCGTAGTTTTATCGCAATGAGTCAAAAAACTGTTAGATTGAGGTTGATCCAAAAAAATTCCTCGGTATATATCGCGGCCGTTCCGACGCTTTGCATCCTCAGCGATGGCAGAGCAAAAAGATGGACAGGTGGCCGAGTGGTTTAAGGCGCACGCCTGGAACGCGTGTGTACGTGAAAGCGTACCGAGGGTTCGAATCCCTCTCTGTCCGCCATATCAATCAATAAAATATACGACCTGACGAGCGGACCATCCTCCTGGATCCTCCGTGCCTTTTCCTAGGGGCTGTGCGCAAGAAAAAGCCACCGATACGATTTTCATCTACGCCGCATCGGTGGCTTTCGTCCCCAGTATCCCCGCACATGAAGCTACATTGGACTGCATCTCCGTAAAATACCTCGGAAGGCGTAGGTTGATCGATTCGCCCGTGCTGTGGCGCCGAAGCAACGGCCCCTTGACTTAGCCAACAAAATATGGGAACAAAAAGAGAACATGGAAGACGGAGATGTTTAATGAGCAGGAGCGACGAAGTGATCGAGCGAGCCATGGCTTTCGTGGCGGCATCGCGGGCGTTGCGGCAGCGTGAATTGGAGCGGCGCGCGGCCCGCAAACAGCCACTTGCGATTGCCTTGCCTCTCGCCGCGCGCAAGGTGAACATTTCTAACGCGGGGCAAGCGTCTCAGCGCCGGTAATTTCTGGGGCGGAACCAGCACGATGGGTGGCACGTTTCTTCCCGAAGGAGCGCCATCATGTCCAAGCATTTCGCAGATCCGATACCGACGCCGCAGTCCGGCCTTCCGAATCCGCTTCAGGCCGAGCCTCCGGCAACGCCAAACCTCAAGGCCAATGCCAAGCCGAAGCGCCCCGCGCCAGAAAAGGATGGGTCGCCCGGCAGCCAGAAAAGCGAATATGAACGCGGCGCGGAGGCCGGCAAGGGCAAGGAGCCTGGCGAGCCGCCGGAAACCAGCGAGGCGCGGCCGAGCAAGAGCTTCGAGCACGGCTATCTGGATGCTCAGAAGGTCCGCAGCGACCGCAAGCCGCCCAGCTAAGCCAGTTCTAGGCGTCGAGCGCGAAGCGGTAAACGATACCGGAGTTTTCGACGGGCAGCGGCAATGGTATCAATGAGGACCATGCACGGGTTGAGCGGGTCTTACGCCAATGAAGCTGAGAGGGCAGCGGATTAGCCGCAAGGGGTGGACTGCCGCGATCCTGCTCGGCGCTGCTTCGATCGCGCATCCGGCGCAGGCTCAATCCGAATGGAGTGCCGCGCCGGTATGTCTCTATTCCGCCACGCCTCCTGGCGCGACGCTATGCATCCACAAAGACAGTTTCAGCCGCGACCTCTGCCAGGCGATCGGCTATTTCGCCAGTGCCAACGACCTCCCTCCCGATTTCTTTGCGCGCCTCCTGTGGCGCGAAAGCTCCTTTCGTCCTGAAGCCATAAGTCCGAAGGGTGCGCGCGGGATCGCCCAGTTCATGCCGGGAACCGCCAGATTGCGCGGCCTCGACGACAGCCACGACGCGCTGAAGGCTATGGGGAAGGCCGCCGAGTATCTTGACGTACTGCGCGATCGTTTCGGCAATCTCGGCCTGGCGGCCGCCGCCTACAATGCCGGCGAGAACGGGCTCTCCTCCTATCTCGTCTCCGGCGGCCTGCCTGCGGAGACGCGCGGCTATGTGCTTGCCATCACCGGCCATACGGTTGAGGAGTGGCGGGACGAACCGCCGGATGCGGCCGCGCCGGCACTCGACCCCGAAAAGCCGTTCCTGGACAGCTGCATTGCTCTGGCAGACCGAGGCCCCAAGCCCTCGCCCGAACGCGAAGGCGTCTGGGCGCCGTGGGGGGCGCAACTGGCGGCGCATTTCAAGAGCACGGTTGCCCGCAACCTCTTCCTCAAGGTCGCCAGCAGGCTACCGCCACCGCTCAATGCCGAAGAGCCGCTGATCCTGCGCGACCGCAATCCCGATTTCGGTTTCCGCCCACGCTATGCCGCCCGCATCGCCCGCCAGAGCCGGGAGGAAGCGAACGCCGTCTGCCTCGCGGTCCACAAAGCGGGCGGGACCTGCCTTGTTTTCAAAAATTGAATGTCGAGATCGTCCGCGCGACGGTTGCACCCCGCCATAATGCAGCCTATAGACGCCGCTGTACTTTCACCCGCCTGCCAGGAAATTCTTGTGGCCAAACTTGTGCTTGGAACCGCTTTCGTCGCGTTCGCCGCCGTCTATCACTACTTTCAATGGAACATCGAATACCTGGTTTATGGCTTACTCGGCGCCATGGTAATGGCGTTCGCGTCCTGGCTCGACTCGATGGCGGATGACGATTCCGACGCGCCGCGATAGGCGACAGGTTTCAAGCGTACGCGCAGGGCGCACGCGAAAGCGGCGCTGCCGAGCGCCAGACTCTCCCCGATGGCCAGCCGGTTGTTGGAATTGGTCAGAATGGTGAGCGCAAAGAAGAAGAGGCTGACCGCATAGGCGTGGAAAGCGGCTCGCGGAATGAGGTTGGCGCGCCATGCCCGCCAGACCGAAGCGATCAGACCGGCAAGTATAACCGACATGACGATGGCGCCGAAGAGGCCAAATCGAACCAGGATCTCCAGATAGCCGTTGTGCAGCAGCGTGTATTGCACATTCGCATAGCGCGTCTGGTGCCAGCGCTCCAGCCACTCGTTCCCCCAGCCGAAGACCGGGGCGGAAGAAAACACCTGCAGTCCGTTTGACCAGAGCTGCAGCCGCTCGTCCATCGAGATCGGCGTATTATCCGCGTCGATGGTCCCCGAAACCGCCGAGTCGACCGCGCCGCCTGATGCGATCTGGCCGACCATCGAAACGGTCGCGGCGATCGTCGGGCCAGCGGTTGCGGACAGATTGTGCCGAACCGCATAGAGCCCGCCGCAAAGCAGCACGAAGAGCGTGACCAGCACGAACGCGGCCTTCGCATGGCGAAAATATCCGAGCGCCACGGCTGCGAGAACCGGCAAGGTGACGGAAAGCGCCAGCCAGACGCCTTTCGATTTGGCGCCGTAGATGGCGATGAGACAGAGCGCGATGACTAGCGGGGCAACCACATAGGAAAACCGCGCGAATGCGCGATTGGCCGAAGGCGTGGTCAGGTAATGCAGCAGCCAGAACGCCGCCCAGGTAGTCAAAAGCCCGCAGGCTACCGCACCGTGGATCTGGTTGTTCATGATCAGAGGCCGCACGGTCTCGCCGTTGAAGATCCGCACGTAGCCCGTCGTTACAGCGAGCAGGACCAAGGCGGCGGAAAAAAATGCGGCAATCAGCCGTTCGCTTTGGCGCTCGTAGAGCGAAAAGGCGAAGCCGAGGGCAGGAAAGAACAAGGGAAAGGCAAATAGCCAATCAGACGCCCCAACATCATGCCCCGGCGTCGCCTCGTAGATGAAGGCGAAGCGCCCGAGCACAAAGAGGCCCCAACCAACACAGAGCCAGGCCAGCCAATCCATGCGCGGCCGCACAGGCATGCGCCAGAAAAAGTAAAACCCTATCAGCATCAGCATGGCCGCTGCATAGCGATAGGCGTCGCTTTCGATGAGCGTCGGAGAGGCAAGCACGAGCCAGAGCAAGCAGCCGAGTACGGTAAGCAGCCGGCCCATGCGGTGGTCGTAGGGTTCGTTCGTTCTGATCAAATGCTCAGTGTCTCTGTTTCTCTTCGGGACAATAGGGCCGTCCCTTCCCATGCTTTTCCGAGCAAGGCAACGCAAGCTGCATAGCCCGACAATCTTGAAGAAACGATGGCAAACGCCCGGCATGCTGTCGAGCCCGCGTGCCGTCTGGAATGCCTCAATGGATAACCCCGTCGCTTTTCAGCACTTTGAACGCCGTCATGAAGAGGATGCGAAGGTCGAAGAGGAACGAGCGACTTTTCAGATACTCTTCGTCGAGCTTCACCTTTTCGGGGATCGGCAGTTCGTCGCGGCCATTGACCTGCGCCCATCCCGTCAGCCCGGGCACCAGCGCCTCGACCCCAGACGCGGTCCGCAACGCGACCAGGTCGTGCTGGTTGAACAGCGCGGGCCGCGGCCCGACAAAGCTCATGTCGCCCTTCAATATACACCAGAGCTGAGGCAACTCGTCGAGGCTCGACTTGCGCAGGAAGGAGCCGATCGGGGTCAGATAGGCGCCGGGATTGCTGAGCAGGTGCGTGGCGACCGCCGGCGTATCCACCCGCATGCTGCGAAATTTCGGCATACGAAAGATGTGGTTGCCTCGCCCGACACGATCCGACCAATAGAGTATCGGGCCTGGAGAGGTGAACCGTACGGCCAGCGCGACCGCCAGGAACGGAAGCAGGAAGACGACCGAGGCGACAATGGCTACGCAAAAGTCGAAAAGACGCTTTGTGATCGGGTAGAGCATCGTCTGCAAACAATCGGCTGGCGCCGCAATCCACGGGCTGTTGATCGGAGGTTTTCGAGCGTCCATCTCACATCGCGGCACTGTTCACAATCATGGGAACCCGAATTCACCGTCTTTTCCGGATCGCGGCCGCCCCAACATGACTGATGCATGCGCGCGGCCGATGTTGTAGACGGAGCGCATGGGCGGCAGCAGGAGCGCAGCATGATACTGGTCACGGGGGCTACGGGTTTTGTCGGTCAGGCGCTCGCCGCCGAGCTCGCGAAACGCCATATGCCCTGCCGGCCGGTCAGCCGCACTCCGAGGGATGGCTTTTTCACGATTGGAACGATCGACGCCGATACCGACTGGTCTGCAAGCCTCGAAGGGGTCGACACCGTCGTCCATGTCGCGGCCAGGGTTCACGTCATGCGGGACACGGCCGCCGATCCGCTTGCCGCATTTCGCGCGGCGAATGTGGAGGCGACGGTCAATCTTGCGCGCCAGGCCGCCGCCGCCGGCGTAAGGCGCTTCGTTTTCTTAAGTTCGATCAAGGTCAACGGCGAGGCGACCGAACCGGGAAAGCCTTTTTCGGCAGCCGATGCTCCCGCCCCTCTCGATCCCTACGGCGTGTCGAAGCTGGAGGCGGAAAACGCGCTGCTTAAGCTTTCACGCGAGACAGGTATGGAGATCGTCATCATCCGCCCGCCCCTCGTCTACGGTCCCGGCGTGAAGGCCAATTTCCAGAGCCTCATGAAGCTGGTGCGCCTGCCGTTTCCCTGGCCCTTCGGCCGCGTCGCCAACAAACGCTCACTGGTGTTCGTCGGCAATCTCGTGGATTTCATCCTGCTCAGCGCTCGGCATCCGGATGCCGCAAACCGGATCTTTCTGGTCAGCGATGGCACCGACCTTTCGATCGGCGAATTGCTGAGAAAGCTCGCCGGCGCGATGGGCAGACGCGCGCTTATGTTGCCGGTCCCGCCATCGCTTCTTGAAGCGGCCGCCGCCATGCTTGGGCGAAAGGCCGCGGCAAAACGCCTGCTCGGCTCGCTGCAGGTCGACATTGCCGAAACGCGCCGCGTCACCGGCTGGACGCCACCCTTTGCTGTTGACGAGGGTCTGCGTCAGACGGTCGAGGCCTATCTTGCAGGCGGCGCAAGCCGTTAGCGACCCGCATCGCGTGGTTGCCAAAGCATCCAAGAGCTCTATCGTTGCATCTCACCACTGATATCGGGGGACGCGATGGTCGACAGGCTGAAGGGCAAGATTGCAATTATTTCCGGCGGAGCGACCGGAATGGGCGGGGCGGCTTCGCGGCTCTTTGCCGAGGAGGGCGCGGTTGTCGCCATCATCGACCGCAACGGCGAGGCCGCGGCCGAGACGGTTGCCGACATCCGCCGCGCTGGCGGCGTCGCCGATCATTGGGTGGCGGACGTTTCTGACGAGGAGGCCGTCAACTCGGCGGTCGCCGGCGTCGAGAAAAGCTTCGGCCCGGCGACCGTGCTCTTCAATCACGCCGGCACGATCGTGATCAAGCCGTTCCTCGAAACCACGGTCACCGAGTGGGATTGGCTGCATGCGGTGAATGTGCGTTCGATGTTCTTGATGACGCGAGCGGTGCTGCCGCAGATGCTCTCGGTCGGAGGCGGCTCGATTGTCTGCACCTCGTCTATCTCGGCTGTCGCCGCCACGCCGATGGAGGTGCTCTACGACACGACGAAAGGCGCGGTGCACATGTTCGCCCGAGCCATCGCCGTGGAATTCCGCGATCGCAATATCCGCTGCAACGCCGTTTGCCCCGGCTTCATCCGCACGCCCCACGGCCTCAGGGAAGTGAAGGAGCTGCAGGCGCTCGGGGTCGATGTGTCCGACGCAGCGATCGCCGCGCAACAGGGCCGGATCGGAGAGCCGGAGGACGTGGCGCGCGCAGCGCTCTATCTTGCAAGCGACGAGTCCCGCTTCGTCAATGGCGTGCACCTCTTCGTAGACAACGGGTTTACCGCGATCTGAAAACGCCGCTTGCGTAGACCGCGTCGATCAAAGCTTCGGCGTCAGCATCTCGAAGCGGTCGCGGATGGTACAGCAGGTATCGCCGCCGAGGCGGGCGATTGCATCGACCTCGGCGGGATCGACGCGCAACCGCTCGGGGTCGACGACGCCGTCGCGATAGTGGGCATAGACGATCTCGCCGAGGATGATCTGCCGCGACTTACCGAGTTCGAGCGTCAGGTGTCGCCGGCATTCGAATGCGGCAGGCGCTTCGGCAATCCACGGCGATGCGACCTTTTCGCCTGGCACCGCCGTCAAACCCGCTTCCTTCAGTTCGTCGACATCGCGCGGATATTTTGCTCCGCAGACGTGCATCGCCTCGGCGATCGCGTAGGACACGATGTTGACCGTGAAGACTTCCGTTACGCGGATGTTGTGACCCGTGTCCTTGAAGGACATATCCGGATTGTTCTCGACCCCGAGCGCCAGGATCGGCGGATCGGCCGAAAGGCAGTTGAAGAAGCTGAACGGTGCCGCATTGATGCGACCGYCTTSGTCGACGGTCGTCACCAATGCGATCGGCCGCGGTATGATCGTGCCGATCATCAGCTTGTAGCGCTCGCGCTCCGTGAGGGTCTTGAAGTCGAAGGATATYGGCATGGYTCAACCGGCGGCGCGCATGGGGGCAAAGCCGCTCATCGCCCCGATRAAGGGCTTGGGCAGCGGCGCGGCATAGGAGCCGCGCTTGCTTGTGGAAAGGCCGAGTGAAACCAGCGCCTCGGCCTGCTTGACGGCAGCCGAGACCCCGTCGACGACCGGAACGCCGTARATAGTCTGCAACATGCGCGCAAGATCCGTCATGCCGGCGCAGCCGAGCACGATGGCTTCGGCGCCGTCTTCCTCAAGCGCCCTTTCGATCTCCGCTCGCAGCTTGGCGATCGCGCCCGAGGCGGCATTCTCGAGTTCGAGGACGGGAATGTCGGACGCCCGCACCTTCGCGCGTCCACCCATGCCGTAACGACGAACAAGGTTGTCGATGAGCACGCGTGACCGCTCCAAGGTCGTCACCACCGTGAACCGTTGGGCAAGGAAGCCCGCGGTTGCGACTGCGGCTTCGCATAGGCCGAGGACCGGCACGTCGCAGAAGGTCCGGGCGGCCTCAAGGCCGGTATCGTCGAAGCAGGCGATGATTGCCGCGTCATAGCCCTCCGGCTGTCGGTCCTTGAGTTCCGCAAGCAGGCCCGGGATCGCAAGCGCGCCATCGTAGTGACCCTCGATCGAGGCCGGCCCCATGCGCGACGTCACCGGGACGATCTCCGTGCCGGCTGCGGCGACGGCGCGAGCCGCAATCGCCGCTTTTTCAGTCATCGAGGCCGTGGTGTTGGGATTGACCAGAAGAATGCGCATTGGGTCAGCTTATCCTTGACTGACGGCGGCGCAGCATCGTCAAAATGCCGAGCGCAAGCAGGATGATTGCGAACGAGAAAAGGGTCGTCACCGTGCCGAGGGCATAGAGAACCGGGGTCGTGACGTTCGTCGTCATGCCATAGATTTCAAGCGGCAACGTATTGTAGCTGCCGGATGTCATCAGCGTCCTGGCGAACTCGTCGTAGGAAAGCGTGAAGCCGAACAGGCCGACGCCGACCAGGCTCGGCGCTATCATCGGCAATACCACATGACGGAAGGTCTGCCACGACGACGCACCGAGATCGCGCGCCGCCTCTTCGTAGGCAGGCGAGAAACGGTTGAAGACGGCAAACATGATCAATACCCCGAAGGGCAGCGTCCACGTCAAGTGCGCGCCGAAGGCCGATGAATACCAGGCGGGCGGCATTCCTCCCTGCTGGAAGAGGACTCCGATGCCGAGCGAGATGATGATCGACGGCACGACCAGGCTGGCAACGGTCGCATAAAAGAGCACCGACGAACCGCGGAATTTCCGGCGGAACGCGAGGCCGGCAAGGAGGGATACGACCACCGTTACGACCATCACCATCAGCCCGAGCGTAAAGGAGCGTCGGAAGGAGGCGCCGAAATCGCCGACGGCCTGTCTCTCGAAGAGGTTGACGAACCAGTGTACCGACACGCCGTTGAGCGGAAAGGTCAGGCCGCCGTCCGGACCTTGGAAGGAAAGGATGAGGATCGCCGACAGCGGGCCATAGAGAAATAGCGCGAAGACAAGGAAGAAGGCGGCGAGCACGAAGAATTCGAGGCTACGTTTTTCCCCGTTCATCTCAAAGCTCCTTGCGTATGTCGACGACGCGCAGGATTGCCGCGATCATCATCAGGACCAGGATCAGGAGAACCACCGCATTGGCGGCGGCGGCCGGATACTGCAGCAGCGACATCTGGTTTTTCATCATCAGCGCTACCGAGGCGCTTTGCCCGCCCGACATCACCTGCACTGTCGAGAAGTCGGCCATGCACAGTGTAAGGACGAAGATCGAACCTATGGCGATGCCCGGCTTCGCAAGGGGAATGACCACATTCCATAAGACCTGCCAACCGCTGGCACCGGCATCGCGCGCAGCTTCGAACAGCGAGCGGTCGATGCGCATCAGCGTATTGAAGATCGGCGTCACCATGAACAGGGTGTAGAGGTGGACCATCGCCAGCACGACCGCGAAATCGGAATAGAGCAACCATTCGACCGGCTGCGGTACGACCCCCATCTTGATCAGGGCAGAATTGACGAGGCCGTTGCGACCCAGGACAGGGATCCAGGAAATCATGCGGATGATGTTGGATGTCATGAACGGCACCGTGCAGACGAGAAAGAGGATCATCTGCGTCGATGTCCGGCGGATGTGGAATGCCAGGAAATAGGCAACCCAGAAGCCGATGAAGAGCGTTAGCGCCCAGACGATGGCGGTGAACTTGATGGTATTGAGATAGGTTTTCCACGTTACCCACGAACCAAGCGTGTCGGTGTAGTTCATCGTGAGAAACGCGGGGTAGATGTTTGCGAAGTCGTAGTCCCAGAAGCTGACGACGACGATCATCACAATCGGCAGAAGAAAGAAGAAGCCGAGGATGAGAATAAGCGGTGTCGCCTGCAGGTAGGAAATTGCCCAGGGCGCCAACCGAAGCCCGCCGCCCCGCGTGCTGCCGGCTTTCTCTTCCATCTGCGCTGAAGCAATCGTCGCCATCGAGAGGCCTCTCCGTGAAGTGGGCGCTCCCCTTATCGCGGGGAGCGCTTTTGCATGACCGAGACGGATCAGGCCGCGATAAACTCATTCCAGCGGCGAACCATGTAACGGTCTTCGTCCATCACCGAATTCCAGCAGGCGACGTGACCCATGCGCTCTTCGAAGGATCCGCCGTCGCGAACTGCCCCGGCCTTCTCCATGACCTTGCCTTCCGGCGAGAGAATATCGCCCTTGGCTGGCTTGCCCTCGATCCAGAAACCCCACTCGTCGGCCGACATGAAGCCCTTGGCCGTCTCCATGGCCGCGGAATAGTAGCCCTGGCGGTTGAGGTAGCCGCCGACCCAGCCGGAGGTGTACCAATTGATGTACTCGTAGGCAGCATCGAGCTGCGCGCCTGACAGGTGCTTGGCAAGGCCGAGGCCGCCGCCCCAGGCGCGATAGCCTTCCTTGAGCGGCTGGAACTTGCAGGCGATGCCCTTGGAGCGAACCGCGGCGACGGCCGGCGACCACATCGACTGGATTACGACTTCGCCCGACGCCATCAGGTTGACGCTTTCGTCGAAAGACTTCCAGAACGCGCGAAACTGGCCGTCACCCTTGGTCTTGATGAGGAAATCGATGGTCTTGTCGATTTCGGCCTTGGTCATGTTGCCCTTGTCGGCGTACTTGATGTTGCCCGCGGCTTCCATGATCATCGCGGCATCCATGATGCCGATCGAGGGTATGTTGAGGATCGCCGTCTTGCCTTTAAACTTAGGATCGAGGATATCCGCCCAGCTGGTAATGTCGCGGCCAACCAGATCCGGGCGAATGCCCAGCGTATCGGCATTGTAAATCGTCGGAACCATCGTCATCCATTGGGTCGGTTCCTTGGCGAAGGTCTTGGAATCCTGGCCCTCCACGAAGCCGACCGTATGCGGTGCCGTGCCTTGCGCGATGACGCTGTCCGGCTTCAGTTTGCCGGTGATGAACAGCGGCACGATCTTGTCGTAAAATTTGAGCTTCTTGACATCCATCGGCTGCAGCACGCCGGTTGGGAATACCTTCTTGGCGATCCAGTATTCGATGTCGGCAATGTCATAGCTGTCGGGCTGCGTGACGGCGCGCTGCGCGGCCGCATCGGAATCGGTCGCCGTCATCTCGAGGGTGATGCCGAGGTCCTGCTTGCACTTCTCAGCGATCGCATTGATGTTGGAAACGCCGGTGCCGAACTGCCGCAGCGTGATGTTCGTCTGCGCCCAGATCGTCGGAAAGCCGGTGATAAGCCCGGAGCCGGCTATCGCACCGGCCGCCGCAGCACCTGTCTTCAAAACCGTGCGGCGGGATAGTAGTTTCTTCGTCTTGCCGTCTGCCGTTGTTTCATTGGTCATGTCAGTTCCCCTTTTCGTTTTGAGTTGTTACGAGGACATGCGGCCAAGGAGGACTACGTCCTCCAGGCACCAGCTCAGCGACACCGCATCGCCGACCGATACCGGCTTGGCGAAATAGGCCGCGTCGCTTGCGATCACGGTGAAGTCGTCGCTGCCCGCGCCGCTCGCGGTGATCTTCACCGTCGCGCCGCGATACTCGATGTTTGAGACGACACAGGTGAAGCCAAGCGTCCTGTCGGAGGCTTCTTCGAGGCGAACGCGGTCCGTGCGGATGCCGATGTCGGCGCTCTCGCCCACTTGCCGGCCGGCTCCGCGCACGCTGAAGCTTTGCCCGTCCGGCACCTCCACGGTGAGAATGTCGTCGTTTGCGGCCACGACACGGCCCGAGAGCACATTGTGGTCGCCCATGAATCGCGCGACGAAGGCGGTCGCCGGCCTTTCGAAAACCTGACGCGGCGCGGCCGCCTGCTCGATCTTGCCGTCGTTCATGATGACGACGAGATCGGCGAGCGCCATGGCCTCTTCCTGGCTGTGCGTCACGTGCACAAAGGTGATGCCCAGCCTCTTCTGCAGCTTCTTGAGCTCGGCGCGCATGCGGATCTTCAGAAACGGATCGAGTGCGGAGAGCGGCTCATCGAGAAGCAGCGCCTGCGGATCGGTGATCAGCGCGCGAGCAAGTGCGACGCGCTGCTGTTGCCCGCCGGAAAGCTGCGCCGGACGCCTAACGGCATAGGCTTCCATCTGCATCAGCCGCAGCATCGCCAGCGCCTTCGTGCGGCGCTCCTCCTTCTCGACGCCCTTCATCTTCAGACTGAAGGCAACGTTGTCGACGAGATCGAGATGCGGGAAGAGCGCATAGGACTGGAACATCATCGCCGTGCCGCGCTTGGCCGGCGGAAAATCGGTGATCACCGTGTTGCCGAGGCGGATATCGCCGGACGAGATGTCTTCGTGACCGGCAATCATGCGCAGCGTCGAACTCTTGCCGCAACCCGAGGGCCCCAGGAAGCAGCAGTAGGAGCCGCTTGGAATTTTAAGGCTAATGGCATCGACCGCCGTGGTCGAGCCGTAGACCTTTGTCACGGACGCTATCTCGATCTCTGCCGCTTTAGACATCGTGTCTTCCTCGTTTAAGAAAGACAAAGCATCTGCCGTGCCAGTTTCTATTGCGGCGCACTAACCGCTTATGACTCGTAGGGTTTCTGGCAAAAGTGAGCGAGGCTCCACTTAATAGGCATTTTGCGATTTGCACACGAAATAGGCTTTCGTCCTCAATTCGTGCAACATATCGTATACAATATCATCGCCGTTTGAGCGCAAATTCAGTTTAACTTTTGCCGCAAAGGCCGATATCATGGCACCATTGCTAGGTATCCGGATCTGATGAAACCCGTCGTAAACGCTCGCCAAACCCTTGACGATTTCGCCGATAACGGCAGCCAGCACATCCGCGACGCCATTCGCGACGCAATCGTTGAGCGCCGCCTTTCTCCGGGAGCGAAGCTTTCCGAAAGCGACGTCGGCAACCTCTTCAACGTCAGCCGGACGCTTGCGCGCGCAGCTCTGCAGGCGCTCTCCTACGAGGGGCTCGTCAGTGTGGAGAGAAATCGCGGTGCCTTCGTCGCCTACCCCTCGCCGCAGGAGGCGCGCCAGATTTTCGCGGCGCGGTGCCTGGTCGAACCTGTCATTCTGCGGGAAGCCGCGGCCAGGATGACCAAGCTCGACGTTCAGAATCTGCGGCTGCTCCTTTTGGAAGAAGACCGGCTGATGAACGAGCGGGGCCAGAACGCTCGCCGCGCCGAAATCAAGGCGTCCGGCGATTTTCATCTGGCCATCGCCTCCATTTCAGGCAATGCCGTCATGCAACGCTTCATGGAAGAACTGGTGGCGCGCTCATCGCTCGTGATTGCGCTATACGGCCAATCCGCCGCCTCCCGCTGCGGCCACAGCGAGCACGGCGAGATCGTATCTGCGATCGAGCGCGGCGATATCGATAGTGCCTGCCAGCAGATGCTGCATCACATCGCACACATAGAAACCGATCTCGATTTACGGGAGCGAAAAGGCCAAGGCCTCAGGGAAGCCTTCGATCGCTGACACCTCCTCGGCGATAAAAGCGCGTCAGGGGCCTCCCCCATTACATATATTCGGCGCTCATCCCCACCAGGTCGCCCCAGAGGCTTTCCGCAAAGCCTCTTAAGACAATGAGCTCGAACGATTCCTGATCGACGCGAGTGATGTGGGCCGCGATGTGGCCAACCAGCGTCGTGGCCGAACGGCCGACCGGAAGCTGCGACAAGTCGACTGCCGTTCCCTTCGAAAACACGCGTTCCGCCATCCTGCCGCCAACGCGAATCCTGACGCGGCCGTGGCTTTGATCGACGGCCGTTGCCTGGGGATGCGAAGTCATGAAGACTGTCGCCAAGGCGTCGTGTTCCAGCGGTTGATCGGTGACGACGAACCATTGGCCGGGCGCGACCCAACGAACTGCGTTGGGCTGACCGCCTGTCAGTGAACTCAGAAGCGGGGCGAGATCAGATCCGTCCTGCTTCGCAAGGACGTGAATGATCGAGCCTTCGGGAAGTGGCGACAGATTGATCCCGGCACTGGAAACGGTCTCTTTGCCACCGAGAACGGGTCGGTGGATCGCGCGATACTTAGACATGAAGCTTCTCGTTTTCAGGATCGACAAACACGGGATTGCACAGGCGCCCCGCGGTAAACTCGTTGCGCAGGCCGTTCCAGACGACCACTTCCTCGCCGTATCGTTCCGGCCCGCGCTTGACCAGTGCCAAGCCGATGGTCGATCCGACATGCGGAGAGAAAGCGCTGGAGGTCACATAGCCCTGGTCATTCTCGAGCGTTGCCGCCGCGTCCTTGGGCAGGATGTGCGAGCCCGAATGGAACGACTGTCTGGGGTCGAGGGGCACCACGCCGACGAGGGCGGCTCGATCCCGCGATGTCAGCCCCTCGCGGCCCACCATCGCCTTGCCGATGAAATCCGCCTTTGCGCCCGACACCATCCTTGCGAAGCCAAGATCTGCCGGGACCACGGTGCCGTTGATCTCGTTGTGGGTCACGTGGCCCTTCTCGATACGCAGCACGCTCAGCGCTTCGACGCCGTAGGGCTGAAGCCCGTGCTCCTCCCCGGCATCCATCAATGCGTCGGCGACGCTTTCTGCATACCCTGCCGGAACTGCGAGTTCGTAGGCCAATTCCCCGGAGAAGGAGATGCGAAACAGCCGGCCCTTGAGATCGCCGCCAAACAGCGAAACCTCTTTCGCGCCGAGGAACGGAAATGCCGCGTCCGAAATGTCGTCGTCTATCACCTGCTGAAGGATCAGCCGCGCCTTCGGTCCGGCAATCGCCATCTGCGCCCACTGGTCGGTCACCGAGGCAAGGCGAACATCGAGATCGGGCCAGAGGGCTTGCGAGCAGAATTCGAGATGGTTCATAACGCCGGCCGCGTAGGCCGTCGTTGTCGTCATGAAGTACCGCTCGTCCCCGAGCCGGCTCGTCGTGCCGTCGTCGTAGATCATGCCGTCTTCGCGAAGCATCAGCCCGTAGCGCGCTTTGCCGACAGGTAGCTTGAGAAAAGCGTTGCAGTAGACCCGGTTCAGGAATTCGGCGGCATCTTTTCCACAAATCTCGATCTTGCCGAGCATCGAAACATCGCAGATGCCGGCATTGGCGCGAACGTTAAGAACCTCGCGATCAACGCTGTCGCGCCAGGTCGTCTCTCCCGCGCGTGGGAACCACGACGACCGGTACCAGAGGCCTGTTTCGACAAAAACCGCGCCTTGCTTTTGTGCCCACGCGTGCAGAGGGGACTTGCGAACGGGCTGAAAATGCTGGCCATGATGCGCGCCCGTGAGCGCGCCGAACGAGACCGGCGTGTAGAACGGTCGAAACGTGGTCGTCCCCACATCCGCCGGCGAAATGCCCCGCGCTTCGGCGAGAAGCCCGATGGCATTGATGTTCGAAAGCTTGCCCTGGTCCGTGGCCATGCCGGTCGTGGTATAGCGCTTGGCCAGCTCGACGTGGTCGTAGCCTTCCCGGACCGCCAGCCCGAGATCCTTGCGATGGACGTCGTTCTGGAAATCGACGAATGCCTTGCTGGTTACGCCAGGAATGACCCATAGGGGTCTGGCTTCCGGCGAGGCGATATCGCCATCGACCGGCCCGAACTCGACGGCACGCGCCGAAAAGCCCAAAGCGCCCGCGAGGTCCGCGGCGAGCCGGCCGCCCTCCTTCAGGCAGTTGGCAAGTCCGGTTGTGGCGGCCGCGGCCCCGACGGTCACCAGGCCCTTGAGATCTCCAGGCGCCAGGAAGGCGGCGTCACTGTCCGACCACTGCGGCTTGGCGCCCCTGTGGCATGCGAGATGGATGATCGGGCTGAAGCCGCCCGACATTGCCAGGGAATCGACCTTCAGGTTTTCCGTCCGGCCTTCGCGCCAGATCTCGATCGAGGACAGCGACTTGCCGCCTCTTGCGTTCGAGACGACCGCCCCTTTGATGATGCGAGCCTTGCCGTCATAGGCAAAAGCTGCGTCGGCTCGGCTGTCGATGATCGCAGCAACGGGAACACCCGCAGCCTCAAGGTCGCTCGCAAGCGCATAGCCCGTGTCGTTCGTCGTGAAGATCGCGGTCGACTTGCCGGGCGCCACTGCGAACCGATTGAGATATGTCCGCATCGCCGTTGCCATCATGACACCGGGAATATCGTTGCCGCCAAAGACGAGCGGGCGTTCCTCGGCGCCTGTCGCAAGCAGCGCCCGCTTGGCGACGATCCGCCATAGCCGCTCCACAGGGACATGAGCGGCAGGTGCGCCCAGGTGCTTCTGCACGCGTTCAACGGCGCCGAACACGTTGCCGTCGTACCACCCGAACGCGGTCGTACGGGTCATGACTTCCACGTTCGGCATCACTTGGAGCTCGGACAGCACCTCGCCGGCGAACTCGGCGGCTGATTTACCCGCGATCGTGGCCGTTTCCGACAGCAGCGAGCCGCCTGCCTTCGAATGTTCGTCGATCAGGATCACTCGTGCACCCGAACGCGCCGCCGTGAGGGCTGCGGCCAGTCCGGCAGGGCCGGCCCCTATGACCAGAAGGTCACAATGCGCCCAACTCTTCTCATAACGGTCCGGGTCGACATCGTAGCTCGCCTTACCGAGACCGGCAGCCCGGCGGATGATGGGCTCGTACAGCTTCTCCCACAGGGCTGCCGGCCACATGAATGTCTTGTAGTAGAAGCCCGCACCTAGGAAAGGCGACAAAAGCCCGTTGATCGCACCGAAATCAAGCTCAAGCGACGGCCAGCGATTTTGGCTGGTCGCTTCAAGTCCGTCGTAGAGTTCCTGCATGGTGGCGCGGGTGTTCGGTTCCGTTCGACCTCCCTGCCCGATTGTCATCAGCGCGTTGGGTTCGGCAGCGCCGGCAGTCAGGATGCCGCGCGGCCGATGATACTTGAAACTCCGTCCCGCCAGCTGCCGGCCGTTCGCGAGCAGCGCCGAGGCTAAACTATCGCCCTCAACACCCTGCAACGTCTTGCCGTCGAAGGTGAAGGAAAGGGGCCTGTTCCGGTCGATAAGACCGCCGGTTTGCAAACGGTAGGATGTCATGGCTGAACGCTTGCCTCACCTTTTTGCGAAGCATCGCGGCTTGCCTCGATTTCATGGGTCGCGGTATTGCGCGTGACCACCAGCCAGCGCCGGCATCCCGACGTGTGGTGCCAGTATTCGTCGTAGAGGCCCCGCGGATTGTCACGGAGGTACACGTAGTCCATCCATCCCTGCGTGTCAGCATCCGGCGCCGGGCGGTCCAACGCCGCACCCTTGATCGTAAACTCTTCCTTCGGTCTTGCTCCGCAATGCGGACAGGGGACAAGGCTTGCCATGTCTTCGTGATCCTTCGTGGGACGTCAGTGCAGGTTGGGCTGCGAACCCATGCCTTTTTCGTCGATCAGATAGCCGCGTTCGAAACGATCGAGGCGGAACGCGCTCGCGGTTTCGTGCGGCACGTCGCGCGACAGAAGATGGGCAAAGCAGAAGCCGGAGGCCGGCGTCGCCTTGAAGCCGCCGTAACACCAGCCGGCGTTGAGGTAGAGGTTGCCTATCGGCGTCCGATCGATAATCGGCGAGCCGTCCATGGACATGTCCATGATGCCGCCCCAGGAACGCAGGACCCTGACGCGGGAAAGGCCGGGTATCATGGCCTTGCCGGCCTCGGCGACGTGCTCGACGGTCGCAAGATTGCCGCGCTGGGCGTAGGAATTGTAGCCGTCGATGTCGCCGCCGAAAACCAGTCCTCCCTTGTCCGATTGGGAGACGTAGAAGTGACCCGCGCCGAACGTCACGACGCCGTCGATGAATGGCTTCAGGCCCTCGGATACGAATGCCTGCAGGACATGGCTCTCGATGGGCAGCTTCATCCCGGCCATTTCGGCCACCCGCGACGAATTGCCGGCCGCCGCGAGGGCCAATTTCCCGCAGCCGATAAACCCTTTCGTCGTATCCACGCCCAGCACCCGGCCATTCTCACGGCGGATGCCGGTAACTTCGCATCCTTGAATGATATCGACACCGCGCATATCTGCACCGCGCGCATAGCCCCAGGCGACCGCATCGTGACGAACAGTGCCTCCTCGGCGCTGCAAGAGGCCGCCCTGGATCGGGAAGCGTGCATTGTCAAAATCCAGGAATGGAAGCATCCGCCGGACGGCGGCCCGGTCGAGAAGATCGGCGTCCACCCCGTGCAGGCGCATGGCATTGCCGCGGCGCGTATAGGCGTCGCGCTGGGCGTCGGAATGGAAGAGGTTCAGCACGCCGCGCTGTGAAACCATGGCGTTGAAGTTGAAGTCCTGCTCGAGCCCCTCCCAGAGCTTCATCGAAAGTTCGTAGAAGGGATTGTTGCCGGGAAGCAGGTAGTTTGAACGAATGATCGTCGTGTTCCGGCCGACGTTTCCGGAACCGATATAGTTCTTTTCGAGAACGGCAACGTTCGTGATGCCGAATTCCTTGGCCAGATAATAGGCCGTCGCAAGGCCGTGGCCTCCGCCGCCGACGATGATCACATCGTAGTGGGATTTCGGCTGAGGCTGCCGCCAAGCCGACCGCCAGCCCTTGTTGCCGCGCAGACCGTTGAGAAGAACTGATAATGCCGAATACCGCATGTGCCGTCGCGTCCCTAGCAAGTGTGGTTCATGCCTATCACGGGCGCATCCAGGGTAATTGCGCTTATGGGCCACTTTAGGATAGAAATGGGACATGGTATCGGTGGATCAGAGAAACGCCCAGCGTGTCGGCTTCGTCCTCGTCAGGAACTTTGCCCTCATGAGTTACGCGTCCGCCATAGAACCGATGCGGGCCGCGAACCTGCTCGCAGGCAGTACGCTTTACGAAATTGTCCCGCTATCGCTTGGCGGTGGCTCCGTCCAAAGCTCGTCAGGCGTCGAGATCGCTTGCGATGATCTCGCCCGAACGGGCGATCGCTGCCACACGGTGTTCGTTTGCGCCGGCGGCGGGCCGGCCGATTGGACCGACACGCAGGCGCTTCACGGCTTTCTTCGCAGGCTTGCACGACAGGGGACGAGGATCGGCGGCATCTCCAGCGGTTCGTATATCCTGGCGGCGGCAGGCCTTCTGGATACCTACGACTTCACCATTCATTGGGAACACGCGCCGATCCTCAGGGAGGCTTTTCCCCATCTTGCTCCGAGACAGGCGCGCTTCGTCATCGACGGAAACCGGATTACCTGCGGCGGCGGCGTGGCGCCGCTCGATCTGATGCACGCGCTGATCCTGGAGCGCATGGGAAGCGACTTCGCTCGCCGGGTCAGCGATTGGTACCTGCATACGTCTGTCGCCGAACCGACAGCACCTCAGCGAGCGTCTTCCGCCGAGCGCTTCGGGACCAATCACGCAGCGCTTCTCAGCGTTCTCGAAAAGATGGAGGCCACCATCGAGAAGCCGCTCGGCCGAACGGCCATGGCGAAGTTTGCGGGGATCAGTTCCAGGCATCTCGACAGGTTGTTCCTGGAGCGTCGCGGCTCGACGTTCCTTGAAACCTACCGCGAGATCCGCTTGCGACATGCACGTCGCCTGATCGAACAAAGCCCGTTGTCGATCCAGGAAATCGCCTTCGCTACCGGCTTCTCCAGCGCGGCCCATTTTTCGAATTGTTTCAAAAAGCAATTCGGTGAAAGGCCCAAAAGCGTCAGGAGCGAAACTTTCTTTTGAATTGCGAAAAATTTACTGAGAAGATAGGCGCCTGCCAAAGGAGACGCCATGTCATCGCAGAAAAGTAAGGCCGCCGAGAAAGCCGCCGTCACGAGCGCTTTCGGACAGAACCCGCACGCCGTTCGAGAGCCGCGACAGAACAATCTCGAGATGGCAATCGGCTATGAAGTACGCGAATGCCGGCGCAGGCTGGGCATCACGATCACCGATCTCGCCGCGGCCACCGGCATGTCGATGGGCATGCTGTCGAAGATCGAAAACGGCAATATCTCACCGTCTCTGACAACGCTTCAGGCCGTGTCGAAGGCCCTTGGCGTGCCGATCACCGCCTTCTTCCGCGGTTATGAAGAGCCTCGCACCGCTACTTTCGTCAAATCGGGTCAAGGTGTGAACATCGAGCGGCGGGGCACCCGCGCCGGCCATCAGTACAGCCTTCTCGGGCACATCGACAACAATAGCAGCGGCGTGATGGTCGAGCCCTATCTCATAACGCTAACGGCTGAATCGGATATCTTTCCCACGTTTCAGCACGACGGCATGGAATTCCTCTACATGCTGGAAGGCGAGGTCGTTTACCGCCACGGCGATGAACTTTACCATATGCAACCAGGCGACAGCCTGTTTTTTGACGCCGACGCGCCGCACGGTCCGGAGCAACTGGTGCAGCTTCCATCGCGCTACCTCTCGATCATTTCCTATCCGAACAAGCGAAGCAGTCGGGATTAGCTAGAATTGCCTCTAGAGAAAATTTTATTCTTGTAGATTGATCCCATAAAATTCATCTGATAGCACTTTGTTCAGACACGAACGGAGGTGCTCACTCATGTGCGGCATAGTTGGATTATTTCTCAAGGACCGAAGCCTCGAACCCAAGCTGGGCGAGCTGATTTCGGACATGCTGATTACAATGACCGACCGTGGCCCCGATTCCGCCGGCATCGCGATCTACGGCGCGCCGTCTACCGGCAAGACCAAGATTACGGTGCAATCCCCGGACGGCGAGCGCGGCTTTTCCAGCCTTGCCGCGGAACTCCGCGAAGCGGGGCTTGACGCCACCGTCGTCGTGAAAAGCACGCACGCGGTCATCGAGACCAGCGCATCCGCAGACGAGATACGAACCCTTATTTCCGCGAAGCTTCCGAAGCTTCGGATCATGGGGTCCGGCGACAGTGTGGAGATCTACAAGGAAACCGGCCTGCCGAAGGATGTCGTCGCGCGCTTCGGCGTTCGCGCCATGAGCGGCTCCCACGGCATCGGTCATACGCGCATGGCCACGGAATCCGCCGTCACGACATTGGGAGCACATCCCTTCTCCACGGGCGCGGATCAGTGCCTGGTCCACAACGGCTCGCTGTCCAACCACAACAACCTGCGCCGCGAGCTGGTGCGCGAAGGGATGACATTCGAAACCCAGAACGATTCCGAGGTCGCCGCCGCCTACCTGACCTCGCAGATGTCCAAGGGCAAGGATCTTGGCGAGGCTCTAACGAGCGCGCTTGACGACCTCGATGGTTTCTTCACCTTTGTTGTCGGCACCAAGTCGGGTTTCGGCGTCGTGCGCGACCCGATCGCATGCAAGCCCGCGGTCATGGCGGAAACCGACCAGTATGTGGCGTTCGGCTCCGAATACCGGGCGCTCGTCAATCTCCCAGGCATCGAGAATGCCCGCGTCTGGGAGCCGGAGCCTGCCACTGTCTATTTCTGGGATCACGAGAAGGCGGCCTAATCTTGAACGTCACCTCAACGCAAGAAAGTATGAGAACAATGCCAGTCTTCGATCTGTCGCTCGTGCCGCTGCGCGAATTGAACAGCGCGCTGCACAATATCGCGGCTGGCGCCAACGACATGAATTTCGAAGTCATCAACCCGCGCGGTAGCCACTCGGTCGCCGTGGGCATCGATGCTGCCGTCACCGTCGATGTTCGGGGGTCGGTCGGCTACTACTGCGCGGGCATGAACGACGGCGGGGAGATCACGGTCCATGGCTCGGCGGGGCCGGGCGTCGCCGAGAACATGATGTCGGGCAAGGTCGTCATCGAAGGCGATGCGAGCCAGTATGCGGGTGCGACGGGTCGCGGCGGGCTACTCGTCATCAAGGGAAACGCCGCCTCGCGATGCGGCATTTCCATGAAGGGCATCGATATCGTCGTTCACGGCAATATCGGCCACATGTCGGCATTCATGGGCCAGTCCGGTCATCTTGTCGTCCTCGGTGATGCCGGCGATGCCCTCGGCGATTCACTCTACGAGGCCAAGCTCTTCGTCAGGGGGTCGGTGAAGAGCCTTGGCGCCGATTGCATCGAGAAGGAACTGCGTGCCGAGCACATCGCCAAGCTTGCCGAGCTGTTGGAAAAGGCTGGCGTGGTGGGCGTGAAGCCTGAAGAGTTCAAGCGCTACGGCTCTGCGCGCAAGCTTTACAATTTCAACATCGATAACGCGGACGCTTACTAAAGCGGCGAAAGGTAAGACATGTCATACCACAATCCTCCGACCCCGCCGCGCAAGTCCGCTACATTCGACGACTACACGCTTGCGGAAATCAGGCGCGCCGCTGCAACTGGCATCTACGATATCCGTGGTGCCGGCACGAAGCGCAAAGTGCCGCATTTTGACGATCTGCTTTTTCTTGGCGCGTCGATCTCGCGCTATCCCCTCGAGGGCTACCGCGAGAAATGCGACACCTCGGTCGTCCTCGGCACACGCTTCGCCAAGAAGCCAATTCACCTGAAAACGCCCATCACCATCGCGGGCATGAGCTTCGGCGCGCTTTCCGGCAACGCCAAGGAAGCGCTTGGACGCGGAGCGACGATCGCCGGCACGTCAACCACGACTGGCGACGGCGGCATGACCGACGAAGAGCGCGGTCATTCGCAGACGCTTGTCTACCAGTATCTGCCATCGCGCTATGGGATGAACCCTAGGGATCTGCGCCGGGCAGATGCGATCGAGATCGTCGTCGGCCAGGGCGCCAAGCCAGGCGGTGGCGGCATGCTGCTCGGACAGAAGATTTCCGATCGCGTCGCGAACATGCGTAATCTTCCGAAGGGCATCGACCAGCGCTCCGCCTGCCGCCATCCCGATTGGACAGGGCCGGACGATCTCGAAATCAAGATCATGGAGTTGCGCGAAATCACCGATTGGGAAAAGCCCATCTATGTCAAGGTTGGCGGCGCGCGGCCCTACTACGACACGGCCCTCGCGGTTAAGGCCGGCGCGGATGTCGTCGTGCTCGATGGCATGCAGGGCGGCACGGCCGCGACCCAGGACGTCTTCATCGAGAATGTCGGCATGCCGACGCTCGCCTGCATAAGGCCGGCCGTCCAGGCGCTGCAGGATCTCGGAATGCACCGCAAGGTCCAGCTGATCATATCCGGCGGCATCCGCTCCGGTGCCGACGTTGCCAAGGCGCTTGCGCTGGGCGCCGATGCCGTTGCGATCGGTACGGCAGCGCTCGTGGCGCTCGGTGACAACGATCCGCGATGGGAAGACGAATACCGGCAGCTGAATTCCACCGCCGGCGCCTATGATGACTGGCACGAAGGCAAGGATCCGGCCGGGATCACCACACAGGACCCGGAACTGGCGATGCGTCTTGATCCGGTCGCGGCGGGTCGCCGTCTTGCAAACTACCTGAAGGTGATGACGCTGGAGGCCCAGACGGTCGCCCGCGCCTGCGGCAAGAACCATCTTCACAATCTCGAGCCTGAAGATCTTTGCGCGCTGACGATGGAAGCAGCGGCGATGGCGCAGGTTCCGCTGGCGGGTACGAATTGGTATCCGGGCAAGGCTGGTTTCTGATCGACGAACATCCGGTGGTCTCAGTTTTGGGAGAACGCGGGACCACCTTTTCCAAAAAGTGTCTGATATCCATAAAAAGGGGAACAAAGTGACACTCGAGCTTTCAAAGTTCGCTGCTGAAAAGGGCATAAAGTACTTCATGATCAGCTTCACGGATCTGTTTGGCGCACAGCGCGCCAAGCTGGTTCCCGCCGAAGCGATCGCAGGCATGCAAGAGGATGGAGCCGGTTTCGCGGGCTTTGCGACGTGGCTCGACCTGTCTCCCGCGCATCCGGATTTGTTCGCCATTCCTGACGCCTCGTCCGTCATCCAGCTACCGTGGAAGAAGGACGTCGCCTGGGTCGCCGCCGACTGCGTCATGGACGACAAGCCGGTCGAACAGGCGCCTCGCGTCGTTCTCAAACGACTTGTTGCCGAGGCAAGGAAAGAGGGATTGCGCGTAAAGACCGGTGTCGAGCCGGAGTTCTTCCTGATCTCGCAGGATGGCGCAAAGATCTCAGACGAGTTCGATACGGCAGAAAAGCCGTGCTACGACCAGCAGGCCGTCATGCGGCGCTACGACGTCATCGCGGAAATCTGCGACTACATGCTGGAGCTTGGGTGGAAGCCCTATCAGAACGACCACGAAGACGCCAACGGCCAGTTCGAGATGAACTGGGAATACGACGATGCGCTGCAAACCGCCGACAAGCACTCGTTCTTCAAGTTCATGGTCAAGTCCGTTGCCGAGAAGCATGGTCTGCGCGCGACCTTCATGCCCAAGCCGTTCAAGGGCCTGACAGGCAACGGTTGCCATTGCCACATCTCGGTATGGGACGTCGAGGGCAGAACCAACGCGTTTGCCGACAAGGCGGCTGCGTTTGGATTGTCGGCGAAGGGCAAGACCTTCCTGGGCGGCATCATGAAGCACGCCTCTGCGTTGGCGGCCGTGACCAACCCGACCGTCAATTCCTACAAGCGCATCAACGCGCCGCGTACGATTTCCGGTGCGACCTGGGCGCCCAACACGGTGACCTGGACCGGCAATAACCGGACGCATATGGTTCGCGTGCCGGGGCCTGGGCGTTTTGAGCTCCGCCTTCCGGACGGCGCGGTAAACCCCTACCTTCTGCAGGCGATCATCATCGCGGCTGGGCTCAATGGCCTTCGCACCAATGCGGACCCAGGCCCTCATTATGACATCGACATGTACAGGGACGGCCACACGGTGACCGATGCGCCAAAACTCCCCCTGAACCTGCTGGATGCGCTGCGCGAGTACGAAAAGGACACCGAGCTGCAAGAGGCACTCGGGCGCGAATTTTCGGCAGCCTATCTCAAGATGAAGCACCGCGAATGGACCAGCTACTGCTCGCAATTCACGCAGTGGGAACACCAGACGACCCTCGACATCTGAGCAGTCCATCCTAAGCGACGGGTTGCGGAGCGCGATAATGCGCGCTCCGCCGGAAATCTCTGCGCGCATGCAATCGCGGGGCTGTGCATATTCGCTGCCTCGTCCAACAAGGACCTTCATCGTGAAAAACATTGTTTTGACAGTGGCTTGCAAATCCACGCGGGGCATCGTCGCGGCAATCTCCGGCTATCTCGCCGACAAGGGCTGCAACATCGTGGACTCTTCCCAGTTCGACGATCTCGATACCGGCATGTTCTTCATGAGGATCAGCTTCATCTCGGAAGCAGGAGCCTCGGAGGCTGAGATTGCCAAGGACTTTTCCGCGATCGCCGCGCCATTTGACATGAACTTCGAGTTTCACAGCAGCGAGAAGCGCATGAAGGTCCTGCTGATGGTCTCGCGCTTCGGCCATTGCCTGAACGACCTGCTCTACCGCTGGAAGATCGGCGCCCTGCCGATCGACATCGTCGGCGTCGTCTCCAACCATTTCGACTACCAGAAGGTCGTCGTGAACCACGACATCCCCTTCCACTACATCAGGGTGACCAAGGAAAACAAACCGCAGGCCGAAGCGCAACTGCTCGACCTCGTGAGCCAGACGGGCACCGAGTTGATCGTGCTGGCCCGATATATGCAGGTTCTCTCGGACAAGCTCTGCCGGCAGATGTCCGGGAAGATCATCAACATCCACCATTCCTTCCTGCCGAGTTTCAAGGGTGCAAACCCCTATAAGCAGGCCTACGAGCGCGGCGTGAAGCTGATCGGGGCCACCGCCCACTATGTTACCGCCGATCTCGACGAGGGTCCGATCATCGAGCAGGACACGGCGCGGATCACCCATGCGCAAAGTGGCGACGACTATGTTTCGATTGGCCGCGACGTCGAGAGCCAAGTGCTCGCCCGGGCAATCCACGCCCACATCCATCATCGCACCTTCATCAACGGCAATCGCACCGTCGTCTTCCCCGCAAGCCCGGGGAGCTACGCCTCGGAGCGGATGGGCTGAACGATGGTCGAGGTTATCGACGGGAAACAGGTCGCGGCTTCCGTAGTCGAATCCGTCAAAGCCGCTGCTGCTTCGCTTGGCAACGAGAGCGGCGTTCAGGCAGGTCTTGCCGTCGTCATCGTCGGCGACGATCCGGCCAGCCATGCCTATGTCAATTCCAAGAGCAAGATGGCAAAGGAGTGCGGTTTCAAGTCGGTGCAGCACACCCTGCCATCGGAGACGACGCAGGAAGAGCTCGCGCGCCTCGTCTCATCGCTGAATGCCGACACCTCGATCCACGGCATCCTCGTCCAGCTGCCGCTGCCGAAGCATTTGAACGCCGAACCGGTCATCCAATCGATCCTGCCGGAGAAGGACGTGGACGGCCTGCATATCGTCAATGCCGGCAAGCTCGCCACGGGCGATCTGGAGACCGGCCTGGTATCCTGCACGCCAGCCGGCGCGATGGTTTTTGTGCGGCGCACGCACGGCGAGGATCTGTCCGGCTTAACCGCCGTCGTCATCGGCCGTTCCAATCTCTTCGGCAAGCCGATGGCGCAGCTTCTGCTGAATGCCCATGCGACGGTGACGATGGCACATTCTCGCACCAAGGATTTAGGCGACATCTGTCGCGCCGCTGATATTCTGGTAGCCGCTGTCGGCCGACCGCGGATGGTCAAGGCCGATTGGATCAAGCCGGGTGCCACGGTTATCGACGTCGGCATCAACCGCGTTCCCGCCCCGGAAAAGGGTGAAGGCAGGACCAAGCTGGTGGGGGACGTGGCTTTCGAGGAGGCAGCTGACGTCGCTGCCGTCATGACGCCGGTCCCGGGTGGTGTCGGGCCGATGACGATAGCCATGCTGATGGCCAACACGGTGATCGCGGCGCATCGGGCGGCGGGAGTGCGCGTCCCGAAAATCTAAAAAAGCAGGCGTCTGGATCGGTCAAAAAATTGGCCGCATTCCGCTTGCCACATGCAAAAACGCGATTATAGTCAAGAAATAAATATTCCATACAGTAAACAAAGGGAACGGAATATGACTGTCACTTGGCGTTTCTCAGCTCTTGCAGACCGGCATCGTGCGCTGGGTTCGAAACTGGAAGACTGGAGCGGGATGGGAACCGCTTGGACGTACGACAAGGATATCTATGAAGAGCATATTGCCGTGCGGACCAAGGCCGGCCTCATGGATGTGTCGGGCCTGAAGAAGGTTCACCTGGTCGGTCCGCATGCGATCACAGTGCTGGACTACATCACCACGCGTGACATGAATAAGCTCTATCCGGGCAAGTCCGTCTATGCCTGCATGCTCAACGACCGTGGCCACTTCACGGATGACTGTATAGTCTACCGTACCGGACCCAATTCCTGGATGCTGGTGCACGGCTCGGGCTCGGGGCACGCGGAGATCGTGAAGCAGGCGGCCGGGCGTAATTGCGCAGTTCTCTTTGACGACGACCTGCATGATCTTTCGCTTCAGGGCCCGCTGGCGGTCGACTATCTTGCCAAGCACGTGCCCGGCATCCGCGATCTGAAATACTTTCACCACATGCAGACAACGCTGTTTGGCGTACCGGTGATGATCTCCCGCACCGGCTACACGGGCGAGCGCGGCTACGAAATCTTCGTGCGCGGCCAGGATGCACCGCTGGTTTGGGACCGCATCGTCGAGGAGGGCAAGGAGCTGGGCATTATCCCCGTCTGCTTCAGCGTTCTCGATATGCTTCGGGTCGAGAGCTACCTTCTCTTTTATCCCTACGACAATTCCCAGATGTATCCTTTCGCTGACCAGCCCCCGGGCGACAGCCTGTGGGAGCTCGGCCTTTCCTTCACCGTCAGCCCCGGAAAAACCGGTTTCCGCGGGGCTGAGGAACATGCGCGCCTGAAGGGCAAGGAGAGGTTCAAGATCTTCGGCCTTCTTATCGATGCGGATGGGCCCGCCGACCTCGGTGACGAAGTCTGGGCCGACGGCAAAAAGGTCGGTGTGATCACCTGCCCGAGCTATTCGAAGCTGACGAACCGTTCGATGGCCATCGCACGCCTGGATGTGGACAAAGCGGTGCAGGGCGTCCCGCTCGAGGTGCGCGGCAAGTCGATGACAGCGAAGGCCATTGCTCATACGATCACATTCGACGATCCGGAGAAGAAGAAGAGAACGGCGGTCGGCTGAGGAAACTGGCCATGCTTGTTGAAGGTATCAAGAGCCGCCCCGTCTACGGGGGCATCAAAATCGATCCGTTTGCGCGCCATCACATCTTTGCATTGGAGGGAGAGGGCGCACTGGCGCTCCTCGACCAGGCGCAGTCTCTCGACGAAAACCAGCTTAGCCGTTGCGAAGTCCTCTATGTCTCGGCCGGATCAAAAGGACGCAATCACGATCTGTCCCTGGCAGCCCTCAAGCCTGACGCATTCTGGCAGGGGCCGACGATCGAGACCCTGCTTTTCCGGCTGAAAGGCTCCCTATCGTCTGCAACGATGGGCACGCGCCTCTACATCTCCGGACGCGAGGGGTTCATCGGACAATGCATGCAGATCGCGCTCGATCTTGGCATGGATTTCAACTCGATCCCCACGGAGCATCGCGGCTCGCTTGCCCGAAGGGTCCAGTGCGTTCACTGCAAGGGCACCACCGAGGACGTGAAGGTGAGCCCGTTCGAATGCAGCCATTGCGGGCTCAGCCTGCTGGTGCGGGATCACTACTCTCGTCGCCTTGCCGCCTTCCAGGGCGTCAACGTCGACGCCGAGGAACCAGGGACCGCACCGCCATCGGAGGAGCTGTTCTCATGAGCGCCGGCACTGCAATTCCCGTTCGCGTCACCAAGATCGACAACGTCGCCAACGACATCAAGCGATTTCGTCTCGAGCGCCTCGACGGCATTCCGCTTCCGACCTTCTCGGCCGGCGCGCATGTGATCGTGTCCATGCGAGACGACGGTGTTCTCAGGCGCAATCCGTACTCGCTGATGTCATCGCCGCACCAGACCGCCGCCTACGAAATTTCGGTGTTGCGGGTGGTCGATTCGAGAGGCGGATCGACCTTCATGCATGACCGGCTGCGCGAAGGAGACGAACTCGTCATCAGCCATCCCGTAAACCTCTTCGCTGCCGACCAACGTGGCCGCAAGCACATCCTGTTTGCCGGAGGCATCGGCATCACGCCCTTCCTTGCGATGATGGCGCAGTTCGATCGCGACAACGTCGCGTTCGAACTGCACTACGGGATGCGCTCTCGCGAACACGGCGCCTACTGGAAGGACCTGATCGACCGATACGGCGGGCATCGCATCAAGGTCTATTTCAATTCGGAAGATCAGCTGATCCCGGCTGCGTCGATCATGGGTCATCAACCCCTCGGCACCCATGCGTATGTGTGCGGGCCGGAGCGAATGATGGACTTCGTCCTGACCACGGCCAGGGAAGCCGGATGGCCGAAGGAGAACATACATTCGGAGCGCTTCCTGGCGGCGATGTCTGGAAAGCCCTTCGATGTCGAACTCGTTCGTTCGGGGATCATGGTCCACGTCGGGGACCACCAGAGCATCCTCGACGCGGTAGAGGCGGCCGGCATCGATGCGCCATACCTTTGTCGCGGCGGCGCTTGCGGTCAGTGCGAGACGCTGGTCGTGGGATGCAACGGCGGCGCATTGTCCCATCACGATGTCTACCTGTCCGCGGCGGAAAAGGCCTCCGGCCAGAAAGTAATGATCTGCGTATCGCGCTTCGAAGGGGCGAAACTGTCCCTTGATCTCTAAATCACGCCGAGGAGCCGACACATGGCAATCGTGTTCAAACAAGAAACTTTCCGCGACGACTTCACCTACCGAAACAGCCCTGAAAACATTCGGCGTTTTCCGTTCCCGTTCGATCGCGACGAGTACATGTATTCCGTCAACATGGAGCCCCATGTCCATGGCCAAAAGGGCACCATTTATGAAAGCCTCATCGATGTCGATGAGCACTATGTCGCCGAAATGCACGATCGGGCGCTGGTCCTGAAAGAGGATCCACTGCGCTGCCAAGCGCTGCCACATATGATGACAGCGCAATGGGACGTGCTGGAGCTGCTGATGGAAGAGCAGGCGGCAGGCTATCCCGAGCATTTCAGCCTGACCAAGAACGGCGATCGATGGCGCTGGATCAACCGCCCTCTCGGCATCGACGACAGTTTCACGTTCGGGGATCGATCAACGCTCCCGTACGAGCCGATGGAATACATCACCCGCCAGGCCCAAGGCGACTTCTGCATCGTCGATCAGCGCAACGACAATCTCTGGATGGACGCAGGGATGGTGACAACCCAGGCCGACTGGTCGCTCGATTTCGACATCGGAATGAACTTCATGGAATGGCACGGGCCTGTCCCCCTCGCGCACCAGATCGGGGTATTCGATCGTGCACTGAAGTTCCTGCTCAATCTCCAGCTCGGACGGCCGACGCGCCGCTTCAACTGGACGATGACCATTAATCCCCGACTGGATACCAGTCCGGAGAACTATCACAAATGGGGGACGGACCGCGCGACGGTAACCCCCCTGAATGTCGGCGATAAGGTCCACCTGCGCGTCGAGCTGCAGAGCCTCTGGCGCCTGCCGCGTTCGAACGCCATTCTCTTCGTGATCCGCTGCTACCTGATCAGCATGGATGAGCTTGTCACGGTTCCGAAGTGGGCGCGGCGGCTTCACCGCGTTCTTCAGACGCTGCCGCCTGAGCTGGTCGATTACAAGGGGCTGACGCGTTATCGCGATCATACGATCGACTGGCTCTCCAAATTCGACGACGGGGCGCCGACCAGCCCTGGAATATTTCCAGACTAGTGGTGATCCCTAAGGGCGGCGCAAAATCAGAACAGCGATGAAAAAAGGGGAATGATACATGACACGAGTTGCCGTCATCGGCGCGGGTCCATCGGGACTGGCTCAGCTGCGGGCGTTTCAATCGGCGGCTCAAAAAGGCGCCGAGATTCCTGAAATTGTCTGCTTCGAAAAACAGTCCGACTGGGGCGGTTTGTGGAACTACACGTGGCGCACCGGACTGGACGAGTATGGCGAACCGGTGCATGGCAGCATGTATCGCTATCTCTGGTCGAATGGCCCGAAGGAATGCCTGGAATTCGCCGACTATTCGTTCGAGGAGCATTTCGGCAAGCCGATCGCATCCTATCCGCCGCGCGCGGTACTGTGGGATTACATAAAAGGTCGTGTCGAGAAGGCGAATGTTCGCCAATGGGTGCGTTTCAGCACGCCGGTGCGGATGGTGCGTTTCGACGAGGCGACCAAGAAGTTCACGGTCACCGCACATGACCGCGTCGAAGACCGGATGTACGACGAGGAATTCGATTACGTCGTCGTCGCAAGCGGCCATTTCTCTACGCCGAATGTTCCTTATTTCGAGGGCGTGAAAACCTTCAATGGTCGCGTTCTGCATGCGCACGACTTCCGCGACGCCCTGGAATTCAAGGGCAAGGATATCCTCCTGGTCGGGCGCAGTTACTCGGCCGAGGATATCGGCTCGCAATGCTGGAAGTACGGCGCGAAATCGGTAACAACGAGCTACCGGTCAAAGCCGATGGGCTTCAAGTGGCCTGAGAATTTCGAGGAGCGGCCGCTGCTCGTCAAGCTGGAGAACAGGACCGCGCACTTCCTCGACGGATCCAAGAAGGAAGTCGATGCACTAATCCTGTGCACGGGCTACCAGCACCATTTCCCCTTCCTGCCTGACGAGCTGCGTCTGAAGACCGCCAACCGGCTCTGGGCCGACAGTCTCTACAAGGGCGTGGTCTTCGATCGCAATCCTCAGCTTTTCTATATCGGCATGCAGGACCAGTTCTACACCTTCAACATGTTCGACGTGCAGGCCTGGTGGGCTCGCGACGTCATGATGGGTCGGATCCAGCTACCCCCTGAAGAGGAACTCAAGGCGAATTTCGACATGTGGCGCGCCCGCGAGGAGACGCTGGAAGATGCCGAGCAGATGATCTGGTATCAGGGCGACTACGTGAAGGAACTGCTCGCCGAAACCGATTACCCCAGCTTCGACATCGAAGGAACCAACAGGACCTTCATGGAATGGGAACATCACAAGGCCGAAAGCATCATGGGCTTCCGCGATCATGCCTATCGCTCGCTGATGACCGGCAACATGTCTCCCAAGCACCATACGCGCTGGGTCGAAGCGCTCGATGATTCGAAGGAAGAGTATCTGCGCAACTGACCGCTCTATGTCCGCATAGCGAAAGGGCCGCTCATCGCGGCCCTTTTTGCATTTTGGAATGAGAGTTCTTCGGCGATCCCTTGATGACCCGCGATCACATTCGCGGGCGTGTCTTCTGCGGATCATAGTGCGAGAGCGGCACGATCGTCGCCGGCAAGCGCTTCTGCTGGCCATCGAGTTTGCCGATTTCCACGGCGGTGCCGACGGCCGCATGCGTGACGTCGATGCGGGCAAGCGCGATCGTCTTTCCGAGGATCGGAGAGCGGGTGGCGCTGGTGACGACGCCGACTTGGGCGCGGCCGATATGTACGCAATCGCCATGGCCGACCGCCTCGTTGGACTGGATGTCGAGGCCGACCATGAGATGACGCGGATTCTCCTTGCGACGGATCAGGGCGTCGCGGCCGATGAAATCGTCAGCCTTGGATTTCAACGGGACGGTGAAGCCGATGCCCGCCTCGAAAGGATCCGTCTGATCGGAAAACTCGTGATGGGCGAAAATCAGGCCCGCTTCGATGCGAACCATATCGAGCGCCTCCAGGCCCATCGGCTTCAGGCCATGCGGCTGGCCAGCCTCCCAGACAGCATCGAAGACGGCCAGCGCGTCCTTCGGATGGCAGAAAATCTCATAGCCGAGCTCGCCGGTATACCCCGTGCGCGACACGACGACGGGCGCTCCCTCGAAACCGCCGATGCGGCCGACCGTGAAGCGGAACCATTCGAGTTCCCCGATGGTGGGCTGGCGCGGCGCTGTCCAGACGACATCCTTCAGGATGTCGCGGCTCTTCGGGCCCTGCAGCGCGATATTGTGCATCTGATCGGTAGAGGATCGGACCCACGCCTTGAACCCCTTCTTCTCGGCCTGCTCCCGAAGCCAGATGCCGCTTACATCGTCGCCGCCGATCCAGCGAAAATTCTTGTCCCCGAGGCGGAAGAGAGTTCCGTCATCGATCATGCCGCCGTTTTCGTAGCACATTGCCGAATAGACGACCTGTCCGGTGGAGAGTTTGCGTACGTCCCGGGTCAGGCAATATTGCAGCAGTTCCTCGGCATCGGGTCCGGTCACCTCGAATTTCCTCAGCGGCGAAAGGTCGATCACCGCGGCTCTTTCCCGGCAGGCCCAGTATTCCTCGATGGGACCCTCGGAGGAGTACCGGTTTGCAAGCCAATAGCCGCGATACTCCGTAAAGTCCCTCGTCAGCGCCGAGAGGCGGGGATGGAATGCGGTTTCGCGGGTCAGTTCAACGTCAGCATCAGGTGTCATGCGATAGGCCACCGCTCTTGAGAATTTTTCTTTGCCCGAGAACGTCCGGACATGGATATCGGTCGGATCCCAGCCATTTGCCGCATCGATATCGTCGGGACACGACGAGGAGACGCAGACGAGATCGGTCAGCGCGCGCATGAGGACATAGTCGCCCGGGCGCGACCACGGCTCGTCAAGGTAGAGCTGGTTGTTGTGGTCGATATTCGTATTGTAGAAATAGTTCAGGGCCTCCCAGCCCTTTCGCGGCGCAATGCCGTAGGGCGAAAGCACGGCATTGAAGTTGTCCGTGCAGTTGAGATGTCCGGGATAGCCCATATCGTCATAATAGCGGGAATTGCAGGCGGTGGCGAAAGCGTCATGCCGACCCACCGTATCCTGAACAATTTCCACGAGGGGCTCGAAGTCCCGGTCGAAAGCCTTAGAAGGCAAGCCGGGCGCCGGATAACTGCGGCCCAGCAGCGTGCGCGTGACCGTGGAATCCAGCGCCAGATCCAGCCCCTTATCGACTTTGCGGGCCGCGAAGGCCTGGAAGTCGGTGCATTGCCTGCCAAACACGTCGATGATCTGGATATACTCTCCGGCACGCACGAAATAGGCCGACGCGGTCGCCGCCCTGATGCGGATGTCCTCGATCGGATCCGCCATCGGCTCCGGCAGAGCGGAGGAATAGTCCCGGATCAGGAGGCTTCGCTTGACCCTGATCTCGACCGGTGTGGCCGTATGCTGCTCGTGCGGCGACATCACACCTGCCGGAGCGGCAGCGATCAGGAGGCCTTTCTGCGCAATGGTGATTTCCGCTTGGCTTCCCGCTGGCGACATCTCTCCGAAAATGCGCAACGATCCGGCCTGCGAAAGGTCCACCCCCCGTCTTGCAAGCGCCGCGCGCGTGCGAGCGGCACTCTCGTCCGGCGAAGAGAGAACCGCCTTCAGGCCCTCTGCGGCGTTGGTGAAACCGGTTCCCAAACCCGCGCTTTGAAAGCGCCCAGTTTCGTCCACAAACGAAAGCTCGCAGGGCTGCCCGCCTTCCATGTCGGTGACCGTCACCCGGTCTCCGGGCTCGACGCGCGCAACCAGCGAACCGCCGCCCTTGATCCGATAGCGCTCCGTTCCTGGCGGCAGGGCGGCAATACCCGGGTAGCGCGCGATGCCCGCGGATACCGGCCTCGCCGGACTGATGATCGGACTGAACTCGCCCATGATGCCCTCATCGAAATAGGTGATTGCAAGCCTACAAAGTGGCAAAAAAAAGTAAAGCCGCGTTGACTAGAAAGAAAATTAATTCACTATGCATAAACACTGGAGTGCGGGCTGCGCCGTGCGGGAACGCGGCGAAAGTCGACACAGTGACGCATGCCACGGGAGGCACGCTGTAAGGAGACGTACCAAAGAGACGTCCGATACTAATTGTTGGGGAACTTCATCGATGACAGATCTTGCAGACGCCGGCATCCAGGCCGGCACAGAAGGTAAGCTTATCCGCGCCCTTGATTGGAAGGGCGCTTTTTGGGTGGCCGCGGGCGTGCCACCACTCGTACTATTCTCGATTGGCGGCATTGCCGGCGTGACCGGCAAACTCGCTTTTCTCGTTTGGATCATTTCGATGGTCATGGGCTTTCTACAGTCCTTCACCTACGCGGAAATCGCCGGCATGTTCGGCAACAAGTCGGGCGGAGCATCGGTCTACGGTGCGACGGCGTGGCTCCGCTATTCCAAGTTCATCGCGCCTCTCTCCGTGTGGTGCAATTGGTTTGCTTGGTCGCCGGTGCTGTCGCTGGGCTGTGCGATTGCCGCTGGCTACATGCTGAACGCATTCTTTCCAATTCCTGCCGCGGAGTCACAGGCCGTCCTGGACTGGATCAGCGCCCACGCGGCATCGATCACCGCTGACAGCCCGCGCGTCGCCGAATACATTGCGGCCCATGTGGGAACCGCGCCCGCGGATGCTGTCAAGGCACTGCTGAGCGCTGACGGCGTTGCTGCTCTGACCCCTCCGATTCGGAGTTGGACGCTTGCAAGCTTCGGCATTCCGTATCTCGCCACCGCCAATATCAACGCTACCTTCTTTATCGGCGCCGTGCTCATGCTGATCATCTTCGCGATCCAGCATCGGGGCATCTCGGAAACCGCGAGCGTTCAGAAGTGGCTTGCGATCATCGTTCTGGTGCCACTCCTTCTCATCGGCGTCTACCCGCTCGTAAGCGGACAGATCAACTGGGAGAACGTGAGTGGTCTCGTGCCTCCGACTGCTGCCTATGCCGGCACCGACGGCACCTGGAGTAACGGCGGCTGGACCCTGTTCCTCGGTGGCCTCTACATCGCGGCCTGGTCGACTTACGGCTTCGAAACGGCCGTCTGCTACACCCGCGAACTCAAAAATCCGAAAACCGACACCTTCAAGGCCATCTTCTATTCCGGCCTCGTTTGCTGCCTGTTCTTCTTCCTCGTCCCCTTCGCCTTCCAGGGCGTTCTCGGCCATGCCGGAATGCTGGCGCCTGGTATCGTCGACGGCACGGGTGTCGCCGAAGCGCTTGGCGGCCTGATCAGCGCGGGACGGATCGTCACGCAGCTTCTCGTTATCCTCATGATCCTGGCATTGTTCCTGGCCATCATGACGGCAATGGCAGGCTCGTCGCGCACGCTCTACCAGGGCTCGAAGGACGGCTGGCTGCCGAAATATCTCGACCATACCAACGAGAACGGCGCTCCGACCCGCGCAATGTGGACGGACTTCGCCTTCAATCTGTTCCTGCTTTCGATCGCGTCGGACGCTGGAGGCTACTTCTTCGTTCTTGCCGTCTCGAACGTCGGCTACATTATCTTCAACTTCCTGAACCTGAACTCCGGCTGGATTCACCGTATGGATTCCGGTCACATCGAGCGTCCCTGGAAAGCACCGTCCTGGCTGATCGGCGTGAACACCGTGTTGGCCTTCGTCAACGCACTCTTTCTGGGCGCGGGCGCCAAGGTTTGGGGCTATTCCAATGCGCTCTGGGTGGGCTTCATCTTCGCGGCCCTTATCCTGCCGGTTTTCGCCTATCGTCACTACGTGCGTGACGGCGGCAAGTTCCCTGCCGGCGCCATGGAAGATCTCGGCCTCGTCGGCCAGGATCTCGGTGTGAAGAAGGCCGGTGTCCTGCCGTATCTGGCACTCCTGGCTGGCTTGGCGATCGTATTGATCGCAAACGCCGTGTTCCAGTTGCCTGTGTGATGCGCAGGCTTTGACAATCAAAATGGCGCCTAGCGATAGGCGCCATTTTCATGAGTGCTTGGCGCTTCTTGTTCATAACCGCAGAGCGGCTTCAGCAGACCGCTTCGGTGTCAAACGAGAACGGCCTGCTCGACACGGTCCTCGGTACCGAAGAATTTCAGGTAGCGTTCAACCTCGGCCGCGTCTCCGGTCGCCTTTTGCGGGTTGTCGGAAAGTTTCACGGCTGGGCGGCCGTTCGCGTCGATGACCTTGCAGACGATCGAAATCGGATTGAGCCCTTCCAGTTCCGTCGGCGCGCAGCCGGCGAAATCATTGGTAAGGTTGGTGCCCCAGCCGAAACTCATACGCACGCGCCCCTCGAAGTGCTTGTAGGTCTCGATGATCGCGTCGACGTCGAGGCCGTCGGAGAAGATGAGGATCTTCTTGCGCGGATCGCGGCCCATCTTCTTCCACCACTCGATGATCTTCTCGCCACCGTCGATCGGCGGGGCACTGTCGGGGCGAAAGCCCGTCCAGTCGGCAACCCATTCCGGCGCGTCGCGCAGGAAGGCTGCCGTGCCGAAAGCATCGGGGAGCACGATCAACAGGTTGCCGCCGTATAGCCGGTTCCAGTCGCGCAACACCTGGTAGGGAGCGTTGGCCAGCTCCGCGTCGCTCTTTGCAAGCGCCGCCGCCACCATCGGCAATTCATGGGCATTGGTGCCGACCGCCTCGAGGTCGGCATCCATTGCCAGATGCACGTTGCTCGTGCCGGCAAAGCTTGCGCCAATGCCTTCCTTCAACGCCTCGACGCACCAGCGCTGCCAGAGAAAGCTGTGGCGCCGGCGCGTACCGAAATCGGAGATTCGCAGGTCGGGCAGCCGACGTAGCAACTCCACCTTTTCCCACATTCTGGCCTTGGCGCGGGCATAGAGCACATCGAGCGTGAACGGCCCGAGCGCCTGCATTGCCGCGCGGGAGCGCAACTCGTTGATGATGGCGAGCGCCGGGATCTCCCACATGGTCGTCTCTTTCCACGACCCGTGGAATTCCAGCACGTATTGCCCGTCTTTCTTGGACAGCTCGTATTCGGGAAGCTGGAATGTCGACAGCCAAGAGAGAAACTCGGGCTCGAAGATCTGTGCGCGGCCATAGAAGGAATTACCCGCGAGCCAGATCAGCTCCTTCTTCGTCAAGCGCAGCGTTCGCGCATGATCAAGCTGTTCGCGAAGCGCCTTTTCATCGATCACCTCGGCAAGGCGAACGCTTTTCGTGCGGTTGATGAGCGAAAAGGTCGCGTCAACGTTCGGATAGAGCTTCCAGATCACCTGCAGCATCAAGAGCTTGTAGAAATCCGTGTCAATCAGGCTGCGGATGATCGGATCCAGCTTCCAGGCGTGGTTGTAGACGCGGGTCGCAATATCGGTCTTGGTCATGCTGGTCCTGCCGGTGTCCTGCGCCTTCGCGCATCTTCCCGCCTCCATGGAAACGCTGGCGGAAAGCTATTTTTATCAAAAAATGTGGAGCGAAAGTCCAGTCATAGAAAGAAAATTGATGAATTATTCGGGCTCGCCCGATCGCCATCAACGTCTCAAGGCTACCTGATCCCCTGCACGGACTGCGCCCCGACCACGTTTTGGCTCTTGACCTTGCCATGCGCCGCATCCTCCGCTCCCGTCCGGCCGCCCCACAGTTCGACGGGAATCCAGACGATGAAGGCAAGCACCAGCGCCACCAAAAGCACCGTCAATACTCGCAGGCCGCCTCTGGCCCGCTTGGCGGCCTTTGATGGTAGTGCTCTCACTCGATGCAGCCGGCGAACAGCCGCCGCCCATTGCGTTTCCGTTTCCACATGCCGTGCCATGCTCAGACCCTCGCTTGGGCGCGTGCTTCCTTCTACCCGCTGAGACGGGCTCGCGGAAAGAACGGGGGTGGCCGGGGATGGTTCCGGGGCAAGCGCTGCGCGACCCTCAGTAACCTCGCCTCCTGTCGACGAGGAATTGCAACGGCTCGCCGCGCTCGAAGCGCACGATCTGCTCCTCGACGTGGCGCATCAGCGCATACTCTTCCGAAACCGCGGCGTCGTGCGGCGTAATGATGACGTTCTCATGTGCCCATAGCGGGTCATCGGCCGGCAACGGCTCCACCTCGAAGACGTCGAGCGAGGCGCCGCCGAGAACGCCGTTCTCTATGGCCGCGGTGATGTCCGCCTGGACCTGGCTCTTGCCGCGTCCTGCGTTGATGAACACGGGCTGCCCGAGAGCACCGAGCGGACCGTTGCGGCGCAGCTTCGCAAACAGCGAGGCGTTGTAGATGCCGGTGGTCTCAGGGGTCAGCGGCAAGAGGCCGACGAGAATATCCGTGCGTCCGAGGAAAGCGTCCAGCGCACCGGCATCGAAGGTCTGCATGCCCTTAATCTGCTTGGCGCTGCGTGACCAGCCGATCACATTGAAGCCGATCGCCTGCAGTTTGGCGGCGGCATCCTGGGCAAGAACGCCCAGCCCCATCATGCCGACCGTCACCTCGCGCGCTTCGGGCGCCACCTGCTTGCCCCAGACGCGCTTGCGCTGGTTCTGGATATGGCCAACGACGTCTCGCAGATGCATCAGGCACTGCAGAACGACCCACTCGCTCATCCTGACCGTCAGGCTTCGGTCGACGAAGCGCACCATCGGAACATCCGGCAGCCCGTCGAGACCGATCAGCGAATCGACGCCCGCGCCGCCGGAAAAGATGAGCTTGAGATTGGGTGCGCGCCGGAAAAGATCGGGTGCCGGCTTCCATAAAAGCGCGTAGTCCACAGCCGTAAGGTCTCGATCCCTATGCGCGGGATCGGCGAGATTGATGCTGCCGCGATCAGGGAAGGCCGTCTTCAGCGCGGTGGCAACGACTTTCGGATCGAATTTCAGGTCGACGAGTACAGGGCTTTTGGAAGTCATGTCGGATCTTTACTGCTGAACGGCCGCGGTCGAAACCGCCTCGATTTTGAATGCTGCGGCAAGCAGCGCCTTGGTATAGTCTTCCCGCGGCGCGCGGAAAAGCTCGGCGGAGGGGCCCTGCTCCACCACCTGACCGTTGCGCATGACGATCACGTCGTTGGCAAGCGCCTTTACCACCTTCAGGTCATGGCTGATGAAGAGATAGGCGAGATCGTGGCGGGCCTGGAGGTCGCGCAAGAGGTCGACCACCTGCGCCTGCACGCTCATGTCGAGCGCCGAAGTAGGCTCGTCGAGCATCACGAAACGCGGCTTCAGCACCATGGCGCGCGCAATCGCGATGCGCTGGCGCTGACCACCGGAAAACTCATGAGGAAAGCGCCAGCGGGTCAGCGGGTCGAGGCCGACCTCTTCGAGCGCCCAGCAGACGCGTTCATCGCGCTCCTCCGGCGAGAGCGACTGCTCGTGCACCTTGAGCCCTTCGGCGACGATCTCGCCCACCGACATGCGCGGGCTGAGCGAGCCATAGGGATCCTGGAAGACTACCTGCAGTTGGTTTCGCAGGGGCCGCATCTGCGTGAAGGAATAGCCGGCGATGTCTTTACCGACGAAGCTGATCCGGCCCTTCGAGGAAATCAGCCTGGCAAGCGCCAGCCCGAGCGTCGTCTTGCCTGATCCGGATTCGCCGACGACGCCGAGCGTCTGCCCGGCCCGGAGCTTGAGATCGATGCCGTCCACCGCCTTGACGTGATCCACCACCTTGCGCATCAGCCCCGCCTTGATCGGGAACCAGACGCGGATGTCATTTCCCTCCATGACCACGGGCTTGCCGGGATCGGTCAACGGCGGCTCGCCACGCGGCTCGGAGGCGAGCAGGTGGCGGGTGTATTCGTGCTGCGGGCGGCTGAACACATCTTCCACCGTGCCGGTCTCGACGATCTTGCCCTTGGTCATGACACATACGCGATCGGCGAACTTGCGAACGATGCCAAGGTCGTGGGTAATGAACAGGATCGACATGCCGTGCTTGCCCTTGAGGTCGCGCAGCAGTTCGAGGATCTGCGCCTGAACGGTCACGTCGAGCGCCGTCGTCGGCTCGTCGGCGATCAACAGTTCCGGGCGATTGGCGAGCGCCATGGCGATCATGACGCGCTGGCGCTGCCCTCCCGACAGTTCATGAGGATAGGCTTTCAGCCGCCTTTCCGGCTCGCGGATCCCAACCTGGTTCAGGAGTTCGAGCGTGCGCGTCCGGGCGGGCTGGCCGGTTAGACCCTGATGAAGCGCCAGCACTTCGCCGATCTGGCGCTCGATCGAATGGAGCGGATTGAGCGACGTCATCGGCTCCTGAAAGATCATGGTGATGTCGTTACCACGGACCGCGCGCAATTCGGAATCCGACGCCTTGAGGAGGTCCTTGCCCTTGAACACGATCTCGCCCGACGGATGGCTCGCCGCCGGATAGGGCAAGAGCCTCAGGACGGAATTGGCCGAGACCGACTTTCCGGATCCGGATTCGCCGACCAGCGCCACCACTTCTCCCTTAGCGATATCGAAGGAAATCGAGTCAACAGCGACAGAGGTCCGCCCGCCCTGGTGAAAGGCAACGGAAAGATCGCGGACGGAGAGAAGCGGTTCGGTCATTCGGCAAGGCTTTGCAGGAGGGAGGTCAGGGTAGGTTCGTCGGGGCGCAGGATGGAGAGGGGGACGGCTCCGACATCGCCCAGAACAGGGTGGACGACATTGTCTACCGTCTCAAGCCCCATATCAGCAGTGAGAAAATGACTGCACTCCATCCCTATCGCCGTCGCGAGGTGAATTGCATCAGGCAACTTCAATCGGCCGCGCTCGGCTCGCAGCAAAGCGGCCACATCCAAAACGTCTGTGCTCACCGGCGTGATCGTCAACCAGGCCGTCGAGCGAGACCACGCGGAGTACGTTTGGATAAGATCTTGATCTTGATCTCGTTCGCGATACGGCTTGACCAGAAGCTCGGAAAACGTAAGCGCGCTTGTGACGAATGAAGATCGCCGGCTGGCGCTGAACTTGAAGAGCAAATCCAGGAGGAAACCTTCTCGGCTCTTGGTTTCCTTGAACATGACGAAGATGTTCGTATCCAAATAGATCTGCCGGTAAGGCGTCATTCGTCATCCCATTCATCGCGCAGCATACGAATGCGGGCGACCGCTTCCTCCGTGGTGACGGAAGGACGGTCACTTTCGCGCGAGCGCCGAACATTCTCCAAAGCCTCTTCGATCGTCATCGCCGGAGGCTGCTTGTCGGAGAATTTGGCGAACCCCGGATAGGTAAAAAGAGAAGCGTCGGTCCTGTTCTCTTCCTCAACCACGACCTTAACCGTCGCGGAGGCCTCGAACCCTTGCCGCAATTCCTCGGGCAGCTTCGATACGGGGTAGTGCTCCAGTACGATTTTGTTCATGGCGCCATCCTGGCCAAAAGTCGTGTCAAAGGCAACTTTACCCCGGCTGCTTGCAAATGACGATACTTCGCTCACCTAAACGTCTTTCTGGGATCGAACGCGTCGCGCACCGCCTCGCCGACGAAGATCAAGAGCGAGAGCATGATCGACATGGTGAAGAAGGCGGTCAGCCCCAGCCAGGGCGCCTGCAGGTTCGATTTGCCCTGGGCGATCATCTCGCCGAGCGACGGCGAGCCGGGCGGCATGCCGAAGCCGAGGAAATCGAGCGAGGTCAGCGTCGTGATGGAGCCGGAGAGGATGAAGGGAAGGAAGGTCAGCGTGGCGACCATCGCGTTCGGCAGAAGATGCCGCCACATGATGGTGCGATTGTCGACCCCGAGCGCGCGGGCGGCGCGGACATACTCGAAATTGCGCGCCCTTAGGAACTCCGCCCGCACGATGCCGACGAAACCGACCCAGGAAAACAACAGCATGATGCCGAGGAGCACGAAGAAACCGGGCGGCAGGATCGCGGCGATGATCAGCAGAATATAGAGCACCGGCATCGACGACCATATCTCGATGAACCGCTGCAGCAAAAGATCCGTCCAACCGCCGAAATAGCCCTGGATCGCGCCCGCCGTCACCCCGACGATCGCCGAGCAAATGGTCAGCGCCAGCCCGAACAGCACCGATATGCGGAAGCCGTAGATCATCCGGGCCATGACGTCACGCGCCTGGTCATCCGTGCCGAGCCAATTGAGATTGCCGAGCCGGCATTCGGGATCGGCGTCTTTCAGCGGATAGCCGGCGCAGCGCTCTTGCGGATCCATCAGCCAGAACGGCGCCGTCGGCGCGGAATGCGGGATATTGGAGTTCACCGTCTGATAGGAATAGCGGATCGGCGGCCAGATCATCCAGCCATTGGCGCTGATCTCGTCCTGGATAAAAGAGGAACGGTAATCCGTCTCGGCGAGAAACCCGCCGAATTTTTCTTCCGGATAGTTCACAAACACCGGAAACAGGATCTCGCCCCTATAAGAGGCGACGATCGGGCGGTCGTTGGCGACGAACTCCGCCCCAAGGCTCAGGAAAAACAAAAGCAGGAAGAGCCATAGCGACCAGTAGCCGCGGCGATTGGCCTTGAAGTTCTGCCAGCGCCGGACGTTGACAGGCGACAGCAGACCGCGGCGCGGCGGCTTGACCGGCGTGACCGCCGTCGGATTGGCGGCGGCGTCCATCAGACATCCCTCCGCTCGAAGTCGATGCGCGGATCGATCCAGGTGTAGAGCAGGTCGGAAAGAAGGCCGACGAAGAGGCCGAGCAGCGAGAAGATGTAGAGCGTCGCGAAGACGATCGGATAGTCGCGGTTGACGACCGACAGATAGCCGAGACGCCCGAGCCCATCGAGCGAGAAGATGTTCTCGATAAGCAGCGAGCCGGTGAAGAAAGCCGAGATGAAGGCGCCAGGAAATCCGGCGATCACGATCAGCATGGCGTTGCGGAAGACATGGCCATAGAGCACGCGCCGCTCCGTCAGGCCCTTGGCGCGCGCCGTGATGACGTACTGCTTCTTGATTTCCTCGATGAAGGAATTCTTGGTGAGCAGGGTCGTCGTCGCAAAGGCGGCCAGCGACAGCGAGATCAGCGGCAGCGCCAGGTGCCAGAAATAGTCGAGCGGCTTTTGCCACCAGGAAAGCTCGGCAAAATTGTCCGACACCAGCCCGCGCAAGGGGAACCAGTCGAAGAAGGAACCGCCGGCGAAGAGCACGATCAGGAGGATGCCGAACAGGAAGCTCGGGACGGCATAGCCGACAATGACGACGCCCGAGGTCCAGACATCGAAGGTGGAACCGTCATTGACGGCCTTGCGGATGCCGAGCGGAATGGAAATTCCGTAGGAAAAGATCAGGATCCAGAGGCCGAGCGAAATCGAAACCGGCATCTTGTCCTTGATCAGATCGACGACCGAGGTGTTGCGGAAGAAGCTTTCGCCGAAATCGAAGCGGCTATAGTTCCACATCATTTCGAGAAAACGCGTCAGCGGTGGCTTGTCGAAGCCGAATTGCTTCTCCAGCTTCTTGATGAGATCCGGGTCGAGCCCTTGCGCGCCGCGGTATTTCGAGCCGCTATCCTCGAAACTTTGCTGACCCATGAGGTCACCGCCGCCGGAAAGGCGGTCGGAGGCATTGTCGCTCTGGCCGGTGAGCTGGGCGATCACCTGCTCGACGGGACCGCCCGGCGCAAACTGAATGACGGCAAAAGAAATCGCCATGATGCCGACGATGGTCGGGATCATCAGCAGAAGCCGCCGCAGGATATAGGCGCCCATCAACCGCTTGCCCCTTCCCGGAGACCCGGTTTTCCTCGCTCGACCCGTCCGTTCGTCAAATCACTCGTCTCTGTTTGCTTGCCGATTCGGCATCAGGCATTTGGAGCCCAGCCGTTCTCCCAATGCAAGCATTCCTCATTTGGCGGCCGATTTGGACCACCATATGTCGGGAAAGCCGATGCCGTATTCCGGCAGCACTGCCGGGCGATCGAACTTGTCCCAATAGGCGATCGGCACCGTGGAGGCATAGTAGAGCGGCACGACATAGTGGTTGGCGAGGAGTATCCGGTCCAGCGCCTTGGCGGCGGCGTCCTTTTCTGCCCTGTCCTGCGCAAGGATGACCTTCGGAATGATCGCATCGACCGCCGGATCGGCAATGCCGGCAAAGTTGTGCGAGCCATTGCGATTGGCGCTCGCCGACCCCCAATAATCGATCTGCTCGTTGCCGGGATTGAGCGTCTCGGCCCACACGTTCCAGATCATGTCGTAGTCGAAACTGCGGGTACGGTTCGTATATTGCGACGGATCGACCGTGCGCACCCGCGCATCGATACCGATCTTCTTCAAATTCTGCGCATAGGGCAACGCCACCTTTTCGAGCGTCGGACTGCTCAAGAGTATTTCAAACGAGAATGGCTTGCCGGTCTGCGCATTGACCAGCTGGTTGCCCTTGAGCACGTATCCCGCCTGCTTGAAGAGATCGAGCGCGCGGCGGAGATTGTCGCGAAGCTTCTGCGGATCGCCGCCGACCGGGTTGGCGTACGGCGTGGTGAACACGCCCGGCGGCACCTTGTCGTTGACCTCATTGAGGATTTCGAGCTCCCGCCCCTCAGGCAAACCCGACGAAGCAAGCTCGGTGCCGAAGAAGAAGCTGTCGACGCGCTTGTATCGATTGAAGAAGATCGTGCGGTTCCATTCCTCGAAATCGACCGCATAGTTCAGCGCCTGGCGAACGCGCGGATCCTTGAACAGCTCGCGGCGCATATTCGGCACCATGGCCTGCATAATGCCGACGGAATGCAGCGGATTGGGAAGCTCCTCGCGCTTGACGCGCCCGTCCGTCACCGCCGGGAATTTATAGCCCGTCGCCCAACGGCTCGCCTGGTTCTCCTGCCAGTAGTCGACGTTGCCGGAGCGAAAACCCTCGAACTCGACATCGCGATCGCCGAAATAGGTGTAAGCGATGGAGCGGAAGTTGTTTTGGCCGACATTGACCGGAATGTCCTTGCCCCAGTAGTCGTCGCGCAGCTCGTAGCGGATGGCAGCACCCGGCGAAAACGACGCAATCTTGTAGGGCCCGGAGCCCATGACCGGCTCCAGCGTCGTGCGGGAAATGTCGCGCGGCTTGCCGTCCGACCCTGGCGCTTCCCACCAATGCTTCGGCACGATCAGCATTTGGCCCAGGATCAGCGGCAGTTCGCGGTTGTTCTTCTCGTCGAAATGGAAGGTCACGTCGCGCTCGCCGGTCTTTTCGGCACCGGTCACGTGCACGTAATAGGCGGCGTTGCGCGGGTTGAGATCCTTCGTCCTTTCGAAGCTGAAGATGACGTCCTCGGGCGTCACCGGCTTGCCGTCTGCCCATTTCGCCTCGGCGCGCAGACGGAAGGTGGCGCTTGAAATGTCGTCCGGATAGGCCACGCCCTCGGCCAGCAAACCGTAGGAAGACGAGGTTTCGTCGTCGGTCGATTTCAACAGCGTGTCGAAGACCAGCGTCAATCCGGTCACGGTCTCGCCCTTGAGCAGGATAGGATTGAGCGTATCGAACGTGCCGGTCGCGGAAAGTTTGACATCGCCGCCCTTGGGCGCGTCCGGATTGACGTAATCGAAATGCTTGAAGCCCGGCTGATACTTCAGATCGCCGATGATCGCGGTCCCCACCCGAAACTGCAGGTCGTCCGCCCCGGCCAGCGCCGGCATTCCCACGAGCCAGAAAAGGGAAAGTGCCAAGCCCGCCTTCGATCGCATCAATGCCATTCAAAACCCCCGATGACCCAATTTCGGGCGAGCATAGGGGAAATACCGGCAAAAATCAGGGTAATTTCATTAAACTGTTGTAAGGCAGGAAACAGTGGAGAAGACCGCCAAGGGGGTGCGGCAAAACATCGATTCACCAAAATCTGCTTTCACGTTTGCAGCAAAGCGTGATGGAATCAGAAACCGCTTCGCAGCTTTCGGCATCATACTCTAGAAGACGGCAAATCACCTCGGCGCTCGCCGGCAGCATTTCAAGGAACGGCATGACCCTTCGCCTGGCTCGACCCCTCCGCACCCTCGTTGCATTCGCATTTGCCGCGGCGCTTATCGCCGGCGACGTTGCCGCCGAACAGACCGGCCCGTCGCCGGGTAGCGCCAAGGCGATCTTCGGGGGCGTCGCCCTGCCGACCGAAGGGCCGTCGCAATCGATCGGCTATTACGCCAAGGGCTGCCTTGCCGGCGGCGTGCAGCTTCCCTCCGATGGGCCGACCTGGGAGGCCATGCGGCTTTCGCGCAACCGACGCTGGGGCCGGCCGGAGACGATCGCCATTCTGGAGCGACTGTCGCAGGACGCCGCGAAGCTTGACGGTTGGCCAGGCATCCTCGTCGGCGACATTTCGCAGCCGCGGGGCGGCCCGATGTTCAACGGCCATGCCTCGCATCAAGTGGGACTGGATGCCGACATATGGCTGACCCCGATGCCGGCGCAACCGCTGTCGGCTGAACAGCGCGAAGCACTGCCTTTCACCACGATGCTGCAGAAGAATGCGTTCCTGACGGTCAATCCGAACGTCTGGACCCCCGCGCATGCCCGTCTGCTGATGCGGGCGGCGAGCTATCCGCAGGTGGAGCGCATCTTCGTCAACCCCGCCATCAAGAAGAAGATGTGCGACACCTGGACCGGCGATCGCGCCAATCTCGGCAAGCTGCGCCCCGAATACGGCCACGACTCGCATTTCCATATTCGCCTGCGCTGCCCGCCGGGCTCAATCGGCTGCAAGCCGCAGGCGCCGGTGGCAGCCGGCGACGGTTGTGACAAATCGCTCGCCTGGTGGTTCACGCCCGCGCCATGGGCAAAGCCGAAGCCGAGCACAAAGCCGCCGGTGAAGCCACGTGAGGTCATGGTTTCCGACCTGCCGCAAGCTTGCCGGGCGGTGCTGGCGGCCCCGGCTGTCACCTCGGCGCGTGCAGCAACCTTTAGCGCCAAGGCCAGCAAGCCCACCGCCAGCGAAGCGCCGACGCCGCCCGCGGAACTCACCCAGCCGCAGCCAGGAACCGACTGACGACGCACTCCAAACCCGCCTTTCAATCGGCTGCCTCTTGGTATAGAAACCTGTCAAATCGATTTAAACACCGGGCGGAGTTCAGATTTTCATGGCCGGCGGTAAATGCATCGCACTGATCGCGCACGACCAGAAAAAAGAGGCCATGGCCGACTTTGCCCGACGCAATCGCCACGTCTTGGCGAGGTGGCGGATCGTTGCAACAGGGACGACCGGCGGCCGGGTTCTCGATGCAGTGCCGGATCTCGACGTCACACGGCTGAAAAGCGGGCCTCTTGGCGGGGATCAGCAGATCGGCGCGATGATCGCGACGGGAGAAGCGGACGCGCTCATTTTCTTTGTCGACCCGCTGACGCCGATGCCGCATGATGTCGACGTAAAGGCGTTGATGCGGCTCGCAATTGTTTACGACATTCCCATGGCGCTCAATGAGGCAACCGCCGAGCGCCTGATCAAGACACTCAACGACTAATCCGCCTTGCCGGCGGCAGACCACGGATCCGGCCATGTCTTATAGCGAAGCTCCACTTGCCTTCCCCATTCTGATCGGCGACATCGGCGGTACGAACGCGCGCTTCTCCATATTGGTCGATGCCTATGCGGAGCCGACGCGTTTCCCGAACGTGCGCACTGCCGACTTCGCGACGATCGACGAAGCGATCCAGCAGGCAGTCCTCGACAAGACGTCGGTACAGCCCCGCTCGGCAATCCTTGCCATTGCCGGACCGATCCGCGGCGACGACATTCCCCTGACGAACTGCGACTGGGTGGTCCGGCCGAATGTCATGATCAGTGGTCTCGGACTGGAGGATGTGCTCGTCATCAACGATTTCGAGGCGCAGGCGCTGGCGATTGCGGCCATCTCCGACGAGCATCGTGAGCCGATCGGCCCTGCGCGCGATACGATCACGGCCTCGCGTGCGGTGCTCGGCCCGGGGACTGGCCTTGGGGTTGCCGGCCTTGTCCACGCACAGCGTGCCTGGATGCCCGTGCCCGGCGAGGGCGGCCATATCGATCTCGGCCCGCGCTCGGCGCGCGACCTCCAGATCTGGCCCCATCTCGTGCCGCTCGACGGCCGCATTTCGGCTGAGCAGGTGCTGTGCGGCCGCGGTATCCAGTATCTCTACCACGCGATCTGCACCGCGGACGGCATCGAACCCTCACTGAAGGAACCGGCCGACATCACCACGGCGGGGCTTGCAGGCGCGGACAAAGCCGCCGCCGAGACCTTGTCGCTGTTTGCCACCTATCTCGGCCGTGTCGCCGGCGACATCGCGATGATCTTCATGGCACGTGGCGGCGTCTATCTGTCGGGCGGTATTCCGCAGAAAATCTTGCCCGCGCTCCAGAAGCCGGAATTTCGTGCAGCCTTCGAGGACAAGGCCCCGCATGCCGCGATGTTGCGGTCGATCCCGACCTACGTGGTAACGCACCCGCTGGCGGCGCTTGCGGGCCTCTCGGCCTATGCCCGCATGCCCGGGAATTTCGGCGTCTCCACGGAGGGGCGGCGTTGGCGGCGCTGAGCCGCACTCGAAACAGCGCGCGCCAAGGCAATGCTATAGTCAAAGCCGTCTCGACTGGCTATAGACCGGAAAGCCGCCCGGCTCTTGCGGCCGCTGACGTCAATTGAGACAGGAAGCTTGATTTTTGAACCCTGCTAGAAGCAAACACCGCGCGGTCAACAGCGATACGGTTGCAGGCATTTTGAAGCGGATCATCGCGGAGAACGGCCGGGACCACGTATGGGGATACAGCGTCGCCATTATCTGCTTGGTGCTGGTCGCACTGTCGACCGCGGCCATCGCTTATATCATGAAGCCGATCATCGACGGCGCCTTCGTCGAGCGTCGCGCCGAAACGCTCTGGTTTATCTGCGGGGCGATCCTGGCCGCCTTCGTGGTCCGCGGTTTTGCCGGCTATTTTCAATCCGTCATCCTGTCCAAGATCGGCAACGACATTATTGCGCGCTACCAGCGGCGGCTCTATGCGCATTTGATGACCCTGTCGGTCGGCTTCTTCAACGAAGCCCGTTCGGCCCAGATCGCCTCGCAGATCAGCCAGAATGTCACGGGCATCCGCGACGTCATGAACCTCGTCATCACCTCGTCGGCGCGCGATCTCCTGACTTTCGTCTTCCTGCTTGGCAACATGGTCCTCCAGGACCCCATGCTCAGCCTTATTTTCTTTGTCGTCGCGCCGCCGGTGTTTCTTGCGCTGCGCCATATCTCCAAACGTCTGCGCTCCGTGACGCGCGACGCGGTCATTCTCAACAGCCGCATTCTTGGCGCGATGCAGGAGACCATTCAGGGGGTTTCCATCGTCAAGGCCTTTACGATGGAACGCGAGCTTGAGAGCAAGATCGACGACCTGATCGCAGGCGCCGAACGCCAGCAGAACCGCATAGCCCGCATATCCGAACGCAATGGACCGCTGATCGAAAGCGTTGCCGGCATCGCGGTCGCCAGCATATTCGCCTACGCCGCCTATCGCACGATCTACGACAACGTGCCGCCGGGCGCAGTCTTTTCTTTCATCGTGTCGCTGCTGCTGGCATACGACCCGGCCCGGCGCCTTGCCAAGCTTCAGGTTCAGTTGGAGCGTGCCGTCGTCAACGCGAAAATGATCTACGAACTTCTGGACATGGAACCGCGCCAGCGCGACTTGCCCGACGCCACCGATCTCGTGGTCACCAAGGCGAGGATCGAATTTCGCGACGTGTCCTTCAGCTACGCCAATGGTGACGCCGTTCTGAACAAGGTCAATTTCGTCGCCGAAGGCGGCGAAACGACCGCTTTGGTCGGCCCCTCGGGTGCCGGCAAATCCACGGTCATCAATCTGATCCCCCGTTTCTACGATCCATCCGAAGGTGAGATCCTGATCGACGGCCAGGACATCCGCCACATCACCAAGCGCTCGCTGCGTCTGCACCTCGCCTATGTCTCGCAACAGCCCTATCTCTTCGAAGGCACGATCCGCGACAACATCCGCTACGGTCGCCCGGAAGCCACCGACATAGAGGTGGAGGAGGCCGCCAAGCTCGCCTACGCGCATGATTTCATCCTCGCCCAGCCGCAGGGCTACGAGACGGCCGTCGGCGAAAACGGCGTGACGCTCTCAGGCGGTCAGCGCCAGCGTCTTTCGATCGCCCGCGCCCTGGTCCGCAACGCACCGATCCTCCTTCTCGACGAGGCCACCTCGGCGCTCGACACAGAGTCCGAGGCAGCCGTGCAGAAGGCGCTGGACGAAGCCATGAGCGGCCGCACCGTCGTCGTCATCGCCCACCGCCTGTCGACGGTCGTGCGCGCCGAGAAGATCGTGGTCATGCAGCAGGGTCGCGTGGTCGAGCAAGGCAATCATGAGACCCTTGCGGTCGCCAGCGACGGCCTCTACGCTCGCCTCAACAATCTGCAACGACCCGCCGCGGTCGGCAGCAGCCGCAAGTAAGGCGCCGGGCAGGAACGATCGAGATGAGCGACGGAGCGATGAAGCTGGTGGTGGTTGGCGCGGCCGGTCGCATGGGCCAGACGCTGATCCGCATGATCCCGTCCATGGAAGGCGTCACGCTGCACGCGGCGGTCGGGCGCGAGGGCTCGCCCTTCATCGGCAAGGATGCGGGCGAGATCGCCGGGCTCGGACCGATCGGCGTTGCCATTTCCAGCGATCCGCTTTCCGCATTCCTGCATGCCGACGGCGTCATCGACTTCACCGCGCCGGCGACCACCGTCGCCTTCGCCGGCCTGGCCGCACAGGCGCGCATCGTTCACATCATCGGCACGACGGGATGCTCTGAGGACGACGAGGCAAAGATCGAGGCGGCCGCCCGCCACGCCCGCATCGTCAAGTCGGGCAATATGGGCCTCGGTGTCAACTTGTTGGGGGTTCTGGTCGAACAGGCTGCGCGAGCGCTGGCGCAGGACGATTGGGACATCGAAGTCCTCGAAATGCACCACAGGCACAAGGTCGACGCTCCATCTGGCACGGCGCTGCTGCTCGGGCAGGCGGCGGCCAAGGGCCGTGGCATCAATCTTCGCGACCATTCGGTGCGCGCCCGCGACGGCCATACCGGTGCGCGGCCTTTGGGCACCATCGGCTTTGCGACGCTGCGCGGCGGTTCGGTGGTCGGTGATCATTCGGTGATCTTTGCCGGCGAAGGCGAGCGCGTGACGCTGTCTCATTCGGCTGGTGACCGCTCTCTCTTTGCGCGCGGCGCCATAAAGGCCGCACTCTGGGCCCGGGACAAGAAGCCCGGCCTTTACTCCATGCTCGACGTACTCGGGCTTTCTTCGCATTGATCCCATTTCGGAGGCACAGTTCATGACCGGCACCCTCGTCCTCGTCCGCCACGGCCAGAGCGACTGGAATTTGAAGAACCTGTTCACGGGCTGGAAAGACCCCGACCTGACCCCACTCGGCGTCGAGGAAGCCAATGCCGGCGGCACGGCGCTCGCAGACTACGGCATCAAGTTCGACATCGCGTTTACGTCCGTGCTGAAGCGCGCCCAGGACACCTGCGACATCGTGCTTGAGAATGTCGGCCAGCCGAACCTTCAGACTATCCGCGACCAGGCGCTCAACGAACGCGACTACGGCGACCTCTCCGGGCTCAACAAGGACGACGCCCGCGCCAAGTGGGGCGAGGAACAGGTGCATATCTGGCGCCGCTCCTACGACGTTCCGCCGCCGGGCGGCGAAAGCCTGCGCGACACCGGCGCCCGCGTCTGGCCCTACTACCTCACCGAGATCCTTCCGCGTGTATTGCGAGGGGAGAAGGTCTTGGTTGCCGCCCACGGCAATTCGCTGCGCTCGCTGGTCATGGTCCTCGACCGTCTGACCAAGGAGCAGATCCTCGCGCTCAACCTCGCGACCGGCGTGCCCATGGTCTACAAGCTCAACGCCGATTCCACGGTTGCCTCAAAGGAAGTGCTGGGGGACATGTCGGGAGCGCATTGAGGCGCGGTCTTGCGCTTTGCGGCTTGCTATTCCGGCCGCAAAGCGGCCGGAAATTCGACGGACACGTCCAGCGGTTTGAAATGCCGCACATTTTCGGTGATCACTGTCAGATCATAGGCGCGCGCGGTCGCGGCGATGATCACATCGCCCAACCCGGGATGACGGCCTTTGCTTTCCGCCTCGTCTTCCAGCGCCCCCACGATCCGGGCGACGACGCTATCCATTCCCAGGATTCGATCGCCGAACGAGGAAACAATCGTGTCGAGCCAGACATACAGGCGTTTGGCGCGTTCGATCCCGCCCCGTCGGTAAAGGCTGCGCGCGCCCCTTTCGATTTCGGCTATGGACAAGGCGGACAGGAAAAGCGTTCCGGCTTCGCCTTGCTCGTGAAACCATGCCCGCCCCGCTTCGGACGGCGGCGCTTTGCCGGGCGCAAGCTTCGAGATGATGTTGGTGTCGAGCAGATACCCCATCAAAGCTCAATATCCCTCATTTTCGAGGGATTGCGTTCAAACTCGATGCCACCGGGAAAGGTCAGCAGGAATTTACCGAAATTCGGCTGAGGCTTGTTGAGTGCCTTGCGCGCCGCCTCGGCGGCCTCGACCGAGACAAGCACGGCCGCAGGCTTTCCGTGGCGGGTCACTGTGACAAACCCACCGTTTGCCGCCTCATCGACCAAGGCGGCAAATCCAGACTTGGCATCCTTCACGCTTACCGTCGACATCACGACCTCCTAAAATGACCATATATGGTCAAATTAAGCCGATGCTGAACGAAATTCAAGACGACCTAGCTATCCGCGCCGGCGCTTGACCGGGCGCATGGGAACGACGGTCAATTCTCCACCGTGAACTGAACCCTGTCGGCGGCAAAGCGGGTGATGGAGTACTGCACCGGCAGACCGTCCAAATCGACGTTCAATGCCCGCGTCACCAGTACGATGGCACCCGGTGAAAGCTCCAGATCGCCGAGATCGGCCGTATCGGCGCTTGACCGGGCGCATTGGAACGACGGTCAATTCTCCACGGTGAACTGAACCCTGTCGGCCGCAAAGCGGGTGAGGGAGTACTGTACCGGCAGACCGTCCAAATCGACGTTCAATGCCCGCGTCACCAGTACGATGGCACCCGGTGAAAGCTCCAGATCGCCGAGATCGGCCGTGTCGGCGTGGGCGGCGGTGATCTCGGTGGTGGATCGGACGTAGTCGGCGAGCCCCAGTTCTCGAAACGCCTTGGTAATCGACCCGATCCGGCGATAGACCTCTTCGATGCCCGCGAAGCGATCGGCCGGAAACCAGCTCGTCGCGCGCGAGACCGGCCGCTGATCCGCATCGCCGCGCGTTTCCAGGCGAGTGACGGCAGTTCCCTCGGGAAGGCCGAGGCGACGGGCGACTTCTGCGTCAGCGCGCTCGTTCGAGGCGCCGAGCAGGACGCCGCGCGTTTCCCGAGCCTGGTCGCCGATCCCTTGCGAAAACCGCGTCCGTTTCGCAATCGGGAAATTCAGCCTTTCCTTGCGTTCGATCAGCGTCCCTCGCCCCTGCACGGCGCGCACGATGCCCTCCTGCCCAAGAGCCGCCAGCGCGCTGCGCACCGTATGCCGGTTGACGCCGAACTGCAGCGCGAGCGCGGTCTCCGGCGGGACCATGCCGGTATCGTCGAAATCGCCGTGATTGATCGAAGCGCGGATGCGATCGGCAATCTGCCGCCACAGAGCCACGCCCGTCTGCCGCTGTACCTGTTTCTGCGCCGCCATTTGTTTTCATCCCGTCACATGCTTGTCACGCATGCTGCTTATGGATAAGCATTATCTTGTATAGTTGTCTATATCAATAGACATTTCGGGGATGATGCAATGAATTCAGCACAAAGGCAGGAACTCGCGGCGCTTGAGCGCCGGGCGCGCAAGCGCGTCGCCGATCTCCTGGCACGGGCAACGCGCGAAGAACTCGATGCTGCCTGGGCTGCGCTTGCGAAAAAGCCGGAGACCCAGCCGGTGCGCGGTCCAGAGACAGGCCTCGTCATGGTGCGCGGCCGCATAGGCGGCGGCGGCTCGCCCTTCAATCTCGGCGAAGTGACAGTCACGCGCGCTACCGTGCGGCTCCCCACCGGCGCAATCGGCCACACGCATGCGCTCGGCACCGACCGCGAGCGGGCGCGGCTCGCCGCAACCTTCGACGCCCTCTGGCAGGAGCGCGCCACGAAGGACTTCGTCGAAACCACGTTGCTGACGCCGATCGACGACAGGATGGCCGCCGCCGAGCGAAAGCAAGCGGACGAGACGGCCGCAACGCGTGTCGATTTCTTCACTATGGTTCGCGGAGAAGATTGATGATCCATGCCACCGAAGCTCTGACCGGCGGCTTTGCCGAGCCGGTGTTCCAAGCCCAAAGCGTATTCAAGATGCTGATGGACGCGATGGCGCGGCCCGGCACGCTGAAGACGGTCGATGCGGATGTCGCGCCGCCGATGCCGCTTGGCGTCGCGCAAGGCGCGATCGCGCTGACGCTTTGCGACCCGGACACGCAGGTCTGGCTGTCTTCCGGCCTATCCAATTCGGCAGCGCCTGCCTGGCTCGGCTTCCACACGGGTTGCCCGGTCATCAAGAACCGGGACGAGGCGCGCTTTGCATTTCTGGAAGCCGGCATGACGCTTTCCTCGCTTGGCCAGTTCTCCGTCGGGACGCAGGAGTATCCCGATCGCTCAACCACGCTGGTCATGGAGATCGAGTCTCTCGTCGGGGGCGCGGAACTCGTGCTCTCAGGCCCCGGGATCAAGGGCATACGGACGATCGCTCCCTCGGGTCTCGCCGACAACGTGGTCCGCCTTTGGAACGACAATCGCGCACTCTTCCCGCGAGGCGTCGACCTCGTGCTCACGGCAGGCGCGGATTTCATGTGCCTGCCGCGGACGACCAAGATCATCGAAACGGAGATCTGACGATGTATGTTGCCGTCAAAGGCGGTGAAGCCGCCATCGCCAACGCCCACCGCCTGCTGGCCGATCGCCGCCGCGGCGACCGTTCGCTGCCGGCGATCGCCAGTGAGCAGATCGTCGCGCAACTGACGCTCGCCGTCGACCGCGTCATGGCCGAAGCCTCGCTCTACGACCGTGCGCTTGCCGCCCTTGCCGTCCGCCAGTCGCGCGGAGACATGATCGAGGCGATCTTTCTTCTGCGTGCCTATCGCACGACGCTGCCGCGTTTCGGCTATTCCCGACCGCTCGACACAGGCGCGATGAAGATCGAGCGCCGCATTTCGGCGACCTACAAGGATCTGCCGGGCGGCCAGCTTCTCGGGCCTACCTTCGACTATACCCATCGCCTGCTCGATCCGTCGCTGATGACGGATGCCCCGGTCGACGAAGCCGCACGCCGGCCGGCGGAAGCGGAACGCGTGCTGCGTGTTTCGGAGATTCTCGCCGAAGAAGGACTGATCGAAGGCGACGGGCAGTTGTCTCTCGATCACGAGGTCGGCGACCTGACGCGCGAACCGGTAGAGTTTCCGATGACGCGGGACCTGCGCCTGCAGGCGCTCGCGCGCGGCGACGAAGGGTTTCTGCTGGCGCTCGGCTATTCGACCCAACGCGGTTACGGCCGCACTCACCCTTTCACCGGCGAGATCCGTATCGGCGAGGTCGAAGTCGAACTCGATGTGCCGGAACTCGGTTTTGCCGTCTCGCTCGGGGCGATCCAGGTGACGGAATGCCAGATGATCAATCAGTTCAAGGGCTCGGCCAAGGCACCGCCGCAGTTTACCCGCGGCTATGGCCTCGTCTTCGGCCAGAGCGAACGCAAGGCGATGTCGATGTCGCTGGTCGACCGGGCGCTGCGCGCCAGCGAATTCGGTGAGGACATCACCGCGCCGGCGCAGGATGAGGAATTCGTCATTTCCCATTCCGACAGCGTGCAGTCGACCGGTTTCGTCGAGCATCTGAAGTTGCCGCACTACGTCGACTTCCAGGCCGAACTCGATCTGGTTCGCCGCATGCGCCGCGACTACGAGACGTCTCGCGACGGCAACGACGCAATCACGGAGGCAGCCGAATGACCGAGCTTGCAACTTACAACTTCGCCTATCTCGACGAACAGACGAAGCGGATGATCCGCCGCGCCATCCTGAAGGCTATCGCCATTCCCGGCTATCAGGTGCCGTTCGCATCGCGCGAAATGCCGATGCCCTACGGCTGGGGAACCGGCGGCGTCCAGGTGACGGCCGCCATCATCGGGCCGCACGACGTGCTGAAGGTTATCGACCAGGGCGCCGACGACACCACGAACGCGGTCTCGATCCGGGCCTTCTTCCAGAAGGTCGCCAACGTCGCCGTCACCACCCACACCGCCGACGCCACCATCATCCAGACGCGTCACCGCATTCCGGAAGCGACGCTCAACGACAACCAGGTGCTGGTCTATCAGGTGCCGATACCGGAACCGCTGCGCTTCCTCGAACCGCGCGAGACCGAGACCCGCAAGATGCATGCGCTCGAGGAATACGGACTGATGCATGTGAAGCTCTACGAGGACATCGCCCGCAACGGCCGCATCGCGACGACCTATGCCTATCCGGTGAAGGTGGCTGGCCGTTACGTCATGGACCCCTCGCCGACGCCGAAGTTCGACAATCCGAAAATGCATCTTTCGGACGCTCTGCAGCTTTTCGGCGCGGGCCGCGAAAAACGCATCTACGCAGTCCCGCCCTATACCGAGGTCGTCAGCCTCGACTTCGAGGACCATCCCTTCGAAGTGCAGCGCTTCGACAAGCCCTGTGCGCTCTGCGGCGCTGAAGATGTCTATCTCGACGAGGTCATCCTCGACGACCGGGGCGGACGCATGTTCGTCTGCTCCGATACCGACCACTGCGAAGGCCGCCGCGCAAAGGGGCATGTTGGGGCCATGCTGGCGACGGAGGCTGCCGAATGAGCACGACACCACTCCTCAAGGTCAAGGACATCTCGAAATATTACGGCGGACGTACCGGATGCCGTGACGTTTCCTTTGATCTCTGGCCCGGCGAAGTTCTGGCAATCGTCGGAGAAAGCGGCTCCGGCAAGACGACGCTGCTCAACTGCATCTCGACGCGGCTGCTGCCCACCACAGGCAGCGTCGAATACCACATGCGCGACCGCACCTATCGCGAACTCTTCCGCATGAGCGAGGCGGAACGCCGCTTCCTGATGCGCACGGACTGGGGCTTCGTGCACCAGAACCCGGCCGACGGCTTGCGCATGACGGTATCGGCGGGTGCCAACGTCGGCGAACGGCTGATGGCCGTCGGCAACCGGCACTACGGCAACATCCGCGCCACCGCGATCGACTGGCTGGAGCGGGTCGAGATCGACGCCGACCGCGTCGACGACCAGCCCCGTGCCTTCTCGGGCGGCATGCGCCAACGCCTGCAGATCGCCCGCAATCTGGTTACCGGCCCGCGCCTCGTCTTTATGGACGAGCCGACCGGCGGGCTGGATGTGTCGGTGCAGGCGCGCCTGCTCGACCTCGTGCGCGGCCTCGTGCACGACCTTGGCCTTTCGGCGATTATCGTCACGCACGATCTCGCGGTTGCGCGCCTGCTGTCCCACCGCATGATGGTGATGAAGGACGGCCAGGTGATCGAACAAGGCCTGACCGACCGTGTCCTCGACGACCCTCGCGAGCCCTATACGCAGCTCCTCGTCTCCTCGATCCTGCAAGTTTGACCCCGGAGGAAATCATGGCAACGCCCCTCGTCGTCTCCGAAGTCTCCAAGAGCTTCACCATGCATCTGCGCGACGGCATCCGCCTGCCTGTCGTCGCCGACGTTTCCTTTTCCGTCGCCAGCGGCGAATGCGTCGTGCTCGGCGGCCCGTCCGGCATCGGCAAGAGCTCGCTGCTCAAGATGATCTACGGCAACTACGCCGTCGATGGCGGCCAGATCCTGATCGCCCACCAGCAGCGGATCGTCGATCTCGCCTCCGCCGATCCGCGAACAGTCATCGACGTACGTCGCGAAACGCTTGGGTACGTCAGCCAATTCTTGCGGACAGTTCCGCGCGTGGCGGCACTTGACGTCGTCGCCGAACCGCTCGTTGCCCGCGGCGAGAATGCCGCATCCGCGCGCGAGCGCGCAGCCGAACTCCTGAAGAAGCTCAACCTGCCGCGGGAACTGTGGCAGCTGCCGCCCGCGACCTTCTCCGGCGGCGAGCAGCAGCGCGTCAACATTGCGCGCGGCTTCATCACCGACCACGCGATCCTCCTCCTCGACGAGCCGACCGCCTCGCTCGATGCAGTCAACCGCCGGGTCGTTATCGACATGATCGAGGAAAAGAAGCGCCAGGGCGTTGCGTTGCTGGGCATCTTTCATGACGAGGAAGTGCGCGAGGCCGTCGGCGACCGCATCCTCGACGTCAGCAAATTCTCGCCGCGAAAGGCCGCCGCATGAGCCGCAAACTCTCCGAAACGACGCCCTATCTCCATGAGACGGCCAGCGTCAAGAACTCGACGCTCGGTCGCTACACGGAAGTTTCCGAGCGCTGCCGCATCGAGGAAGTCGAGCTTGGCGACTATTCATACGTCATGCAGGACGGAGCGATCTGGTGTGCCACCATCGGCAAGTTCGTGAACATCGCGGCAGCCGTGCGCATCAACGCCACCAACCATCCGACCTGGCGGGCGACGCTGCACCACTTCACTTATCGCGCCGCCGACTACTGGCCGGATGCCGATATGGAGACCGACTTCTTCACCTGGCGGCGCGACCATCGCGTTGTCATCGGCCATGACGTCTGGATCGGGCACGGCGCCACGGTGCTGCCCGGCGTGACCGTCGGCAATGGGGCGGTGATCGGTGCCGGTGCCGTCGTGTCGAAGGATGTAGCGCCCTATGCAATCGTCGGCGGGGTGCCGGCAAAGCTGATCCGCGAGCGCTTCACCCGGGCCGTCGGCGAGCGAATGGACAGGCTTGCATGGTGGGATTGGGACCATGCGCGCCTGCGCACCGCCCTCGACGATTTCCGGGCCTTATCTGCCGAGGAATTCCTCGTCCGCCACGGCGGCTGACACGAGCAATGCAGGTCATCCCAATGGATGAGCCTTTGTAACAGCAGTTACACAAATCTGACATCGGGCATTCATGAACCGAGGCTAATGCGTAGCCTCATATCGAGTGCACGCGCCTACAGCCGCCGGGCGTCGATTTCTCGTGCCCGCACGCGTCCGTCTTACCGTGCTCTGTTCTCTTGCCTGACCGACCGTCAGGACGAGAAAGGAGCGATGCAACCTTGAAGGGGACAGCATCATGTTCGAGCTGAAGAACGTATCACGCCGCTTTGGAAACAAACTCGCGGTCGATTCCGTCAGCTTAAGCATTCCGCAGGGCCAGATGGTCGGCATCATCGGCCGCTCCGGTGCGGGCAAGTCGACGCTGCTACGCATGATCAACCGCCTTGCCGATCCGACCTCCGGTTCCATCCATTTTAACGGCGTTGCGGTTTCCGCGCTGCGTGGCGCTGGCCGGCGCAACTGGCACCGCGACTGCGCGATGATCTTCCAGCAATTCAATCTGGTGCCACGCCTCGACGTGCTCACCAACGTTCTCCTTGGGCGCCTCAATCATCGTTCCACTGGACTGAGCCTTCTCAACATCTTTACCCGCGAGGAGCGCATCGAGGCGATCGCCGCATTGGAGAGGCTGGGTATCGAACAGACAGCGCTTCAGCCTGCCGGCACCCTGTCTGGCGGGCAGCAGCAACGCGTGGCCATCGCCCGCGCCCTGATGCAGGATCCCAAGATGATGCTCGCCGACGAGCCGATCGCATCGCTCGATCCTCTGAACGCCAAGATCGTCATGGACGCGCTGCGCGACATCAACGAACGCAATGGCATCACCGTCGTCACAAACCTGCACACGCTGGACACCGCCCGCAGCTATTGCGAACGGATCATCGGCATGGCGGGCGGCCGCGTCGTCTTTGACGGCCCGCCGTCGGATCTGACCGCGGATGTGGTCAATGCGATCTACGGAACCGACAAGGATGGCGCCGGCATCAACGAGGGCATGACCTCCACCAGCATCAACCCCGCCAACCTCCCCGCGCCTGCCGCGGAAAACGCATCCGCCGGCCTGCAACCGCTGGCGCTGGCCGGGCTCTGATCGGAGTCAGCCGGGATCGAAGGCCCGCGTCAAGGGCACACTCTTGCACTCGAAGAAACGCCGGAAGCCCCGGCCAATCAGGAGACTATTCATGTTGAAGAAGACCCTACTTGCCGCAACAGCGCTTCTGGCGCTTGCCGGCGGTGCCGCTGCCGCAGACCTCAAGGAATTCCGCATCGGCATTCTCGGCGGAGAAAATGAAGCCGATCGCCTGCGCAACTTCGCTTGCCTTGCCGATCACCTGAAGCAGGAATTCGGCTTTGAGAAGGTTTCGCTCTTCCCGGCCGCCGACTATGACGGCGTCATCCAGGGCCTGCTGGGCGGCACGCTCGACTTCGCGGAACTCGGCTCTTCCGGCTATGCGGCCACCTACATCAAGGACCCGAAGGCCGTCACCCCGATCCTGACCACGCAACAGACCGACGGTTCGACCGGCTACTACTCGATCGGCCTGGCGCTGAAGTCCTCCGGCATCAAGTCCATCAAGGACGCCAAGGGTAAGACGCTTGGCTATGCCGATCCGGACTCCACCTCCGGCTACCTGATCCCGCTGACGCAGATCCCGAGGGACACCGGCGTTCCGAACGAGCAGTTCTTCGCCAAGACCCAGTTCAACGGCGGTCACGAGAACAACCTGCTTGCCGCCTATGACGGCAAGGTCGACATCGCTGTCGACGACTCCTCCGGCCTCGGCGACTTCAAGGACGGCTTCACCTCCGGCACCTTCCACAAAGTCGTTGCCAAGGGCTCGGTCGACCCGAACAAGCTCGTCGAAGTCTGGCGCTCGCCGCTGATCCCGAACGGCCCGCTGGTCGTTCGCACCGAACTCGGCGAAGAATGGCAGACGAAGCTCGCCAGCTTCTTCACGGCCCTGCCGCAGAAGGACGCCCAGTGCTTCAACGCCGTCGAAGGCGGCGACTTCAAGGGCTACGTTCCGGTCAAGCCGGAGTTCTACCAGGCCATCATCGACGCCCGCAAGGCAGCGATCGGCGGCTGATCGTTTCATCGACCTCTGGGGCGGCCGGCTACGGCCGCCTTTTTCTTGATAAAGGGCGGCACGGATGACTATTGCCGATACACAAGTGCAGATGCAGAGCACGGGCGAGATCGTAACGGCCTGGGAAAAGCTGGCGGCCCGGCGCCGTTTCTACACGGTCCTCGGCCTCGTAATTTTGCTCGCGGCCTTTGTCAGCTCGGTGCGCTTTGCCGACGAAAGCAATGCCGGCCACTTTTTCGATCGCCTCCCTCACCTTTTTGATTTTTTGAGCTGGCTCGTCCCGAAAGACTGGAATGACGTGTGGCGCGCGCTGTTCGATATTGCGAGCCCCAACAAGGCGACCGGCGAGGAATATAACTTCGCCCAAGGACGTGTTTATGTCTGGGGCAGCTTCTATATTCCCGAATATTTCGAACTGATGATCATCACGATCAATATCGCCCTTCTCTCGACCATCATCGGTTTCCTTTTCGCCTTGCCGCTCAGTTTTCTGGTCGCGCGCAATCTCGCTCCGTCGAATGCGCTGCGCGTCTGCCTCAAGCGCGTGATGGAGCTTTTGCGCGCCTTCCCGGAAATCGTCATCGCCGGCCTCTTCGCGGCCGTTCTGTCCATCGGCCCAGTGGCCGCGATCATGGCGGTCGGTCTGCATTCGATCGGCGCGCTCGGAAAACTGTTCTACGAAGTGATCGAGAACATCGACATGAGACCCGACGAGGGAATTCGCGCCGCTGGCGGCAGTTGGATCGAGCGCGTCCGGTTCGCCGCATTGCCGCAGGTTTTGCCGAACATGATGTCCTATGTGTTGCTGCGCGTCGAAATCAATGTGCGCGCCTCCACCATTATCGGCGCAGTCGGGGGCGGCGGTATCGGCGAAGAGCTCAAGCTTTCGATTTCGCGTGGTTTCGGCGCAAAGACCGTCGCCCTCGTCGGGCTGCTCTTCATCACCATCGTCGCTGTCGACCATCTATCCGCCTGGATCCGGCGCAAGCTCGTCGGCGACCACGCTTTCCTTATTCAGCACTGAGGCTCTCATGACGGTATTGTCCGCCACCCGACTGCAAGAGATCGAGGACCGCTATCCGGAATTGTTTCGGCGCTCGTTCAAACAGCGCTTCGGCGGCCTGATGATCGTTATCGGCGTGCTCTTGTATTGCATCTACGCGACGTGGTTCTTCAACCTGCCGAAGCTGGTGGCCGAAGCACACTGGGAGCGTTTCGGCATCTACCTCACGCAATGGGTGAGCTACGACGTCCAGCCAGAATTCCGCATCAAGGACGGTGGCATTCAGGTCCACTATCCGCGCTTTTCGCCGCTCGGCAACGATCCCCATCCCGACTGGATCGCCAATCGTCCCGACGGCAGCATCGAAGTGTCGGTCAGCGGTCCAAGCCGCCAGGTCGAGATATCGGGCAAGCAGGTCATTCTGACGGCGCATGGCGCAACCGTCCCTATCGACATCGGCGGCGAGGTTCCGCGGGTTGAGGGCGCCACGCCCTCCTGGGTCACCGTTCACGAGGACAATATTGTCGCCGACATGGGATTTTCGGGTGACGTCAGCATCTCGGCCGACCGCGTCAAGGTGCGCAAGCGCTTCCTCGGATGGCCGAACTTCATCTTCGATACGCAGTCGCCGTTCTTCGGCAAGCCGGCCGCCGAGGTCGTCAGCCTGATCGTCTCCGGGCCGCGCATCAAGCCGGAGCAATCCAATCTTTCGCTGGCGCTGGACAACATATGGCACAACAATGCCTGGCAGCATGGCGACGTTTGGACCAAGCTCTTCCAGACCATCGTCATGGCCTTCCTCGGAACGCTGCTCGGCGCGCTCGTGGCGTTCCCGCTGGCCTTCGTGGCGGCCCGAAACATCACGCCGAACCGGCTGGTCAACCAGCTGCTGAAGCGCTTCTTCGACTTTCTGCGCTCGGTCGACATGCTGATCTGGGCGCTCTTCCTTACCCGTGCCTTCGGCCCGGGACCGCTTGCGGGCTCGGGTGCCATTTTCCTGACGGAGACCGGAACGCTCGGCAAACTTTACGCCGAAGGTCTTGAAAACATCGACAACAAGCCGCGCGAAGGCGTGAAATCCACGGGTGCCCCGACCACGCTCGTGCATCGCTACGGCATTATGCCGCAGATCGTACCGGTGTTCGTCAGCCAGACGCTCTACCAGTGGGAATCGAACGTGCGCGGCGCGACGATCATTGGCGCCGTTGGCGCGGGCGGTATCGGCCTCAAGCTCTGGGAAGCGATGCGCACCAACGCGAACTGGCAGAACGTCGCCTATATGGTGCTGCTGATCCTGCTCGTCGTCTTCCTTTTCGACGCCGCTTCCAACGCGCTGCGCCATCGGCTGATGGGGACGAGAACCGGTCGCTGAGAATGATGCCGGGGAGCCGTGCCCCCATCATCATTCTGTCATCGAAATGCTATAGCGCCGAGCCTGTCTTGCGGTTTGCCGGCAAATCAAGGAACAGTGGCCGCTCACCTCGATCTCCAAGGATATTCCCTTGCGTTACGCTCTCTATTTCACGCCGCCGAGGCACGATGCACTGACCGATCTCGCCGCCCAGTGGCTGGGCCGCGACGCATTCTCCGGCGAAGCGCACGCCACGCCCGAGGCCGGGCCGTTCAGCGCCGAGGACCACGCGAACCTGACCGCCGATCCGCGCCGCTACGGTTTTCATGCGACGCTGAAGGCGCCATTCGAGCTCGCTGCGTCCGTGACCGAGAACGACCTCATCGACACCGTCTCGGACTTCGCGAGGCGTATGCCGGCCTTCGAACTTCCGGAGCTCGTGCTGGGAGAACTCGGTCATTTCTTCGCGCTTGTTCCCGGATCGCTCCATCCGCCGCTGCAGGAATTCGCCGCCAAGGTGGTCAGGTCGTTCGAACCCTTCCGCGCCGCCCTCTCCGAAGCGGATGCCGCGCGGAGAAAGCCGGAGGGATTGAGCGCGGCCGAGCGTGCCAATCTTCTGCGCTGGGGCTACCCTTATGTGATGGACGAGTTTCGTTTTCACATGACGCTGACCGGCCCGGTCGGCCGAGAGCGGCAGCCCGCCGTTCGCGATCTGCTGCGCGAGCGCTTTTCCGCACACATCGGCCGGCCGCTTGCGATTGCAAGCATTGCCGTTTTCGTCGAGCGCGAGCGCGGCGGCCCCTTTACCGTTCATTCCTGGCTGCCGCTTGCCGGCGCCCAAAGCTGAAAGACAATGCCATGACCAAGGAAACCGTCCTCTCGAACGCCCGCATCGTCCTTGAAGACGATATTCTTTCCGGCTCGGTGCTTATTCGCGACGGTCGGATTGCGGATATTTCCGAGGGCCGCTCGACCGTTGGCGAGGACATGGAGGGTGACTATCTGATCCCGGGGCTGGTCGAACTTCACACCGATCACCTGGAATCGCACTATTCGCCGCGTCCCGGCGTCCGCTGGCACAAAACCGCGGCAATCCAGGCCCATGACGCGCAGGTCGTGACCTCCGGCATCACCACCGTCTTCGACTGCCTTCGTATGGGCTCCGACGAAGATGGCGGTTTCGAGCATGGCGAAATGCGCGACATGGCCGATGCCATTCAGGCGGCGCAGCGCGAAGACCGGTTGCGCGCCGATCACCTCATTCACCTGCGTTGCGAGGTTGCCTCCGACAACGTGCTGCAGCACTTCGAGGATTTCCGCAACGATCCGCATGTGAAGCTTGTGTCGCTGATGGACCATGCGCCCGGCCAGCGCCAGTTCCAGACGATGGAGCAGTATACCCTCTACTATCAAACGAAGCGCGGCTTGAGTGACGAGGCCTTCGCGCGCTTCGTCGCTCAACGCAAGGAGCTGTCGGCCCGCTTTGCCAAGCCGCACCGCGACGCGATCTCCAAGGTTTGCGCCGCGCGCGGCATCACCATCGCAAGCCACGACGACGCAACGCTTGCGCATGTCGACGAGGCGATCGCCTACGGTGTGCGCCTCGCCGAGTTCCCGACCAGCTTCGAAGCGGCGAGAGCTTCGCACGGCGCCGGTATGAGCGTGTTGATGGGCGCGCCGAACATCGTGCGCGGCAAGTCGCATTCCGGCAACATCGCGGCCCGCGATCTCGCCGAGGCGGGCGTGCTCGACGTCTTGTCGTCCGATTACGTTCCGCTCAGCCTGTTGCATGCGCCCTTCATCCTGGCGGACGAGGTCGAAGGCATTTCGCTGCCGAAGGCGCTCGCCATGGTCACGGCAACGCCGGCGCGCACCGTCAGCCTTGACGATCGCGGCCGGATCGCGGCAGGCCTGCGCGCCGATCTCGTGCGCGTGCGTCGCGACGAAGGCGTGCCGGTTACCCGCTCCGTCTGGCGCGAAGGCCGTCGCGTCGCATGACGGCGCCTTTCGCATCCTCGCAGCCCGCCGACGCGGACGCGCTCGCTAAAGGCGGCACGATGGTCGCCGTCGTCGGCCCGAGCGGCGCCGGCAAGGACACGCTGATGGCGTTGGCGGCCAGCCATTTCGTAGGCAGGCCCGACGTCCATTTCGTCCGCCGCATCATCACGCGTGCGCCGGACGCCGCCAGTGAGGATCACGACAGCGTTTCCGAAGCGGATTTCGACGCGATGCAAGAGGCCGGCGCCTTTGCCGTCTGGTGGAATGCCCACGGACTTCGCTACGGCATTCCCACCGAGGTATTCGAGCGGCTACGCGGCGGCCATCTCGTCATCGCCAACGGTTCGCGCTCGGCGCTTTCCCGTTTCCGGGATGCATTTCCACGCCTGAAGGTCGTCAACGTAACGGCTCGCCGCGATGTACTCGCCGTCCGGCTGGCGGCACGTGGCCGTGAGACCAGCGAAGATATCATGCAGCGTCTTTCCCGCGCCTCGTTGACCGTCGAAGGTGCGTTCGACGTCGCCGATATCGACAACAGCGGCACCGTCGAAGACGCCGGAGAAAAGATCATCGCCGTTCTGGGGGCACTGTTGCCACCGGTCGGCTAAGCTCTGTCAATCCAACAGCGACGGCACGTACTCAGTGCGCCTCATCCCAGTTGTTCGCTGCCCGCGCATCGACCTTCAACGGCACCCGCATCGAAACCGCCGGCATGGCCGCGTTCTCCATGACAGAGACGATGATGGGTACGGCGCTTTCGACGTCGGCGTCCTCCACCTCGAAGATCAGTTCGTCGTGCACCTGCAAGAGCATGCGCACGCGCTCGCTGAGCCCGGCCTTGGCAAGCGCCGGCTCCATCTTGACCATGGCGCGGCGAATGACGTCGGCGGCGGAGCCCTGTATGGGTGCGTTGATCGCGGCGCGCTCGTTGAACGCCCGCACCGATGGGTTGGACGAGCGGATTTCCGGATAATGGACGCGGCGACCGAAGATCGTCTCGACATAGCCCTTGTCGCGCGCCGTCACCTTGGCGCCTTCCATGTAGTCGCGGATGCCGGGGAAGCGCTCAAAATACTTCCTGATGTAGTCCCCCGCCTCCGACCGCTCGATCGACAGCTGGTTGGCAAGACCGAAAGCGGAGATACCGTAGATGATGCCGAAATTGATCGCCTTGGCGCGCCGGCGAACTTCTCCGGGCATCCCCTCGACGGGCACGCCGAACATTTCGGATGCCGTCATGGCGTGAATGTCGATGCCGTCCGAAAACGCCTGCTTGAGTTGCGGAATTTCCGCGACATGCGCGAGAACCCTGAGCTCGATCTGGCTATAGTCCGCGGAGACCAGCCTGTGGCCGGGCGTCGAGATAAAGGCGGTGCGGATCTTGCGGCCCTCGGCCGTGCGCACCGGAATGTTCTGCAGGTTCGGCTCCGAGGAGGAAAGACGCCCGGTCGAGGTCGCCGCCATCGCATAGGATGTATGAACCCGCTTCGTCTCGGGATGCACGTAGCCGGGCAGCGCGTCCGTATAGGTCGACTTGAGTTTCGTCAGCTGGCGCCAGTCGACGATCTTGCGGGGCAGCTCGAAGCCGGCAACCGCCAGATCTTCAAGCACGCTCGCCGAAGTCGACCATTGGCCGGTCTTCGTCTTGCTGCCGCCCGAAAGCCTCATCTTGCCGAAGAGGATATCGCCCAACTGCTTGGGCGAGCCGATGTTGAAGCGCTCGCCGGCAAGCCGATAGATCTCGTCCTCCAGTCCGGCGGCACCTTGCGCCAGTTCGCCTGAAAGCCGCGAAAGGATCTGACGATCGACGGTGATGCCTCTCGCCTCCATGCTGGCGAGGACAGCCACCAGCGGACGCTCCAGCCGCTCATAGACACTTGTCAGGCCCGCGGCTGCAAGGCGCGGCTTCAGAACCATCCAGAGGCGCAACGTCACATCGGCGTCTTCGGCGGCATAGTCGGTCGCGCGCTGGATATCGACGAGATCGAACGAGACGTTCGCCTTGCCGCTGCCGGCCACGTCCTTGTAGGCGATCGGCGTGTGGCCCAACCACTTTTCCGACAGTCCGTCCATGCCGTGGCCGTTGTTCGCTCCGCCGTCGAGCACGTAGGACATCAGCATCGTATCGTCGAAGCTTCGGATCTCGATGCCGTGCCGCTTCATGACGAGGTAGTCGTATTTGAGGTTCTGCGCGACCTTCAGGATAGAGGCATCCTCGAGCAGCGCCTTCAGCCGCGGCAGCGCCTCGCGCATTGGGATCTGGTTCTCCGCCAGCCCACCGCCGAGGAGATCACCGACGCCCGTCTTGTGGCCGAGCGGCACGTAAGCGGCGCGGATGGACGTGCCCGACGGGTTATCCACATTGTCGGCGATCGCGAGCGAGATACCGACGAGTTCGGCCTGCATGGCATCGAGCGACGTTGTCTCGGTGTCGAAGGCAACGAGGCCGGTTTCGCGCGCTGCGTTGAGCCAACGATCCAGGGTTTCGACATCACGGATCGTCACATAACCGGAGTGGTCGATCGCCGCGGATGTGAAATAGGAGGAACGCGCCTTGACGAGCTCGCCCGGCTCGGCGGTATCCACACCCGGAGGACGGAACTTCTTTTCGTTGGGAACGGCGACCGTCGGGCCTGCCGGCTCAGCCGCCGCTCCCGCCACGAGCGTCCCCGCCTCGCCGGTGTCGAGGTCGGGACCATGCGCGGCATTTCCCCACTCCACCTTCACGCTGACGGCCTCGATGGTGGAAGCATCGCAATCGCAGGCCTCGGCAACGCGGCGCGTCAGCGAAGTGAATTCCATCGCCTTCAAGAAGCCGATCAGCAGCGGGCCGTTCTGTTTTTCAAGGACGAGCGCGTCGAGTGGCAGATCCAGCGGGACGTCGGTCTTGAGCGTCACCAATTCGCGCGAAAGGCGCGCCATGTCGGCGTTGGCGATGATCGTTTCGCGGCGCTTCTGCTGCTTGATCTCGCCGGCGCGCTGAAGCAGCGTGTCCAGATCGCCGAATTCCTCGATGAGCTGGACCGCCGTTTTCGGGCCGATGCCGGGAATACCGGGAACGTTGTCGACGCTGTCGCCGGTCATTGCCTGCAGGTCGATCATCTTTTCCGGCGGCACGCCCCATTTCTCGATGACATCGGCGATGCCGATCTGCTTGTCCTTCATGCTGTCGTACATGGCGACCGAGGCCGTCACGAGTTGCATCAGATCCTTGTCGGACGAAACGATGGTGACGTCCGCACCAACGGCTTCGGCCTGCCTTGCATAGGTGGCTATGATATCGTCCGCTTCGTAGCCCTCGGTCTCGATGCAGGGCAGATTGAAGGCGCGCGTCGCCTGACGAATGAGGCCGAACTGCGGGATCAGCTCTTCAGGTGGCGCCGACCGGTTCGCCTTGTAGGCGTCGTAGATATCTTTCCGGAAAGTCTTCGAGGAATAGTCGAAGATGACGGCGAAATGCGTCGGAGTGACGCCGACGGACGTGTCGCGCGCCGACGTCAAAAGCTTCCAGAGCATATTGCAGAAGCCGGACACGGCGCCGACCGGCAGCCCATCGGACTTGCGCGTCAGCGGCGGCAGGGCGTGAAAGGCACGGAAGATAAAACCCGAACCGTCGACGAGAAAGAGATGATCACCTTTTTTCATGGGGAGCATGGATAACGCGCCGTCCCGTCAACGTCCATACCCGCCTTCGGTGTCACCTTATCTCCGCGAGCATGCGATCACTCACTGAAACGTTACTAAATTGTAATTGATCAGGTGGGCCCATTCCCTTGAAAAACCGGATTCGCGACCACATTTCTAGAATACCGGCGATGATCACGCCGAGGGTCTGACGACGGCCTGTCCCCGCCACGTCAGGCTTGGACAAAGGCCTTATCCCCCTCTCCGGGCCTTTGTCCCCATTTCAAGCCGCCATGGTCCCACCTCCAAACCATGGCGGCTTTTCTCTTCCCATGACATCGAGAACCGCAAACGGCCCTCATCCTGCCCGTGACTTAAATCGCCTGCGATTTATTCATTGTTTTGCCGCGATATTGGGCATATTTGACACTCATGGGCTACAACCGGATGGACTCTGCGGCATACCTTGCCAGTCAGCTGGCCAAGGGTTTTACGCGCTCGCTGCAGCAGCGCGCGGCGGGGCTCGGTTTTTCGCCCGGTCAGTTTCCGATCCTCGTCGAACTATGGTCCGAGGACGGGCTCACCCAGAAGCAGCTCCTCGAGCGCGTCGATATCGAACAGGCGACCATGGCCAATACGCTTGCACGCATGGAGCGCGATGGCCTGATCGAACGTCGGCCGCACCCGCATGACAAGCGCGCGCAGCTAATCTTCCTGACGCCCAAGGCATCGGCGATGCAGGCGGAGGCCGTCGAAGCGGCGATTGCTGCCGACCAGGATCTGTTCAAGGGCTTTCGCGCCTTCGAACGCGAGCTGCTTTTCGAATATATCCGCCGCATCCTCGAAAACGCCAAACGGCTCTAGGCCCAACGGGTCCGCCGTTCACGTTTCCGGCATGGGTAAAATTTCCCCACGCCCCGCCTCGAAACCGTGAAAACTTTGGTCTATCGTCCGCCCCGAAATTGAAAGGAGCAGGATATGACTGACATTTCGCGGGTGCTTTCCCGCGCGGACGAAAACCTCCCCTCAAGCCTCGACAAATTGTTCGAGCTGCTACGGATCAAGTCGATTTCGACGGATCCGGCATTCAAGGCGGACGTCCGCAAGGCGGCAGATTGGCTGGTCGCCTACCTGAGCTCCATCGGCTTTACGGCATCGGTGCGAGACACGTCCGGCCACCCCATGGTGGTTGCCCATCACGACGGCGCGAGCCCCAACGCGCCCAATCTCCTTTTCTACGGGCACTACGATGTGCAGCCAGTCGATCCGATCGAGCTCTGGGAAAACGATCCGTTCGCGCCGGCCGTCAAGACGGGCGACAGCGGCCGCAAGATCATCACCGGCCGCGGCACTTCCGACGACAAGGGGCAGTTGATGACTTTCGTCGAGGCCTGCCGCGCGTACAAGGAGACGACAGGGGCGCTCCCATGCCGCATCACCATCCTGTTCGAAGGCGAGGAAGAGTCCGGCTCTCCGTCGTTAAAGCCATTCCTTAAGGCCCATGCCGACGAGCTCAAGGCCGATTTCGCGCTCGTCTGCGATACCGGCATGTGGGACCCGGAAACGCCGGCGATCGCCGCTGGGCTGCGCGGCCTCGTCGGCGAAGAGATCGTCATCACGGCTGCCGATCGCGACCTGCATTCGGGCATGTTCGGCGGCGCTGCCGCAAACCCGATCCATATTCTCTCCGATATTCTCGCCGGACTGCACGATGCGACCGGCACGGTGACCTTGCCCGGCTTCTACCACGGCGTCGAAGAGGTGCCGGCGGATATCCGCGCGACATGGGACAAGCTCGGTGCCACCACCGAGAAATTCTTGGGCGAGATCGGCCTTTCCGTCCCGTCGGGCGAAAAGGGCCGCTCGGTGCTGGAACTCACCTGGGCGCGCCCGACCGCGGAGGTGAACGGCATCGTCGGCGGCTATACCGGCGAAGGTTTCAAGACTGTCATCGCGGCCAAGGCTTCGGCCAAGGTGTCCTTCCGCCTCGTCGGCAAGCAGGATCCGGCTCTGATCCGCGAAAGCTTCCGCGCCTATGTGCGCTCGAAGATACCGGCCGACTGCTCGGTGGAATTCCACCCGCATGGCGGCTCGCCGGCGATCCAGCTGCCCTACGATTCGGTGCTTCTGAACAAGGCCAAGGACGCGCTTTCGGCGGAATGGCCGAAACCCGCCGTCATTATCGGAATGGGCGGATCGATCCCGATCGTCGGCGACTTCCAGAAGCTGCTCGGCATGGAATCGTTGCTGGTCGGATTCGGCCTCAGCGACGACCGTATCCATTCTCCGAACGAGAAATACGAATTGAATTCCTTTCATAAGGGCATTCGTTCCTGGGTGAGGATACTTCAGGCGCTCGCCTGATCCTGCCCTTGCCAGCAAGAGCTAACCGCCTGGCGCCATCGCGCGCCCGGCGCCGCAAATCCAATGACAGGACGATTTTGACATGAGCAAACGCACCGACATTCGCCTCGCAGCGCTGCGGGCGAAGATGAAGGAGACCGGGACCGGCCTCGTTGCCATCGCCCCGGGATCGCATATGGACTGGATCCTCGGCTTTCATCCGCATCCCGACGAGCGGCCCTGCCTGCTACTGATCGCGCCCCAGCAGCAAGCCTTCCTGATGCCCGCCCTCAACGCGGAGGGAAGCCGCGAGCATACCGACATCACCTTTTTCAACTGGTCCGACGCCGACGGCCCCCGGGCCGCATTGCAGCAAGCGCTTGCCGCGATCGGAGCGGAAGCACCCGGCTCGGTCGTACTCGACGAGACCATGCGAGCTGATTTCGCGCTGCTGCTGCTCGACGCCCTGCCGAAGGAGACCGGCCGCATCTTCACCGAAACCACCCTCGGCGCGCTCAGGATGCGCAAGGACGGCGGCGAATACGAAGCGCTGAAGATGAACGCCGCCATCAATGACCGCGCGATGCAGAAGGCCTTCGCGACGGTCCGCGTCGGTATGACCGAGGAAGAGCTTGCCGCGGAAATCCGCGCCCATTTTTCGTCCGAAGGTGCCGAAGCCGCCTTCTGGATCGTCGGGGCCGGCCCTAACGGCGCGTTCCCTCACCATGCCACCAGCGATCGGGTGATCGCGGATGGCGACGCTGTCGTGATCGACATCGGCGGCCGCAAGGATGGTTTCCCGAGCGACATGACGCGGATGGCAGTGGTCGGTCGACCGCCGGAGGGCTATGTCGAAATCCACGCGATCGTCGAAAGGGCCGTGCAGGCGGCGCTTGCGGCGGCGAAGCCCGGCGTTCGCGCCCGCGAGATCGACGCTGCGGCGCGCGACGTGATCACTGCGGCGGGCTACGGCGAGTACTTCGTCCACCGCACCGGGCACGGCCTCGGGATCGATATCCACGAGCCGCCCTACATCACGTCCACATCCGAAACCGTTCTCGACGAAGGCATGGTCTTCTCGATCGAGCCCGGCATCTATCTGCCCGGCCGTTTCGGCATCCGGCTCGAAGAAATCGTGATCCTGCGTGAAACTGGTCCGGAGATCCTATCCGAGCTGCCCCGCGATCTCCACGTCGCGCGCGGCTGACGCACTTACGAGGCGCTTTCGGGAACGCTGCCCGAAAGCGTCTTACGACTTTGGCCCGCCCTCGAACACATGTGCCTTGCCGAGCACTGTGATGCCGACCGTGCTGCCGACTTCAGGCAAGTCGAGGCTCGAACTCTTGATCACCAGCGGCGCTCCGCCTTCGAGCGCCAGTGTGACGGTGCATACCGCGCCGCCGAATTCGACGTCCGCGACCCTGCCCGTGCAGGCGGCAGATGTTTCGGCGCCGCAGGCCGACAGCTGCAACTGTTCCGGACGAAGCATGAGCTCGCCGCGGCCGCCGCGCGCCGCGCCATCCGTCGCCACGCGGCCAAGTGCGCAATCGGCAAAACCGTCACCGAGATCAGCCGCAAGGAGGATCGCGTCGCCGAGAAAGGTGGCGGTCTCCCGGTCGCGCGGACAGCGGTAGAGGCTCTGCGGCGTGCCCGCCTGGATCAGGCGCCCGTCGCGCAGCACGGCGACCTGATCGGCAAAAGAAAGCGCTTCGGCCTGATCGTGCGTGACGAGGATGGCGGTAATTCCGGCGGTCTGCAGCACGCGTGCCACGGCCTTGCGCATATTTTCGCGCAATCCGGTGTCGAGCGCCGAAAAGGGCTCGTCGAGCAGCATGAGACGCGGCTTGCGGGCAAGCGCGCGGGCAAGCGCCACACGCTGCTGCTGTCCGCCGGAGAGCTGGTGCGGCCGGCGGGCAAGCATGCCGCGGTCGAGCTCGACCATATCGATCAGCGAGGCAATCCGGCGTTCACGGTCGGCGGCGCCGCGCTCTATGCCGAAGCCGATATTGTCGGCGACGCTCAGGTGCGGAAAAAGCGCGCCGTCCTGCGAGACGATGCCTATGCCGCGGCGATGCGGAGGTACGATCGACGACCCATCCGCCAGTGTCTCGCCGTCGAGAACCACGCGGCCCCTGTCCGGCGCTTCGAAGCCGGCGATAAGACGCAGCAGGGTCGTTTTGCCTGAACCCGATGGACCGACGACGGCGGTGCGGCTGCCCGACGCAACCTCGAAGTCGATGCCGTCAAGAGCCTGCACCGGGCCGTAGCGCTTGCTGATGTCTTTGATCGTAAGCAGTGTCATTGCCCGGCCGTTCGCTTGGATTGGACGTAGAGAAGAAGGGTTAGCGGCAGCGACAGGACCACCATCATGAAGGCATAGGGTGCTGCGGAAACGTAGTCGATCTCGCTGGTCAGCGACCAGAATTTTGTTGCCAGCGTCTCGGTGCCGTTCGGCGAGAGCATCAGCGTGGCGGTCAGCTCGTTTGTGATGCCGAGCGCGGAAAGGGCGACGGCGGCGGCAGCGCCGGGTGCCGCAAGCCTCATAGTGACCTGCCGCACGGCCTGGCCCGACGTGCGGCCGAGCGCCATGGCCGCCCGCTCGAGCTCGACCGGGGCCTGCGCGATGCTGGCGCGGAGCCCCACCATCGCTCTGGGCAGGAATAGGAGGACATAGGCGAGGATCAGCGTCGCGAAGGTCTGGTAGAGCGGCAATACCAGCCGAACGGTGATCGACACCAGCGCCAGCGCGACGACAACGCCGGGCAGCGAGCCGACATAATAGTGGCAAGCTTCGAGTAGCCGCTGCAGGCGACCCGGCGCGCGCACCGACAGCCACGCCATCGGCGCGGCGGCGAACGCTGCGAGAACCCCGCCGATGACCGCAAGTACCAAAGTCTGTATGAGCGCCCAGCCGACCGTGTCCATTCGCCAGATATCCATGCCGCCGAGCCACAGCCAACGCACCAGCGTAACGAAAGGTACGCCGAGCGTCATGAGCGCGACGACTAGGGGCAGCGCGATTGCCGGAAGCGTCTTGCGGCCGAGGCGGCGGCGGTCAACCGGCCGCGCCGCACCGGCGCCGACGCGCGCATAGCGCTCGTTGCCGCGGATCAGCGCTTCGAACCCCATCAGGAAAAGACAACAGATGACGAGCACGCCGCCGAGCATGTTGGCGGCTGGACTGTTATACGCCGACTGGAACTGGTCGACGATCGCCGTCGCGAACGTGTCGAAGCGGATCATCACAAAGAGGCCGTACTCGGCAAGCAGGTGCAGCGCGATCAGCAGCGAACCGCCGCAGATGGCAAGCCGCAGCTGCGGCAGAACGGCACGAAAAAAGACCCGCCACGGCCCGAGGCCGAGCGAGGCGGCCGCGTCCTCGATCGCCGGATCGAGCCTTCTTAGAGCGGCGGCGACCGGCAGATAGAGGAAAGGATAGTAGGCGAGCACGGAAACGAAGACGCCGCTCCAGAGGCCGCGCATCCCGGGAACGAGACTGATCCAGGCATAGCTGTGCACGAAGGCCGGCACGGCGAGCGGTGCGACGGCCAGCCATGACCATAGCTGCGCGCCGGGAATATCGGAGCGTTCGGTGAGCCAAGCCATCGTCACCGACAGGACAATGCAAATCGGGATCGTGAAAACTTCCAGAAAAACGGTGTTGATCAGCAGCTCGCCGACACGGGGCCGAACGACCAGCGCCACCACCTGGTCCCAGCCCGTCTGGATCGTGACCCAAAGAATAAAGCCGAGCGGCACGAGGCTGACCAGAGCAACGAGGGACGCGATCGCGACGACCGACGCGTTCGCACCCGACGTGGCGACCGAAGCCGACAATCGCATCTCAGCGGCTTGCGCAGCCGGTGCGCCGTGTGCGTTCCTCTGCAGCAAGTCCCAAGCTGCCTTTCATTCCTGAAACAGAAGGCAACCGCTAAACGAGTAGCGATTGCCGGTTCGAAATCCGTTTGCCTCCGCCGTAAGGCGCAGGCGCAGCACAGCCAATGTCCGTACATGGACCGTTGCGCCTGACCCGGCATCTTATCCGCCTAAGGAAATTCATAGGAAGGCGGAATGCTCTAACAGGGCTTAAGTCTCGGATGCAAGTCCCATCAAATAAGGCCGGCAGCGGTCATCAGTTCGGTCACCTTCTTGCTGTCGAGGTTGGCAGGAGCCACCTTCGGCGCGTCGAGGTCAGCCAGCGGCACAAGCTTCGGATTGGACTGAGCCCCCTTGCCCACGGCATATTCAAAGGAATTACCGTCGCGCAATACAGCCTGCCCGCCCTTGTCAGTTACCCATTTCAGGAACGCCTGGGCTTCCTTCTGGTGCTGGCTGGAAGCAAGCACGCCGCCGCCGGAGACGCTGACGAAGGCGCCCGGATCCTGGTTCTTGAAGTAGTGTAGAGCAACGTTCGAGGAGTTTTCCGCGGTTTTCGCCTGATCGCCGAACCAGTAGTAGTGGTAAATGACGGCGCCCTCGATTTCACCGGCGTTGACGGCCTTCATGGCGACGCTGTTGCCCTTATAGGGCGAGGCGTTCTCCTTGAGAGCCTTCAGCCAGGAGGCGGTGACTTCCTCGCCCTTGATCTCCAGAAGCGCGCCGACGATCGCCTGGAAATCGGCCCCGGCCGGAGCAGCACCCCAACGGCCCTTCCACTTCGGATCGGCAAGATCGAGCAGCGACCTCGGCAGATCGGCTTCCTTCAGCTTCGTCTTGTCATAGGCAAAGACCGTCGAACGGGCGGCGACACCGACCCATTTGCCATCCGTCGATTTGAAGGTTTCCTCGACCTGCGCCAGCGTCTCGGCGTCAACAGGCGCAAACAGGCCGTGCGCATTGACCAGGGTCATCGCCGGCGAATTTTCCGTCAGGAAAACGTCCGCGGGAGAGGCGGCGCCCTCTTCGATGATCTGGTTGGCGAACTGCATGTCGCTACCGTTGCGGATGGTCACCTTGATGCCAGTGTCCTTGGTGAATCCATCTGCCCAGGCGCGCGTCAGCGTCTCGTGCTGCGCGTTGTAAACGACGATGCCTTCTGATTCGGCCGCCGTCGCGGGGCCGGTCAGAAACGAAGCCAGGGTAACGGCTACTGCCGCCGCCAGCGCGCTTGAAAGTTTGACCACGGAAAATGTCATGATGTCCCTCACATCTTGGAAATGCGGCATAGCCTATAATTTTCTTGAGTACAAATTTCAAGTTTATGCGCCGCGGCTTTTATCACAAATGATTGAAGGCGAGGAGTAAGCCCCGCGTTCGTCGGCTTTTTACAGAATAGCCAACGCGTACAACCCATTGCGATGTCGCCCACGATACCGCAACAATAATTTCAGTACTCATTCCATTTGCATTCAAATCAATAGGATGCTAATAAGTAGCATGAAAACAGATAGACCGAAATTTTGGGCCGAGTTCGCACCCCAACTGGTCATTTCCAGTCGGGCCTGGCGGCGCGCGCTGAACACCATGCTTGCGGAACACAATCTTTCCGACGCCACGGCAGCACCACTGATCGCATTGCTGCGCAACGGCGACCGCGTGCAGCAGAGCGTGCTGGCCGAACGGGTCGGTATTGAGGGGCCGACGCTCGTCAGGGTGCTCGATGGTCTTGAGAGCGACGGGCTGATCGTCCGCGTCCCCGACGATTCCGACCGCCGCATCAAGCTCGTTCAGCTAACAAAGGACGGAATGGCTGTCGCCGAGCGCTGCGAGGGCTGTGCCGCCAGCCTGCGCCAGAAGATACTCGGCGACCTCGATCCCCAGCAGGTGCGTGCGGCGTTCGACGTGCTGCAGGCGATCGCGCGCAAGGCTTCATGCATTTCTGGATCCGCTGACGATGAATAGCTCCGACATCTCGACACCGGCCCTCAGCGAGGTCGTCTTCTCGCTGAAGACCTTCGCGGCTGCCATGCTGGCGCTTTTCATCGCGCTTTGCTTCGATCTGCAGAACCCTTACTGGGCCGTCGGCACCGTATACATCGTCTCGCATCCGCTTTCCGGCGCAAGCACCTCGAAGGCGCTCTACCGGCTACTCGGCACTGCGATCGGTGGCGCGATGACCATCGTGCTTGTGCCCAATCTCGTCAATGCACCGGAGCTTTTGACGCTCGCCATCTCGCTGTGGATGGGCATCTGCCTTGCCGTCAGCCTTCTTGACCGTACGCCGCGCAGCTACGTGTTCATGCTCGCCGGCTATACGACCGCGCTGACGGGCTTTCCAATCGTCGCAAGCCCCGATACCGCCTTCGTCTATGTCGTCGCGCGCGTCACCGAGATCGTCATCGGCATTCTCTGTGCAGCCATCGTCAGCCGCGTCTTCTTCCCACAGCACGCCGGGCCGGTTCTTGCCAAACGGATCGACCGCTGGCTTGCCGGTGGCGCAAATCTCGCCATTGGCATGCTGGAGGGTCGGCACGACGATCCAGATCTTGCCGAACTCAGCCAGCGGCTCGCTGCCGACGCCGTCGATCTGCGCGGCTTCACCACCCACGTCGCCTACGATCCCGCCGATCACGGCAGCATCGTCACGCTGGCGCGCACGCTGCAAAGGCGCATGGTTGCGATGCTGCCGATGGCGTCCGGCCTCGGCGATGCGCTGAAGGCGCTGGCGCGGGAGACGGACGGCGCCTATACGCCCGCCATCCGGGCGCTCGTGGCCGACGCGACCGCCTGGCTGAAGAGCGGCCGCTCGCTCGACGAGGATCAGCGACGCGATTTTCTGGGTACCATGGAGAAAGCCGAAGCCGAGGCCGCCAAGCTGCCGCGGTGGCAGGGCCTCGTCATCCAGAACGTGATCGCCCGGCTGCGGGATCTCATCCAGATCTGGAGCGACTGCATCGACCTGAAGCAGGACATCGTCTCAGGCTCACACCATGATCTTCGCTGGCGCCGGTTCGGGAGCCTGCTCGACCTTCAGCCCATGCACAAGGACTACGGCATGGCGATCTATTCCGGCCTTGCGGCGATGATCGCGACTTGGATCGCTTCGGCCTTCTGGATCATGACGGGCTGGGCGCAGGGAGGTGCCGCCGCGATGATGGCGGGCGTTCTGACCTGCATCTTCTCGACGATGGACGATCCGGCACCGACCATGCGCAAGTTCCTCAACGCGACGATCGTCGCCGTCGGCGCCGCGTTTGCCTTCCAGTTCGGGGTCATGCCACTCATTCACGGCTACATCCCGCTTGCCGCCGCACTCGGCCTGATCCTCGTGCCGCTCGGCGTTCTGATGGCACGGCAGTCGACGATGCTGGTCGGCATGGCCTTCTGCGTCAACTTGCCGAACATCCTGTCGCTGCAGGGCCGTTTGAGCCTCGATCTGGAAAGCTTCATCAACTCCAATGCGGCTCTGATCCTCGGCCTTGCCATTGCATGCGGCACGACGGCGCTCATTCGCTCTTTCGGTGCGGAGTGGAGTGTGCACCGCCTGCTCAGCGCCGGATGGCGCGATATCGAAAGTGCCGCCCGCGAGCCGCGGAGTGCCGATATCGACGGCCTGACCCACCGGATGCTGGACCGCTTCGGGCTGGTGGCGCCGCGTCTGGCCAATCTGCCCGCACAGTCCCCGGCGCTCGAAACCGATATCATCCGCGACCTGCGCAACGGCCTGAACACGATCGAGCTGCAGCGCCACAAATCTCTGCTGCCAGCTGCAAGGCGCGCGACCGTCGATACCGTTCTCGCAGAGATCGCCGAGCGATATGAGAATGCGAGAGGGGACACCGGGAGCGATCAGGACAGTGAGTTGCTCTCCTCGATCGACCGCTCGCTGGCAGCGCTCGACGTCGACCGATCCACCGCGACCGAGGGCTGCCTCAGGGCGCTGACCGGACTTCGCTACAGCCTCTTTGCCGCCGCCCGACCCTTTGGGGCGGCCAACGCAGATACCACAAGCACGACAGAACCAGCGGAACAGGCAGCATGAGACCTGAACTCGACATCTACGGCATCTTCGTCCCGACGCTCGGCGCGCTCGCGCTCGCAAGCTTCCTTCTCAGCGCCATCCTTCGAAGGATCCTGGCCTTCATCGGCTTTTACCGCCTCGTCTGGCACCGACCGCTTTTCGACACGGCGATCTACGTCTGCCTTCTCGGCACCCTCGCCTTCACCATCAATCGGATACCGCTCCTATGAAATCGCTTTTTGCTAATTCCGGCCGCGTGCTTTTGACCGGCGTTGTCGTCGTCCTTGCCGGCGTGCTCGGATGGCATCTCTGGGACTACTACATGAACGCGCCCTGGACCCGTGACGGCAAGGTTCGCGCCGATGTCGTGCGGCTTGCCGCCGACGTGTCGGGCTTCGTCAGCGCCGTCGAGGTCAAGGACAACCAGGAAGTCCACACGGGCGACGTCATTTTCCGCATCGACCAGGCTCGGTTCGAACTGGCGCTGCGTCAGGCTCAGGCGCAGGTCTCAAGCAGCCAAGCCGCGCTCGATCTGGCAAAGAGCGACCTCGGACTCTATCAGAAGCTCGGCGACGCCTCGATCACGCGCCAGAAAATCCAGCAGGCGGAAGCCACCGTCCAACAGTCCGAAGCGGCCCACCAGCAGGCGATCGTCGCTCGCGATACCGCCCAGCTCAACCTCGACCGCTCGACAATCCGCGCGCCTGTGAACGGCATTCTTACCAACTTCTCCCTGCAGCCGGGCAACTATGTCAACGCCGGCAGCCCGGTCACCGCGCTCATCGACGAGGACTCCTACTACGTCGCCGGCTATTTCGAAGAGAACAAGCTCGACCGCATCAAGGTGGGCGACCCCGCAATCGTGCATCTGATGGGCAGCAAGGACGGCGTGAAGGGCCACGTCGCCAGCATCGCCGGCGGCATCGAGGACCGGGAGCGCAGCGACACCGCCGGATCGCTTGCCAACGTCACCCCAACCTTCAACTGGGTGCGACTTGCCCAACGCGTTCCGGTGCGCATCGCCATCGATGCGGTGCCGGACCATACCGCGCTCGTTGCCGGCCGCACCGCCAGCGTCACTATCGTCCAATGACGATAGAGCCCGCGACACCGGATGCCGCGGGCTCTCCTATCGATGGCAGGACCCTCTCAGGTGTCGAGCGTTTCGAACTTGCGGCTGAAGACCAGGGCGAGGATCGTGCAGATCGCGCCCGACAGCAGATAGAAGCCGATATATTGCAGCCCGAACTGGCTGGAGAGCGTGAGCGCCACGAAGGGGGCGAAACCCGCGCCGATCAGCCAGGAAAGGTCCGACGTCATCGACGCGCCGCTGTAGCGGTAGGCAGAACCGAAGCGTGAGGCGAGAACCCCCGCCGCTTGCCCGAAGGCAAGGCCGAGCAGAGAGAAGCCGATGATCACGAAGGAATAGCGACCCGCGGGACCCGCGCCGAGTAGCAGAGGCGCGATGAAGCTGAAGATCGCAATCAGGATCGCGGCTACGAAAAGCTGCCCGCGCCGGCCGATTCGGTCGGCAAGCAGACCCGAGCAAATGATCGCGGCGATGCAGCACAGTGCGCCAATGATTTCCACCATCATGAAGGCCACCGGCGACTGGTCGGTGTAGAGGGTGAGCCAGCCGAGCGGGAACACCGTGACCAGATGGAACAGCGCAAAGCTCGCGAGCGGGGCGAAGGCGCCGATGATCACGTCGCGCCCGTGAAGCCTGAGCAACTCGCTGATACGCACTGCCTCCAGCTCATGGCGCTCGAGGAGCGCGCCGAATTCCGGCGTCGCCACCAGTCTGAGACGCGTAAACAGCGCAACCACGTTGATGGCGAAGGCGACGAAGAAGGGATAGCGCCAGCCCCATTCCAGGAAATCCTGCTCATTGAGATTGAGCTTGAAGAAGGCAAAGAGGGCGCTCGCCAGGATGAAGCCGATGGGTGCCCCAAGCTGTGGGATCATCGCGTACCAGCCGCGCCGGTTGGGAGGCGCGTTGAGCGCCAGCAACGAGGCAAGCCCGTCCCAGGCGCCGCCGAGGGCCAGTCCCTGACCGATACGGAAGGTGGCGAGAAGCCAGATCGCCAGTGCGCCGATTTCGGCATAACCGGGCAGGAAGCTCATGGAGGCGGTGGACCCGCCGAGCAGGAACAACGCGATCGTCAGCTTCACGCCGCGCCCATACGTCCGGTCGATCGTCGTGAAGATGACCGAGCCGATCGGGCGTGCCACGAAGGCGAGCGAAAACACCAGGAACGAAAGAAGCATGCCGTGCAGCGGATCGGCGAAGGGGAAGATCAGGCGCGGGAATACGAGAACCGACGCGATACCATAGACGAAGAAGTCGAAGAATTCCGCGGCGCGGCCGATAATCACACCAAGGGCGATATTGCCCGGCGCGACCGGCTTGTCGCCGTGTATCTGGCGCGCGTCCCGTTCAAGACCCGACGATTTTGGTTCCAGTCCCGCGTTTGCAACGCCTGCCATGCCGAATGCCTCCTCCTGAAGCGGCCGCCTTGACGAACCGCCATGCCAAGGATGATGACCGAACCAACGCGCATATCAAGCCTTGAAGGCGGAAATAGTTGCAAAGCGGGGGGCGATCGCCATAGGCGCGAGCCCCCTTCTTGGGCGCGACAGATCGTCGCCCCATGGCTTTTTGATCGCGGCAAGGTATAGTAGGCGGCGCCGAAAGGATCTTCGGCAGGGCATTCTTGACTGGATTTCTCAGGATTTCGGCGGTAGGCGCGAAACCAAGTCCGCCGCCGCAACGCAGCCTTGTCGCCGCGCTGCGACGAAAGACCTCATACCGTTCGCGATCCCCGTCCGCTAACCGCAGGACGACCGAAACAAGAAGAGTTTTGAGCCTTGTCCAGACCCGTGAAGTTTTTGCGCCGCCTGTGCGCCCTGACGCCCCTGCTCCTGGTTTCAGGATGCAACATGGTGGTCATGGCGCCCTCCGGCGACATCGCCGTGCAGCAGCGCGACCTGATCCTGGTGTCCACCATTCTCATGCTGCTGATCATTGTGCCGGTCGTTTTCCTGACACTGCTCTTCGCCTGGAAATACCGCCAGTCCAACACCGAGGCTCACTACGATCCGGACTGGCATCATTCAACCGCGCTCGAAGTCGTCATCTGGTCGGCGCCGCTGACGATCATCATCGCGCTTGGCGCCGTAACCTGGATCAGCACCCACAAGCTGGATCCCTTCCGTCCGCTCGATCGCATCGACGCCACCCGGCCGATCGCCGCCGACGTCAAGCCGCTCACCGTTCAGGTGGTCGCGCTCGACTGGAAATGGCTGTTTGTCTATCCAGAGCAGGGCATCGCCACGATCAACGAGCTCGCCGCGCCGGTCGACCGCCCGATCGAGTTCGAGATCACGGCATCCAACGTGATGAACTCCTTCTACATTCCGGCGCTGGCCGGCCAGATCTACGCCATGCCCGGCATGCAGACGAAGCTTCACGCCGTCATCAACCATCCAGGCGAGTTCGAGGGTTTTTCGGCCAACTACAGCGGCGCCGGCTTCTCCGAGATGCGCTTCAAGTTTCATGGCGTCAGTCAGGCGGATTTCGACCAGTGGGTCGGCAAGGTCAAATCGGATGGCAGCGCGCTTGGCCGCGGCGAATACGTGACACTTGCAAAGCCGAGCATCGCCGAGCCGGTGCGCCATTTCTCCTCGGTGGAGGACGGCCTGTTCCAGGCGGTACTCAACATGTGCGCGGCACCCGGCAAGATGTGCATGAACGAGATGATGCATATCGACATGAAAGGCGGCGCCGGCAAGGAAAGCCACGAGAACCGCGAGCGCCTTCTTTACGACAGCCGCGACGCCGTCGCCGTGCCGGCCGGACCTGCGCATGAGGGCGATATGCCCGGCATGGACATGAACGGCGGCCACATGAACCACGGCGCGTCGGCGCCTGCCGAACCGGGCAAGTAAGTCCGGCTGCACACCCCTGCGCTTGAGGCTCCAGCGGTCGGTCAGAACGCGAAGCCCAGGCGCCGGATCAGATTGCTGCTGCGCTTCGCACGTGTCCTCCCAGCACGCGGGGCGCGGCAACCAGAAGAGACAATAAGGACAGAGGCCATCCATGTTTTCCAATCCGGACCTCACGAAACTGATCTTCGGACGGCTCACGCTCGACGCGATCCCCTATCACGAGCCTATTCTCGTCGTGACCTTCCTCGCCGTTGCGCTGGTCGGCATCGTCGTCCTCGGCGCTATTACCTATTTCCGCCTGTGGGGCTATCTCTGGAAGGAATGGTTCACCAGCATCGATCACAAGAAGATCGGCATCATGTACATCGTGCTGGCGCTGATCATGTTGCTGCGCGGCTTTGCCGACGCCGTGATGATGCGCATCCAGCAAGCGATCGCCTTCAACGGCTCGGAAGGCTATCTGCCGCCGCACCACTACGACCAGATCTTCACCGCCCACGGTGTGATCATGATCTTCTTCGTGGCTATGCCGCTGGTGACCGGCCTCATCAACTTCGTCGTGCCGCTGCAGATCGGCGCGCGCGACGTCTCCTTCCCCTTCCTCAACAATTTCTCCTTCTGGATGACGACGGCCGGCGCGATCATCGTCATGATGTCGCTTTTCGTCGGCGAATTCGCCCGCACCGGCTGGCTGGCATATCCGCCGCTATCGGGGGCAGCCTACAGTCCTGACGTCGGTGTCGACTATTACATCTGGGGGCTGCAGGTCGCGGGCATCGGGACGCTTCTATCGGGCATCAATCTGATCGCGACGATCGTCAAGATGCGTGCGCCGGGCATGACCATGATGAAGATGCCCGTCTTCACCTGGACGGCGCTTTGCACCAACATCCTGATCGTCGCCGCCTTCCCGGTGCTGACCGCCGTGCTGGCACTTCTGTCGCTCGACCGCTACGCCGGCACGAACTTCTTCACCAACGACCTCGGCGGCAACCCGATGATGTACATCAACCTCATCTGGATCTGGGGTCATCCGGAAGTCTACATCCTGATCCTGCCGGCCTTCGGCGTCTTCTCCGAAGTGGTCGCCACCTTCTGCGGCAAGCGGCTGTTCGGTTACACGTCGATGGTTTACGCCACCGTCGTCATCACCATCCTCTCCTACCTCGTCTGGCTGCACCACTTCTTCACCATGGGTTCGGGCGCCAGCGTCAACTCCTTCTTCGGCATCACGACGATGGTGATTTCCATCCCCACGGGCGCCAAGATGTTCAACTGGCTGTTCACCATGTATCGCGGCCGCATCCGTTTCGAGGTGCCGATGCTGTGGACGCTCGGGTTCATGATAACCTTCGTCATCGGCGGCATGACGGGCGTGTTGCTCGCCGTTCCGCCGGCCGATTTCGTGCTTCACAACTCGCTGTTCCTGATCGCGCACTTCCACAACGTGATCATAGGCGGAGTGGTCTTCGGCATGTTTGCCGGGATCACCTACTGGTTCCCCAAGGCCTTCGGCTTCAAGCTCGATCCGTTCTGGGGCAAGATGTCCTTCTGGTTCTGGTTCACCGGCTTCTACTTCGCCTTCATGCCGCTCTACGTGCTCGGCCTGATGGGCGTCACCCGCCGCCTCAACCGCTTCGACGATCCGTCGCTGCAGATCTGGTTCGTCATCGCCGCCTTCGGCGCCTTCCTGATCGCGCTTGGCATCGTATCCTTCCTCATCCAGCTGGTCGTCAGCTTCATGAAGCGCGAACAACTGCGCGACCTGACGGGCGATCCGTGGGGCGGCCGCACGTTGGAATGGTCCACCTCCTCGCCTCCGCCGCAGTACAACTTCGCGCTGACCCCGATCGTCTACGATCACGATGCCTGGTGGGATATGAAGAACCGCGGTCATGCCCGCCCGACGAACGGCTTCCTGCCGATCCACATGCCGAGGAATACCGGCACCGGCATCATTCTAGGCGGCCTCAGCATCGCGTTTGCCTTCGGCATGATCTGGCACATCTGGTGGCTCGCCGCAGTGACCTTCGCCGCGATGCTCATTGTCTCGATCGGCCACACCTTCAACTACAACCGCGATTTCTACATTCCCGCCGACGAGGTCGTGAGGACCGAAGCGGAGCGCACAAGGCTTCTGGCAGGACAGGTATGAGAGAATGACGACAATGCACGCTGAAACAGTCCTCGCCAAGGGCGAGGCCCCCGTCTTCTATCTGGCGGAAGAGCACCATCCCGAAGAGAGCACCATGCTCGGCTTCTGGCTCTACATCATGAGCGACTGCCTGATCTTCGCCGTCCTCTTTGCCACCTTTGCGGTGCTGAGCCGCAGCTACGCCGCCGGTCCCTCGGCCGCCGACCTGTTCGAGCTGCCGGTGGTAGCGGTCAACACGGCGATGCTGCTTTTATCCTCCATCACCTATGGCTTCGCCATGCTGGAGATGGTGAAGAACAACAAGCAGCGCACGCTCTTCTGGCTCGCCGTCACCGGCATTTTCGGCGCGGTTTTCATTGGATTGGAGCTCAACGAGTTCTGGCATCTGATCCAGGAAGGCGCCGGCCCGCAGCGCAGCGCCTTCCTCTCCGCCTTCTTCACGCTCGTCGGCACCCACGGCCTGCACGTGACCATCGGCATCGTCTGGCTGGTCACGCTGATGGTCCAGGTGCGTCAGCGCGGCCTCATCGCCGCCAACCAGCGCCGCCTGATGTGCCTCAGCATGTTTTGGCATTTCCTCGACGTCGTCTGGATCGGCGTCTTCTCCTTCGTCTATCTGATGGGAGTTCTTCGATGAGCTCGAACGCGCACACCGACCATTCCGACGACGGCCACCACGGCCACAGCAGTCATGCGGCCGATCACGGAACGTTCCAGAGCTACATGACGGGCTTCATCCTGTCCGTCGTGCTGACCGCCATTCCCTTCTGGCTGGTCATGGCGAAGGTGTTCGACAGCCCCATCGTCACCGCCGGGCTGATTATGCTGATGGGCGCCATCCAGATCGTCGTGCACATGGTCTACTTCCTGCACCTGAACACGAAGTCGGAAGGCGGCTGGAACATGATGGCCTTCATCTTCACCATGGTGCTCGTGGTGATCGCGCTCAGCGGTTCGCTCTGGGTCATGCACAATCTCAACATCAATATGATGCCGATGTCTCCCGAGATGATGCGCAACATGCCATGATGACCGGCGTGGGCGGCTGACGGCCGCCCCACCTTTCCTGCCGCCACGACGCGTTGCGGGCAGCCGCCTGATCTTGCCGGAGTTTCATGCCGTGAAAGACAGTTCCTCTCGTGCCGTCTCCGTCCCTCGGCCGCATTCTGCGCTGCGCTTCGGACTATGGGCCATCCTCCTCATCGGGCTTAGCGCCGCCTTTCTGGCGCTCGGTTCCTGGCAGGTGGCGCGGCTCTACGGAAAACGGGCACTCATCGCCCGCATCGAGGCCCGCGTGCATGCCCCGCCGCGACCGGCGCCGGCGATGGACGAGTGGCTGAAAGCCGATCCCGCGGACTACGAATATAGCCGCGTCCAGGTGGCCGGCATCTTCCTCAACGACAAGGAAACCCAGGTCTACGCCGTCACCGATCTCGGACCCGGCTACTGGGTGCTCACGCCGCTAAAGGCCGCCAGCGGCGCGGTGACGATCATCAATCGCGGCTTCGTGCCGACCGATCATCGCGATCCCGCGACACGAACGGCCGGAGAGATCGTAGGGCCGACGACGGTGACCGGGCTCCTGCGGCTCAGTGAACCGAAGGGAACGCTGCTACGCTCCAACGATCCGGGCGACGAGCGCTGGTATTCGCGCGACGTCGCGGCGATTGCCGCCGACCGTGGACTTCAGGGCGAAATTCCCTATTTCATCGATGCCGATGCTACGCCCAATCCCGGCGGAATGCCCGTTGGCGGCCTGACGCAGCTTGTCTTTCCCAACAACCATCTGATCTACGCCGTCACCTGGTTCGGCCTTGCAGCCCTCAGCCTCGTCATGACCGGCTATCTCTTCTATTGGGAACGGCGCGGCGCCAGGAATGAGCGATAGACGGCTCAGCGCACGGCATTCGTCAACCGCAGTTGCCAGCGATTTCCGTCCGTCGTCATTTCGGTGATGGAGAAAGGCTCTACATCCATTCTCCAGAACGCCTGCGTCGGAGCCCCGAGAATATGGAGGATGGCGGCGCGTACCACGGTGGCGTGGGTAACGACGACGGCGTGGCCGCTGTCGCCGATCCGTGCATTCAACCAGCTGTCGACACGGTCGAGCACGGAAAGTAGGGTCTCGCCGCCATGGGGCGCGGCTGAAAAATCCGTCATCCAGAGCGCCAGCGCCTCCGGTTCCGTTTCAGCCAGATCCGCAATGCTCAGACCCCGCCATCGGCCGTAGTCACATTCGCGAAGACGAGGCTCGACCGTATATTCGCGGGAGAGCGCGGCTGCCGTCTGCCGGGCGCGCAACGCGGGGCTCGTCGAGACGCTGCCGATGGATCCAAGCCGTGGCAGGAGCCGGTCCACCTGCGATGCCGCTCGCTCCTCAAGCGGCTCGTCCGCGGGAAAGCGGCCCTCCCTATTGCTGATCGTCGGCCCGTGGCAGATCAGGCTTAAGCGGCCTTTCACGTCTCGTCTCTCCTCGCTGCGCTGAGCAGAACGCGCCATCGCGCGCCGCGAACGTTCATTGACATCCGACTCGGCCGACAGATATAAACTTAGGCTTGCGGGTGTGGAAGCCGGTGAAAGCCCGGCGCGGTCGCGCCACTGTAATCGACAGGGAAAAGCATTCTCCTTTCGAGAGTCAGACTCACCCCGCGAGAGCCCTTCCGTAAATGGAACGCGTTATTCTTTGAAGGAACTGAGAGAATGTCCGATACCGTATTTGCACCCACGGCCGTCCCGACGCCGATTCCGCTTGGTGAGATCCTGCCCTGGGCGATTTTTGCCGGCATCCTGATGCTGCTCGCGATCTATTTCATCGGCGCGGAGGAAGGCGCAACCTCCCTGATCTCCGGCATGTACGTGCACGAATTCGTGCATGACGGTCGCCATCTGCTCGGTTTTCCGTGCCACTAAGGGGCTAAACACATGGTTGGTCGTCTTTTGCTGCGCGGCATGCTGGTCGGCGTGCTCGCGGGTCTTGTCGTGTTTTTTCTGGCGCGGATCTTCGGCGAACCGCTCGTCGATCATGCGATCGCCTTCGAGGAACAGGTAGCCCTGACCGCCGGTGAGGCGCCAGAGCCGGAACTCGTCAGCCGCGCCACCCAGGCGGGCATTGGCCTGTTCACCGCAGTCATCATCTACGGTGCCGCCATTGGCGGCATCTTCTCGCTCGTTTTCGCCTACGTCCATGGCCGCGTCAGCCCCTTCGGCCCACGCGCCACTGCTGCGCTTGTCGCCCTCGGCGCCTTCGTCGCGATCGTCCTCGTTCCCGGCATCAAGTATCCGGCCAACCCGCCGGCAGTCGGTAACCCGGATACGATCGGCGCAAGAACGGAATTGTTCTTCGTGATGATCCTCATCTCGATCGCGGCTCTGTCGATGTCGATCGCGCTGATGCGCGGGCTGGCGGCACGTTACGGAAAATGGAACGCGGCCATTCTCAGTGGCGTGGCCTTCCTCGCCGTCGTGGCGCTCGCCCAGTATCTGTTGCCCACGGTCAACGAGGTTCCGGAGCAGTTTTCGGCGGTCGTCCTTTGGCAGTTCCGCGCGACGACCTTTGCGATGCATCTGGCGCTCTGGACGATCCTTGGCCTCGGCTTCGGCGCATGGGCGGAACGACTGCTCCAATCCCGGCCCGCCAAGCAGCCAAGCGGACGAATGAGCGCCACGCGCGGTTGAACGAGACGACGGAATGAACAACAGCCCGGCGATCAGACGATCGCCGGGCTGTTTCGTTTCCGGACAGCGATCGTGGATATTAATGCGCGGTAAAGCGGTTTCGGCAGCCCTGTTGGACCCGCGCTCGCTAGAGCTTCAAATAACACTTGCCGTGCTTCGCACCCCGGCTGGACGGTGGAAGATCCCGGTCGGCGGACCCTAGACGGAGACCGGGATCTTTGCTCCCGCCGCCTAGACCTCACGCATGCGCACCGTTGAGGGGGTTTGCTATCCGCCGATCAGGCCGAGCGTGTGACGCGCGATCATCAGTTCCTCGTCGGTCGGGACCACGTAAAGCCTCACCTTGCTTGCCGGCGTCGAGATCAGCAGCGCCTGTTCGGCGTTCTTCTCCACGTCCACTTCCGCGCCGAGCCATGAAAGCGTCGCAGCAATCCTCGCCCTGATGTCAGGCGAGTTCTCGCCGATGCCGGCGGTGAAGACAAATGCGTCGAGACCGCCCAGCGCCGCCGTCAGCGCGCCCGCGCTCAATCCGATGCGGTAGACGAAATGTTCAAGGGCGAGTGAGGCCTGCGGACTGTCGCTGGCCAGCAGCGCACGCACATCGTTGCTCATGCCGGAGAGGCCTTTCAGCCCGGATTCCTTGTAGAGCAGGTCCTGCACCTCACGCGGCGCCATCCCTCGCTGTTGGAGCAGGTAGAGGAGGACGCCGGGGTCGATCTGGCCGCATCGCGTGCCCATGGGAATCCCGTCAAGCGCGGTGAAGCCGAACGTCGTTTCGACGCTACGTCCGTTTGAGAGCGCGCAGAGCGACGCTCCGCTGCCGAGATGGGCGACGATCACGCGACCGCCGGCAATGTCAGGCGCGACCTCCCGAAGCCGGCCCGCGATATACTCATAGGACAAACCATGAAAACCGTAGCGCCGGACGCCCTCGGCAAAGAAATGCTCGGGGATCGCATAGTGATCCGCCACGACGCTGTGGCCGCGATGAAAGCTCGTATCGAAACAGGCGACCTGCGGCAGGTCCGGCCGGCGCTCGATCACCGCGCGGATTGGCGCCAGATTGTTCTCCTGATGCAGCGGCGCGAGCGGGACGAGTTTTTCGAGATCGCGAATGACCTTGTCGTCAATCAGAACCGGCCGCTCGTACTCCGCACCGCCATGCACGACCCGGTGCCCTACCGCCACAAGCCGTCCCTCGTGCTTCTCGCGAAGCCAGGCACCGACCAGACGCATGGCCGCAGGCAGGTCCGGAACGTCCCCGGGCGAGTGGTTCTGATCGACCAGAATTTCGCCGCCGGCGCCCTTGACGCGCAATTGCGGCGCCGTGCCGATCCCCTCCATCTGACCCTTGGCCAGTTTCCTGAGACCGCCATCGGTGGCGAAGATCTCGAATTTCAGACTGGATGAGCCGGCATTGACGACAAGGATCGTATCCATGGCTTCACTCGCTCGGAAAACGGGCAGGGCGACGTCGCGCCTCAATGTAGTCACGCGCCAGCAAACCCGGCAAGCGAAGAATTCGCGACATGGCCTTCTCGGCGGACTGCGTCGTTGGAAGATGCGCCAATCGGCCGCTCCAGGCCGCCGCTCGTTGCCCTAATTTAGCTGTGCGCGCGGCATATTTTGTGACAAAGTAGCGGTCGATGTGGGAGGCGGCAGCGGCGACGTTTGCAGACCAGAGTTGCTGAGCCGGCTCACCAGACCCAATTGAATGTCTATTGACGATGACGTGTTTCAGGCGGAGGAGCGCCTTGAAACTGTCGCGGCCGCATCTACAATTTTCAGATACTCGATCTAGCGACGAACGTCTCGACTTCAAAGGGGAGGCTCCGATGGTTTCGCTTGAGACAACAAAGAACGCAAGGCTTGCCGCAGACGCCAATTCGACAGGTGTCTTGTCCTCTGAAGAGCTTCGATTGATGGACGCCTACTGGCGGGCATCCAACTATCTGTCCGTCGGGCAGATCTATCTCCTCGACAATCCGTTGCTGAAACAACCGCTGAAGCGAGAGCACATCAAGCCGCGGCTGCTCGGCCACTGGGGCACATCGCCGGGGCTGAACATGCTCTATGTCCATCTCAACCGCGTGATCAAGCGCGACGACCTGGAGATGGTCTATATCATCGGGCCGGGACACGGCGGTCCCGCCCTGGTTGCCCACGCCTATCTGGAAGGGACCTACACTGAGGTCTATCCGAATATCACCCAGGATACGGAGGGCATGCAGCGGCTGTTCAAGCAGTTCAGCTTCCCCGGCGGCATTCCTAGCCACGTCGCTCCTGAAACCCCCGGCAGCATCCACGAGGGCGGCGAGCTTGGATATGCGCTGAGCCACGCCTACGGTGCCGCCTTCGATAACCCGAACCTGATCGTTCCCTGCGTCGTTGGCGACGGCGAGGCCGAGACTGGTCCGCTTGCGACCGGTTGGCACGGCAACAAATTCCTCAATCCGGCGCGCGACGGGGCCGTGCTGCCGATCCTGCACCTGAACGGCTACAAGATTGCCAATCCCTGCTTCCTCGCCCGCATTCCCAGGGACGAACTGCAGAAGTTTTTCGAGGGCATGGGCTACAAGCCCCACTTCGTCGAGGGACACGACCCTTCGGATGTGCATCAGCAATTGGCGGGCGCGCTCGATGCGGCCGTCGCGGAGATCCACGGCATCTGGGCCGACGCGCGCAACAACGGCAATTTGAAACGCCCGGCATGGCCGATGATCGTCTTCCGGACACCGAAGGGCTGGACTTGCCCCGCCGAGATCGACGGCAAGAAGTGCGAGGACTATTGGCGCGCGCACCAGGTGCCGATGGGCGACATGGACAAGGAAGAGCATATCCGCATTCTTGAGCAGTGGATGAAAAGCTACCGGCCGGAAGAGCTCTTCGACGAGGCGGGCGGCTTCAACGGCGAGCTGGCATCGCTCGCGCCTCAGGGGCACCGCCGCATGAGCGACAATCCGCATGCGAACGGCGGACTGCTGCTGCGCGAATTGAGGATGCCTGATTTCCGGGACTATGCAGTCTCCGTTCCGAGCCCCGGCGCGACCACGGCGGAGTCAGCCCGCGCGATGGGTAAATTCCTGCGCGACGTGATGAAGCTCAATCTCGAAGCCAAGAATTTCCGGCTGTTCAGTCCGGACGAAAACAATTCGAACCGCTGGCAGGATGTGCTTGATGTCACCGACCGCTGCTATATGGCCGAAATCTATCCGGAGGACGATCATCTTTCGCCGGACGGCCGGGTGATGGAGGTGTTGAGCGAGCATCAATGCCAGGGTTGGCTGGAAGGCTACCTGATGACCGGGCGGCACGGCTTCTTTTCCTGCTATGAAGCCTTCATTCACATCATCGACTCGATGTTCAACCAACACGCCAAATGGCTGAAGGTCTGCAACGACATTCCGTGGCGGCGGCCCATCGCATCGCTGAACTACTTCCTGAGCTCCCATGTCTGGCGCCAGGACCACAACGGCTTCAGCCACCAGGACCCAGGCTTCATCGACCACGTCGTCAACAAGAAGGCGGACGTGATCCGGGTCTATCTGCCGCCGGATGCAAACACGCTGCTGTCGGTCACAGACCATTGCCTACGCAGCCGCAACTACGTCAACGTGGTCGTGGCCGGCAAACAGCCCGCGCCGCAGTGGCTGACCATGGACGAGGCGGTCAAGCATTGCAGCGCCGGGCTTGGCATCTGGGCATGGGCGAGCAACGACAGGGATGGCGAACCGGATGTCGTCATGGCCTGCTGCGGCGACGTGCCGACGCTGGAGACCCTTGCCGCGGTAGAGTTGCTGCGCGAGCATTTGCCGGAGTTGAAGATACGCGTCATCAACGTCGTGAACCTGATGAAACTCCAGCCTGCGGAGGAGCATCCGCACGGCCTGACCGACCGGGATTTCGACGCGCTGTTCACGACGAACAAGCCGATCATCTTTGCCTTCCACGGCTATCCCTGGCTGATCCACAGGCTGACATACAGGCGCTCGAACCATGGCAACCTGCATGTGCGGGGCTACAAGGAGGAAGGCACGACGACGACTCCCTTCGACATGGTGGTGCTCAACGAACTCGATCGCTTCCACCTCGCCGAGGACGTCATCGACAGACTGCCGCAACTGGGCGCCCGCGCTGCCTATTTCAAGCAGGCGATCCATGACAAGCTGCTCGAACACAGGCAGTACATCGAAAAGCACGGCGACGACATGCCTGCGATCAGCGGTTGGCGATGGGGTGCCGGCGCGGGCTCGCCGCACGCGAAGGGTACCTCGACGGAAGGAGACAACGCCTGAGGCGTGGCGCCCGCGCTGCGCCTCGGCGTTCAGCTCACCTTTGAATGGTGGCTATGCGGCATCTTCATGAGGGCTGGTGAACGACATGGTGGACGTGCTTTCGACCCACTCCGATCTTGATCATCTGGCCGATCGCGATCTCGAAAGGCTGCAGTTCACGACGTTGCTGTACTATCTGCAATGCAGCAACCCCGACAACGGCCTGGTCAGGGACAAGACCGAGCCGTCGGCGCCGTCCAGCATCTCGGCGACCGGCATGGCGCTTGCGACCCTGCCGGTACTCGTCGAGCGGGGCGTCATCATCCGTCAATTTGCAGCAAAGCTAGCGCGGCGACGCCTGCGCTATCTAATCGAGCTACCACAAGGTCCCGAGCCTGATTCATCTGGCTACAAGGGCTTCTTCTATCATTTTCTCGACATAGAAACCGGTCGCCGGGTATGGCAATGCGAATTGTCGACCATCGATTCCGCCTTCCTGTTCGCGGGGGCGCTGACCGCGGCCACCTATTTTGATGGTGACAGCGCCGACGAGGCGGAAATCCGGCAGTTGGGCACGGCCCTCTATGAACGGGCGGACTGGAACTGGGCGCGTGACCACGGCGCAACGCTGACCCACGGCTGGCGGCCGGAGAACGGTTTCATACCCTACCGCTGGCGCGGCTATGACGAGGGCCTGCTGCTCTATATACTCGGACTGGGCTCTCCGACGTATCCGCTTCCGCCGGAGTCCTTTACCGCCTACACCGAATCCTACGACTGGCGGAATTTGTTCGGCCGCGAGTTGCTCTATTCCGGTCCGCTCTTCACGCACCAGCTGTCGCACATGTGGATCGATTTTCGAGGTATTCGCGACGACTTCATGCGCGATCATGACAGCGACTATTTCCAGAACAGCCGCCACGCCACCTACGTCCAGCAGGAATATGCGATCCGCAATCCGCTGAACTTCGCCGGCTACGGAGAGCATTGCTGGGGTTTTACAGCATGCGACGGACCGGGGTGGATCAAACGCGATATCGGCGGCGTCGAGCGGGAGTTCTACGACTACGCCGCGCGGGGTGCCCCGTTCGGCCCCGACGATGGAACGGTCGCGCCATGGGTCGTCGTCGCCTCCTTGCCGTTCGCGCCCGAAATCGTCGTGCCGACCATCCGCAACTTTGCCGATATGCATCTCGGCATGACAAAGCTTTATGGATTCAAGCCTTCTTTCAATCAAACCTTCGCGGTCGAAGACAGTCCGGCCGGATGGTGGGTGAGCCCTTATCATTTCGGCATCGATCAGGGGCCGGTTGGCTTGATGATCGAAAACTATCGAACCGGTCTGTTGTGGAACATCATGCGCAGATGCGAACCGGTGGTGACAGGCCTGCGTCGCGCCGGCTTTGAGGGTGGGTGGCTGCAGTAGGAGCCCCTTATCCGGTTGCTTCGCTTTGATCTCCGTTGCACCACTTTCGGATGTCGCCTTCAGCTGGAACGCTCAGACAATTGTGTTGCAGCCCTTCATATTAGCGCTCTAAGATAGAGCGGCATGCAGATGGCTACGAGGTGACTGGCTGTTCGACGGCGCCGCGCGTCTTTGGTGACGCGGATGCCGTAACATTTTCAACTTGCGCATGATCCTTTCTTTGAGTGGATGCGCTTGGGGGCTCTGATGCAGACTATGCGAGCGGACGCCGAGGGCGTTGCTGGTCCCAAGCCGCAGGAAATCCGCGACGAACTCGAGCGGATACTTTCCAGCGCCGAATTTCACGCGCCCGGTCGAGGCCGGAGGTTCCTGGAATTTGTGGTGGAAGAGACGCTTGCCGGGCGCTCCGAATCCCTGAAAGCCTACACCATCGCGCAGGACGTCTTTGCGCGGGAAGCGTCCTTCGATGCGCAGAACGACCCGGTGGTAAGGATAGAGGCTGGCCGGATCCGTCGAGCACTCGAGCGTTACTATCTCGTCGCGGGCAACAGCGACCACATCGTCATCACCATTCCGAAGGGCGGATACGTCCCCTTCTTCAGCTATGCCGCAGGCACGGCGGAGGCGGCCGATGAAGTCCAACCCTCCGCCAGCCTTTCGGAACGGACCGAGGCGCCTGAAAGTTCGCCATTGCGCCGACGGAAGGATCGCAACTTCTTTCGGGTCTGGACCTGGCTTGCACTTGCCGCGGCTTTGGTTGTGGTGCCGTCGGTTGCCATGCTGTACCCGACCGCGTCGTTTTTCGCAGCGACCCATCAGGCGCCATCCATGATCGGCGGGGCCGACCAGCCAAAGATCATCGTCGAGCCCTTCCTCGATATCACCGACAAGAACGGTACGTCGGAAATTGCCAAGGGATTGACCGACGAAGTCGTCGGCCAGCTCGCGAAGTTCAAGGAGATCGTCGTCATCGCCAAATCGGCCTCGGAGGCGGAGACCGGAACGGAGGCGCGGTTTTTCACCCTGCAAGGCAGCGTCCGGGTCGAAGACGATAAGCTTCGTTTGATCGTCCGGCTTGTCCGTTCCGCGGATGACGCCGTCATCTGGGCGAACAACTATGATGCCGACCTGCGCGCGCAGAACACGCTCGACGTCCAGTCCAACGTTGGCCAGCGCATCGCAACCGCGGTCGCTGATCCCTATGGCTTCGTGTTCCAGTCGGATGCTGCTGAGGTCGCGAAGCTCGCGGGAAGCGATTGGGAAGGCTACGCCTGCATGCGATCCTACTACAGCTACCGCGTCGACCTGAACCCGGAGAACCATGGGGCTGTCAGCGATTGCCTGAAGCAGGCCACCCAGCGGCTGCCCACCAACTCCACCTACTGGGCCTTGCTTGCTTTGACTTACCTCGACGAGGTGCGGTTCCAGTACCAAGTCGGGTCCCCTCCCTCCAGACATCCCCTGGAATTGGCGGAGGATGCCGCGCAGCGAGCGGCGGACCTCGACCCCCAGAATGCGCGGGCGCTGCAGGCCGTCATGTTGGTCAGTTTCTTCAAGGGCGATATCGCTGCTGCCCTCAGGGCAGGTGCCTCGGCCTATGCGATCAACCCCAACGATACGGAAGTGGCGGGCGAATACGGCTTCCGCCTCGCCATGTCGGGCCGATGGGATAGCGGCTGCGAGTTGATGGCGGGTGCCATCGGCCGCAGCTCAGGCCCCAAGGGATACTATGAGGTCGGCATGGCGCTATGCGCGTATATGAGAGGCGACAATCAGGCGGCCGAGCTTTGGGCTCGCATGGCGAACCTCAAATACAATCCCATGCATCACCTCGTTCTGCTCGCGGTTCTGGGCGCGGCGGGCAAGCTGGACGAGGCGAGCGAGGAATTGAATTGGCTGAAGGCCAATGCACCGATGCTCGTCGATCATGTCCAGCGCGAAGTTGCCGTGCGTCTTAATCGTCCAGAGGACCAGGCACGTTTCCTATCAGGCCTTAAAGCGGCCGGGATGACGACGGTGACGCCAGTGGAACCGACTATCGTCGGACAGTGAAAAGGCAGCGATACTCGGCCGCATTTCGCACATGCGTAACATACCGTATACTACCTCTATTCGAGGTGTATCTTGTTGCCCGATCCGGCGCGGTCACCTTATCATGCACAGGAATGTTGGAGGATATGGTGATGACAGGACCCGAAACCACGACTCCCAAACCCATGGCCAGCGCCGACGAATTGCGCAAACGTGCGCTCGAGTTGCAGATGCTGGAGATGGAGCGCGAAGACAAGAAAAAGGCGCGCGAGGCCGAGAAGCATGCGGAATTCATCGAAGACTTTTTCCGCAAGCACATCGACGACAACGAGCGCGCGATGATCAAGCGCCTTGTTATGAAGGCTGCCGCTGACGGCAAGTATGAAGCGATGGTCTACAGTTTTCCATCGAGCTTTTGCACCGACAGCGGTCGTGCCATCAACAATCATCTGGCCGGCTGGCAGGACACGTTGCAGGGCAAGGCGAGGGAACTCTACGATCTCTTCGAAATACAGGCGCGGCCGCAGGGCTACGGCCTGAAAGCGTTGATCATCAACTTCCCCGAAGGCATCCCCGGCGACGCCGGACTATTCCTTACCTGGGAGCCCCCAGTGGAATAATGGGGGCTCGGAGCTGGATTCCAGCGGCTCCCGCGCGTTGGCCTCAGCGCGCGGCAGAGGTGAGCGTTTCGGCGGCTTTATCGACGCATCTGACTATGGCCTGGGCTTATTCCCGACCGACCGCCTGAGGATGACGACCTTCGATTGGGAAAGCGCCTCATCGATCTCATGCACCAAGGCCTCGACCAGGCTCGCATATTCCTGCCGTCGAGTTTCGCGTAGGTGATCGGGCAGACGCGCGACGTGGGTCAACGTCTCGACAGCGACGGCCAGATCTTCGCACATGCTGCGGAAGGTCTCGTCCTTCAGAAACAGATGCTGCACCTTGCCCGCCTGCTCAGGGAAATGCGCTTCGGCAACTTCGAGAGCGGATAATGGTGTCGAATTGCTATCTCCCGCCGTCATCCCACCCCCCGCCGCCGTACTCGCGTCAAGCAGATTAAGTCATTATATGGCAAAGGCTTAAGCTGGCGACGTAAGTTACGCGAGCCTACGCAAAAAGTGGCGCGAACTGGCGGGCATGTGCGTAATGGCTCGTCTCAGCCTACCGCAAACGTCGCAACTGTCGGCTTGCGCCCGCAACCTCACTGGAAAGATCGCTTTAGTCGCAACGATTAAACGCGGACGACGGTCTGTGTTCCGCCGGGTTTCAGAACTATGCCTCAAATACGGGAACGCTACGCTTCAGATGCAGGCGCCGCGCCGTCCGTTTCCCTAGGGGCCAGCCGCCGATAGATATTACGTGATGCTACGGGCTTTTGCGCCGCCGTAGGTCTAGTCTTCCTTCACACTGCTACCGATGGCTGACGTCTGCAGCCGAGAAGGAGGAACCGTGTTTCTCGACTATTTTGCACTCGGCGTGCTGATCTTCATGGTGATCACGCTTTTCTACGCGGTGATCGCGATCCATGACATCCCGCATCTGATGGCCAAGGCGCGCAATCACCCTCATCAGGACGCCATCCATGTCGCAGGCTGGGTAAGCCTGTTTACGCTGCACGTCATCTGGCCCTTTCTCTTCATCTGGGCGACCCTTTACCGCGAGGATCGCGGCTGGGGCATGCGGCCCGACGGCACGCTCCCCGACAAAGCCGAAGCCACCGCCGAAATCGCCCGTCTTCACGCACGGATCGCCGAGCTCGAGGCCCCGGCTTCGGAGAGGGAGAAGGCCTGATGGATCTGCTTCTCATACTCACATACGCGGCGATCTGCTGGACGGTCTTCAAGGTATTCAGGATCCCTGTGAACCAATGGACACTGGCGACCGCCGTACTCGGCGGTGTTTTTTTGATCGGGGCGTTGCTGCTCCTGATGAGCTACAATCATCCCTATTCGAGCGACGGACGCATTTACTTTACGTCCACGCCGGTCATCCCCGTTGTCGGGGGCCAGGTGATCGAGGTGCCGGTCGTCGCCAACACGCCGCTTGAGAAAGGCGACGTCCTTTTCCGCATCGATCCCCGCCCCTATCAGTTCGCGGTCGACCAGAAGAAGGCAGCACTCGCCGAGGCAAAGCAGAACGTATTGCAGCTCAAAGCCGCGTTGGAGGGGGCGGACGCTGCCGTCACCGGAGCGATTTCCTCGCGCGATCGCGCCCAGCAAAGCTATACCCGAGTGCAGCAATCGAATGACAATGCGGCCGCCAGTGGCCGGTCGGGGGTCTACTCCGAACTGGAAGTCGACAACCGGCGCGGAATTTACCTCACGGCGGAGGCTACCCTCGATACCGCAAAAGCCCAGGCCTCACAGGCAAGGCTCGCCTATGAATCGGAGATAAACGGCGTCAATCCAACCGTCGCGCGGCTGCAGGCGGAACTGGAGAACGCCCAATTCGAACTCGACCAGACGACTGTACGCGCCCCGGGCCACGGTTTCGTGACCCAGGTTTTCCTGCGCCCGGGCATGATGGCCAACCCGCTGCCGCTTCGCCCGGTGATGGTGTTCATCAACGATGAAGATCGGATGCTGGCCGCCGCCTTCATTCAGAATTCGCTGCAGCGCGTGCGCGCAGGCGACGAGGCCGAGGTGGCGTTCAGGGCGGTACCGGGCAAGATCTTCAAGGCGCGCGTCAAGCAAATCATCGACGTGATGGCGCAGGGTCAGCTGCAGCCGACGGGCGCACTGCTCGATCCGCTCTCGCCGGAGCGCCTCCAGGCGGGCCAGACTTTGGCGCAAATCGAGATAACCGAAAGGATGGACGGATATCAGCTGCCCGGCGGCGTGGTGGCGGAGGTAGCGGTCTACACCGATCACTGGCATCACGTCGCGATCCTTCGAAAGGTCCTGCTGCGGATGAGCAGCTGGATGAACTACGTCTTCCTGGAGCACTAAAAACGGGTCAATCCGTCGGGCGCAGCCGCCGGACACAACGCGAAGTAAGCAAGGAAATACTGGGAGCCCAAGGTGATCGGCAGTCTTCCAGCGTTTTGCGGCCCGGCCGGTTTCAAGGGAGACTGGCTTCGAAGCGACATCCCAGCCGGCGCGCCAATGCTGGCCGTCTGCCAGAGACGCGCATCCAGGTTGAGCATAGATGGAGGGAAAGATGGACAATATCGACGATCTAAAAACTGAAGATACAGACGCCGTGCACAAGGGCAAGGAAAAGGACAAGAAAAAGAAGAAATCCTGGGACTACGAAAAGGAAATGAAGCGGCTCCAGATCGAGCTGGCGCATCTACAGGCATGGGTGAAGAAATCCGGCGTCAGGATCGTCATCATCTTCGAAGGCCGCGATGCCGCCGGAAAAGGCGGCATGATCAAGCGTATAACGGAGAAGGTCAGCCCGCGCGTCTTTCGCGTCGTGGCGCTCCCCGCCCCCAACGACCGCGAGAAGTCGCAGATCTACATGCAGCGCTATATCGGGCACCTGCCGGCGGCCGGCGAAATCGTGATCTTCGACCGCAGTTGGTACAATCGCGCCGGCGTGGATCGCGTCATGGGCTTCTGCCCCGAGAAGAAGGTCCAGCGCTTCCTCGAACTGGCCCCCAATTTCGAGGCTGCGATCGTCGAAAGCGGGGTCATTCTGCTCAAATACTTCCTGACCGTCAGCGAAGAGGAACAGGAACGTCGCTTCCGGCGCAGGATTGACGACCCCACGCGCCAATGGAAGCTGAGCCCGATGGATGTCGAATCCTATCAGCGCTGGTGGGACTATACGCGTGCCTATGACGAAATGCTGCGACGGACGGACAGCAACCACGCGCCGTGGTGGATCGTGCCCTCCGACGACAAGGAGCGCGCCCGGGTCAACTGCATATCGCATATTCTGCAGTCGATCCCCTATGAACGCGTGAAGTTCGCAAAACCGGACCTCGGCAAGCGTCAGAAGCAGCCCGCGGACTACGTCGAGGACCACAGCATTCGGCATGTCGTGGCCGACATGACGTCATGAGGCCCGGCGGTCTCAGTCGATGATGTGATAGCCGCCGTCGATATAGATGGTATCGCCTGTGATCAGCCGCGCGGCGTCGTGCGCGAGGAATGCCGTCGCCATGCCGACGTCGTCGATCGACACGAGGCTGCGGGTCGGCGCTGTCTCCTGCGCTTTGTCCAGGAGCTCGTCGAACTCGGGAATGCCGGAGGCCGCGCGCGTCGCGAGCGGTCCCGGCGAGATTGCGTGCACGCGGATGCCTTTCGGGCCGAGCTCGGCAGCGATGTAGCGCACCGCGCTCTCCAACGCCGCCTTGGCGACGCCCATGACGTTGTAGTTCTTCACCACCATCTGGCTGCCGTAATAGGTCATGGTGAACAGCGCACCGCCCCGTTTCATCAGGGGCTCGGCGAGGTGCGCCATGCGCATGAACGACCAGCAGGATATGTCCATGGTCTTCAGGAAACCGTCGCGCGGCACGTCGACGACCCGCCCCTGCAGGGTCTCCTTCGGAGAAAACGCGATGGAATGGACGACAAAGTCGATCTCGCCCCATTGCTCGGCGATGCGCTCGAAAACGGCTTCCATCTGACCCGCCACAGCGACGTCGAGCGGCATGAAAATCGGCGCTTCGAGCGCCTCGGCCAGCGGCTGCACGTGCGGTTTCGCCTTGTCGTTGAGATAGGTCACCGCCACCTCCGCGCCGAGCGCGCGGAACGCGCGCGCGCATCCCCAGGCGATCGACTGATCGTTGGCGATACCGACCACCAGGCCGCGTTTTCCTTCCAGGAACTTGGCTTTCACTTGCGGAATCATGGGCGATCCTTTTTCTTGGCCAACCTCGATTGCGACGCATTCCGCTCAAATCCGGCGGACGATCAACCGTCCTTAATCGCCGCGGCGCGGCGACGGGCGTCGGCGAGCAGCACGCCGACCGCGCACGAGGCCAGGCGCGTGCGAACCGAATCCGCCCGTGATGTCAGTATGATCGGTACGCGGGCGCCGAGCACGATGCCCGCCGCATCCGCCCTTGCCAGAAACGAGAGGTTCTTGGCGAGCATGTTGCCGGCTTCGAGATTTGGGACCACCAGGATCTCGCCGTGACCGGCAACGGGCGACTGGATGCCTTTTATCCTCGCTGCCTCGGGATCGATCGCATTGTCGAAGGCAAGCGGTCCGTCGAGAATACCGCCAGTGATCTGCCCGCGTTCCGCCATCTTGCACAGCGCGGCGGCGTCGATCGTCGAGGGAATTTTCGAGGTGACCGTCTCCACGGCAGAGAGGATCGCCACTCGCGGCGTCCCGAGACCGATCTGCGTAAAAAGGTCGATGGCGTTCTGGATTATGTCGCGTTTCGTGTCGAGATCGGGGGCGATGTTGATTGCGGCATCGGTGATGAAAAGCGTCTCGGCATGATCAGGCACGTCCATGACGAAAACGTGGCTGATCCGCCTCGCCGTCCGCAAGCCGGTAGTCGAGGAAGTCACCGCCTTCATCAGCTCATCCGTGTGCAGACTGCCCTTCATCAGAAGTTCGCCCCGGCCCTCGCGAATGAGCTCCACGGAACGAGCCGCGGCGGCATCGCTATGCGGCGTATCGACCATCTCGAAGGAGGAAATGTCGAGGCCGTGCGACTTCGCGACCGCTTCGATCTTCTGTCGCGGCCCCACCAGCACGGGGCGTATCAGCCCCATCGCGGCCGCCTCGAGCGCACCCCTCAAAGAGGTCTCGTCGCACGGATGCGCGACGATCGTTGCCATCGGCAGGACTTGCTTTGCCCTTTCTATCAACCGTTCATACTTTTCATGACGCCCTGCTTCCCCAACGCTTTCCCTGTCCGGCATCTGCAAAGCTCCCGTTGAAATGTCGGTCTCAACCGACCGCTATCGGCTCGGTGGCAGGCTTTTGCGCCGCCCTGCGATTGCGGTTACCGTCGCGGGCGTTGCCCGCGGGACCGGCTCCGCAAGCGGCTCTTCGGCAACCCCGAAGAGCCCGACGATCCTCTGCCAGCGTTTCTCCGCCTCATCCGACAGCGGACCACGCGCGCTCAGCACCTGTTGCAGCGACGCCAAGGCCTCGCGGCGGGTTGTCTCATCGCTTGGCAGCAGGCGCGGTATCGCGTCGAGCGCCGCATCTTCATCGATCAGCAGCGTCAGGTACTGCTCGCGGATAAGGGCCTTGAATTCCCCGAGCGACATCGCCCGCTCTTCGGTTCGGCGCATCCGGCGGATAGCTGCAAACCCGCGCTCGTCGGCGCCTCCGCCGGCCATGGCCACGTAAAGCAAGCTGCGTGCCAGGCACTCGCGGAGACCACCCTGCCCGATGCGGGCCCGAAGCTCCTCGGTGCGTTCCTCGAGCACCCGGCGGTGCAGTCCCGTCTTGCTGGCGCGGCGGTGCGGCTTGGTGTCGGAAGGATCGATGCCAACCGCGGCCTGCAACAGCGGAGAGCCGTAGACAGACAGGAAGGCCGCCTCCGACATCGCTTCCACGGCGTTTTGCCAGGCGTCGAGCCCGGCCACGATCTGCGCGGACATCGCCTGTTCGACCGCGAGCAACGGATTGTCGGATTTGACCGGGCAGCGTTCCTCGCTCGCAGTTTTCGCAAGTTCGGCAATCGGCGCCATCCACGGATTGAGGTCGGAAAACAGCTCGTATTGCAATCTCAGCGGATGCGCCGCCCGCATTTGTTCGGCCACCCAATCGGGAGCCGCCATGCGCACGAACGGCTGAAGGAACGAACGGTAAAGCGCGAGATTGATCTCCGATACCCTCGCCGCGGTCGCGAAACGGCGGTCATCCTCGGGTCCATTGCCGCCGAGCGCCCTTATATCGTCGAGCGTCCTCGTCTCGCAGCGCATGATCCAATCGCCGTCGACCAGATCCGCGCTGGCGGTCTGCTCCGTCTTCGGCTCGAAAATCGCTTCATAGAGCCCCGGCGGAAGCGCGTCGATGAGGTCTATATTGCTTGAGAACTCCCCATGCTCCTTGCGAGCAACACCCGCCGAGACGAATATCCCCAAGTGCCCGATCGTTTCGTGCACGGTATAGACGATCGTCTGCCCGTGCGAGCGTATCTCGTTGACGTCTTCATAGAGGTCGAGGATCCAGCCAAGTGCCTGCTGTGGCGGAGTGATATTGTCACCCTTGGAGCAGAACACGACGATCGGCGCCTGGATGTTGCGAAGATCGACGGCCTCGCCTTTCGAGGTGCTGATGCGACCGGCGGCGAGATTGTTGCCGATGAAAAGCTCGTCGACGATGAACTGGATCTCTTCGGCATTGAGGCAACCGTGACCGCCCCACCACTCTTCGAAGCCGAGATAGCGCGGCGCCTCGGTGTCGATTTTCGAATAGAGATTGTATTGCTTTGTCCAAAGGGTGTTAGCCGGATTCTGGTTTTCGAAATTCTGAACCAGCCAGGCACCGTCGAACACGCCGTGACCGAGATCGCCGGTCAAGGCTGTCAGCCAACTGCCGCCCAGCAGACCGCCCGAGTAGCGCATGGGATACTTGCCGCGCACGCCCGCCCAATAGGAAAGCGGCGCGCCAGCGAGAATAATCGATCCGAACAGTTCTGGACGTATGGCGGCAAGTATCGCCACCGCCCAGCCGGCCTGGCAGTTGCCGATGACGCAAGGTTTTGCTTCCGCCTGGGGATGCAGTGTGATCACCTTTTCCAGGAAGATCGCTTCCGCCCGCGCCACGTCTTCGATCGTCTGGCCCGGCTCCGGCTGAGGCAGAAAGCCGATGAAATAGCATGGGTGGCCCGCCTTGAGCGCGACGCCGATCTCGCTATCCGCCTTGAAGCCGCCGATCCCCGGTCCATGCCCGGCTCTCGGATCGACAACGACGAACGGCCGTCGCGTCGCGTCGATCTCGACACCGGCCGGCGGCACGATCCGCGCCAGCGCGTAGTTCACCGGTTTTTCCAGCGATCGTCCGTCGATCAGAAGCTCGGCATCGAAATGCAGAACGTGGGGCGCCTTGGCGGCCGCATGGATTTGATACTGGTTGCCGCGCTTGCGCATGACATCCCAGAAAAGAATGCCGCGCTGAGCAGCATCCATGGCGTAGTCCAGCGCGAAACCGGCCGGACCGAACTGAGTGGAAAAATTGCCGGCAGGACTATCGGAAGAATACCGCATACGAAATCTCCTTACTCAGCGCGCATCGTTGCGAGATCAAAGATTTGGCTTGGGCGGGGTGCCCAAGCTTGAGCTAAGCGAAGTCGTTGTGCCCCTCCGGCCGTGTTTTCTTAGCACATGCAGCATACTGCCGCGAGGCACCGCACAAACGTATTTTACGGTAGCATACGCCGATGTCTTGCAGGTGACAGGAACGGAGTAAGGGTTGCGTTCCGCTCTGCGGGCCAGAGCCGCGCCCTAGTGAATGGTGCTCGGAGGATGACCTTGTTCCTCGCCGGCGCACGCGATCTCTGGAATCCCCTATCGGAAGCAAGCCCGCCCTTGTGGTCTCGCGCAACGCCCTTCGCCTGCATCTCGGTCTTGCCGGCGTCTATGACCCCTGGTCAGCTCGCGTCAGACTGCACTATCGCCTGCCACTGATGCGGCGCATATCGACAACGCGGCCATCGCGCTGCCGGATGGCTATCTCGAAGCGGCTACCGCCCCTCCAGGCACGATAAACGAAGAAACGACCACGACAATCGATCCGCCGGATGTCCCTAAAGCCACGGTTGCGGAGCAGCCTCTCGCCCTGACTACAGCTAATTCCCCTGCCTCTATTGAGATTGGTTCCAACACTAATGGAGATATGGGTCTGTGCGCTTGCCTCGGTCGGCAGGGATATCGATGGGATGGACAGACCGACAGCCAGCGCTAGTGACAGGAGCAATGATCTAGGCAAGGCAATCTCCTCTTGAGCAATAAGGCGCGCTTTTTCCGCTGGTTATACAACTGCGAACGTTAGAGCGATAGAAGGTAGCGCAATCCCGGAAGACTGCTTCACCTGACTTGCTCGACATCCGGAAGCACCCAGCTTTTGTCGAACAGCGCTTTCGTGGGACCGTAGAGGCGGAACATCACTTCGAATTCGCGCTTTGGGTCAGTTGGAATCCAGTTCGCTGCCTTGCCTTTTGGAGCCTTCGGACCGAGGAAAAGCTCGACCGAGCCATCGTTATTCTTCTGGAGATCGGGGATCTGCGATGAGCGGCTGGCGCGGGACATATTGCGGATCAGCGCATGGGTTTCGCGATCATAGGCGGTCAGCGACCAGTACTGCTGGACGGGAACGTTGGCGGGTACGGTGAGCTTATAGGTCTTGCCGCCATCGAGGCTGCGCCCGGCCTTATCCTTGATCGCGATCAGATAGAACTGGCCGGTTCCCAGTCGCTTCAAGCCGACGAACGCGTAGCTGTAGGCCACAGCGCGAAGATCGACCGGGTATGCCTCAGGCTCGCCGTAGCCAGCCTGTGCGCTTTTCACCAGCTCCGGGTTCGCGGCAAAGTTCCATCTGCTGTTTTCGTAAAAAGGGATCTGGCCCGTCTCGTATTTGGTTTCGAGCCACTCATGTCCTTCCTTCACGCCTGCCACCAACTGCTTCGTAATCGCCGCCGTCGGCGAGAAGGGCTTGCCTTTCTCGATGCCCAAGGACTTCAGCTGGTCGATCATGACCTTGTCGCGTGGCAGCCAAGGTTCGGTCTGGACGATCCGGTCAAGCGACTTGAAGAAGCTGGCGTCGTATTTGATCGTGGAATCAAATACCACGCCCTCCGCATCGGTGAAGACCGTTTCCGGCGGGTTCGCGGCCTGCGACAGCGGATAAACCTTCAGCCGCTTGGCATAGGCAACGGACTTTGCAACATCGGCGTCGCTGTGACTGGCAAGGTTTGACCTCAGCAACGCATAGCCGCCGAAGGTATCGGACCTCAATGGGATATACCCGTCGGGTATCGTCCCGGTGTAATCAGGCGGAAGCACGAGATACTTGCCGCCCTTGCCCTGGTCGGCTCCGGACGGCCCGGCATCCTCAAGCGCCATCTGCCAGACGTTGACGATGTTGCCGTTGATGGAGCCGCCTTCGGCAGGCGGAACTTCGATGACGACCGGTCCGTCCTTGGTGTCGGTGAAGGCCATCAGATAGATTGCATCGGGGTTCGGCGTCAGGGTCTGATTGTGCCAGTCGAGCGGCTTCGACCAGTAAACGATCTGGTTCGCCTTGCCTTTCGTCTTTGTAAGCATTTCCTGAAGCATCAGGTCGTAGTTGACCGCCGGTATGCCCCAGATGACCGCCTCGACGGCTCGGCGCTCTACGGTGCGGTTTGCCAGTTCTTCCGGCGAAAAAGCATTGGCGGCGGACGCACCCGTGATGAAAACCAACGCCGCTAGAACTCGCCTTCGCATACTGACTGTCCTCCAATGACGTGATCTTGAAAAATGACTGATTTTGCAGCCGACCGGGTCTTCGCGTCTTATTTCGACGAACTGGTGCTGGCCGCAGCAACGGTCAGCACCACGTTACAAACCAACTGAACTTTCCCTGGACCAAAGGTAAGTCAGCTGCTTGTGCCGTCAGTTCTTCGGAGCTGAAAGGCTCTCCATCACCGCGTCCAGATTGAAGCTGGCGGGCTTCTGACGGATCGGAAACTCCTTGAAGCTTTGCAGCCACTGCGCGACGATGGCTTGCGAGGGGACGACGACAAACGCTCTCGCGAAGAACCACGTCTCATATTCCATGGACTCATCTCCGCGTTCGAATGGATCGGATCGCAGGTTGAAGAGAAGGGGGGTCCTGAGATCGGTGAATGGCTGGCGCCAGACGCCGATGCCCGTGTGATCCTGCGACTTGAAGACGACCTTCCAGTTCTGCACGCGAACGGCGACCAGTTCGCCGTCGTCGTTCCAGTAGAGGAAATCGCGCCGTGGAGAATCGTTAGAGCTTCCCGACAGGAACGGCATGAGATTGTAGCCGTCGAGGTGGACTTTGAAGGTCTTGGTGCCCGCTTTGTAGCCCGTCAGGCACTTGGCCACGATATCGGGTTCGCCTGCCGCGGCGCAGAATGTCGGGATCAGGTCGTAGTGCGAAAACGCTTCGTTGTGGATGGTTCCAGGCTTGATGACGCCTGGCCAGCGAATGCACATCGGTACACGGTAACCGCCTTCCCAGTTGGTGGCTTTTTCGCCCCGGAAGGGCGTGTTGCCGCCGTCGGGCCAGGTCATCACCTCCGCGCCATTGTCGCTTGTGTAGACCACGATGGTATTGTCGGCGATGCCGAGGTCGTCGAGTTTCTTTAGGAGTTGGCCGATTTGGCCATCGTGTTCGACCATGCCATCGGAGTAAACGCCCAAGCCTGTCTTGCCCACTGAATCGGCTTTGAGGTGGGTGTTGACGTGCATTCGCGTGGAATTGAAATAGCAGAACCAGGGCGCGTCTGTTTTTTGCTTGCGGTCGATGAAGTCGAGGGCCGCTTCAAGAAATTCCTGATCCACCGTCTCCATGCGCTTGACCGTCAGCGGCCCCGTGTCTTCGATCTTTCCGTCGGCAGTCGCCTTGATCACCCCGCGCGGGCCAAACCGTTTGCGAAATGTCGGGTCCTTGGGATAGTCGGGATTCTCCGGCTCTTCCTCGGCATTGAGGTGATAGAGATTGCCGAAAAACTCGTCGAAGCCGTGATTGATCGGAAGGAACTCATCCTTGTCGCCCAGATGGTTTTTTCCGAACTGGCCGGTCGCATAGCCGAGTGACTTCAGAAACTCCGCAACGGTCGGATCTTCCGGCTGAATGCCGACGTCGGCGCCGGGCAAACCGACCTTCGTCAGGCCGGTCCTGATCGGCGACTGGCCTGTGATGAAGGCCGCGCGTCCCGCCGTGCAACTCTGCTCGCCGTACCAGTCGGTGAACATCGCGCCTTCGTTGCCGATACGGTCGATGTTGGGCGTGCGATATCCCATCATGCCGCGATGATAGATGCTCGGATTGAACCAGCCGATATCGTCTCCCATGATCATGAGAATGTTCGGCTTGCCGCCGGCCTTGCCGGATGCGGTCGCCTCCTGCGCCCTTGCCGGATTTGTCCCCGACAGCGACACGGCGGTCGCCGCCAGCGCGGTGCTCGCCACCAAGAGATCGCGCCGACTGAGACCCGGGCGCGCTTCACTCAGGGACGCTTTGATCGTTTCGTCTGCCATGCGAGTCCTCCACCTGATCGGATCTTATCCATTGCCGAAAGGTAGGGGACCTCCGTGAGGGGGGAAGTACGTTACAGTAACTGCAGGCGAGATTTACATATCAGTGGAGCCGCTTGGGGTGCGCGAAGCCAGCATCGTGGACGAAAATTCATGCCCTCGTTTGCTGCAACGCACTTTCGCCTTTGCTGTTGTTCGTTCCAATTCGCCCGCAGGATCGCTTTAGGCGGATGCTCAAATGAAGCGTAAATTGGTAACGCCGGTCTTCGCTCCTGATGGATAGGTCGCCCTATCGCCTCGTCCTAGGGTGTGTCTGCGAGGACAGCTACGAATGTCGCCAAGTCACGATCCAATGCCTCATCAGAAATGGCTGCATAGGGGCCGAAGGGGAGGTTGCCGTCGTGTCTTCTTCGCACTCCGCCTGGTCCTTGAGCATAGCGAGTGGTGTTTTGGCGTGTTAGGTTGGACCTGGATCAAGCCCAGCATTTACTTGAACGCCCAGCGAGGACAGATGCCGTGGGAGACCAGATACAGCCGCTACAGCCAGGGGAATACGCGCCCGCCTTCACGCTTCCCTCGGCAAATCGAGAAGGCCCGGTTTCTCTCGGCAACTTCCGCGGTCAGGCGTTTCTGATCGCTTTCTTCCGTGGACTGCATTGCCCGTTCTGCCGGCGTCAGGTGGGGCAGCTCGGTGGCGTACAACCTGCACTGCGCGCGGCGGGGGTGGAAACTGTCGTCGTGATCAACACGCCGGTCGAGCGCGCCCGCATGTATTTCGCGCACCGGCCGTCGCCGGCCCTGCTCCTTTGTGACCAAGATTGCTCCACGCACCGGGCTTTCGGCGTGCCGCGTGCCGAGTTGCTGTCTGAGGAAAGCCGCGAGGAGCCGGTGTGGCCCTATCGGGTAAGCATCGAGCAATTCGAGGCGGCTCGCATTAACCCGACGGGCGAACTACCGGAGGCGCTGCATCCAATGGCGGCCAATCCCGTACTCAACGCAAAGGATGGCTTCGAGCTCATTGAAGCCGACCATGCGATCTTCGCAAACCACCCCACACAACTTGTCGGCCACTTCCTCAGCGACGCGGACGGCGTCGTTCGCCGAGTAGGTGGGGACGTTACCATCCCCACCCCTCACAGACCCGGACGAGCGGATTTCCCGCATCCGGTTCCTCACAGTAGAGTTTGGCTGACGGTGGCGAACTTATGGACGACCCTGACTGGCGGCAGTGGATGTCGTTTGAGGATCTCGTTGAGGCGTGTCCACCGGACTACGTTTTGGCGATCTCGACGCGACAGCCATTTCTGCCATATCCTAACGACCTCATGAGCGAACCATCGCAAACGTCGACCATTGCCACCAACGCCATAGTAGGCGAAGTGGCCCCGCAGCATCGAGGAGAGGTGGCGATGCTGATCGCGGATCGACCAATGCCGATTTCGTCGGCACCAGTCACTGACCGCGGCCAGCCCTCGAGCAAAACGGCCCTTGGCCGTGATTTGCATCACCATGTCCTTCCCTTTGCGCGACCGTCCCCATACGTGGGTCAGGCCAAGAAAGTCGAAGTTGACGGCATCCGTTTCTGGATGCCGTGTTCGCTCCGTCTTTCTCGGGCGAAAGTCGATGAGCCGCGTCTTGTCGGGATGAAGCGTTAGCCCAAACCGTTCAAGACGCTTGCCCAGCACTGCCAAGACCCGTTGGGCGTCGACAATATTGTCGA
>NZ_JBFRDU010000012.1:0-167364 GCF_052113965.1 Rhizobium sp. RAF56
CAACTGGGACTCGGTCAACAAGGACCAGGTTGCTGGTATCCTGCGCTTCGAGCGTAGCTTCTAATAAGTCAGATCTGACATTGTTAGACGCGAAAGGCCCGGCGAAAGCCGGGCTTTTTGTTTGCCGGCGTGCTTGGCAAGGATCTGGCTGCTGAAAAAATTATCATTTTTTGCGATGCAATCAGTCATTTCGGCTTTGGGCCGATTGCGATCACGGGTCGCGGACATGGCCACTCGCCGTCCTTCGCCTTGGCATAGGCATTGCCGCCGTTATCCGATGTCGCCTTCATCGCCTCCAGCTGGCCGCAGTAAGCCCCACAGCGGTCCGTCTGGCCGCGTTCTCGAAATTTGCAGTCCCTTGACGCAATCTCGACCAGGACCGCGATCAGCAAGTCGGAGCCATAACGCTGGCGCAGCCTTTTGACATTCAGCTCGCCGTGGCGGCCACATTTGCGGCAGTCCATGGTGATGCTGGGTTCAGTGATATCGCGCAACGCAAGCGGTCTCGTTTCCATAGCTTTTCGCCTTCTACTAGAAGGTTCTTCCTGCCCTGATTTCGGGGAGACGGCCGCAACGTCTGTTCCCTAAATGTTCTGCGTTGCGTTACAAGTCAAGTAGGAGGCGCGTGTTACCCAAAAAATTGTGTAGCCCGTATCCCCGAGACTCAGTCAAGAGTGGTAACAACAGGAACTACCTGACGGCATTGAATATAAGTTTCGGGGGGAACAATGCTTTTTAAAGAAACAATGATCGTCGAAAAACGTGTACTGCGGGACAATACGATTTGTTTCGCGGGCGTTTTCACGGTCTTCGCCACAGCCTGCACTTACGCCTTTTTGGCTCCCATTCCGCTCTACCTTCAAATATTATTTGTATTAGCCATGATGATGGTCGTTCAAACTGAATGTTCGAGCCAAACTAATGGAGACGCCGTGCAGGCGAAGATCCGTGCACTCATCGAACGCTCTCGGGCATCAGTCGCCTACGCTCTCGATCAAATGGCGGCGAAGCCTCAACATGGGTCCATAGACTGGACTGGAGTGCACAAAAAAATCGAGGAGGAGGTGTTGGCGGCGTTTCACGAAGAGGCGAATAAAGTGGAGACACATAGCACATTCGCTAGATCGCTTGGCCAAGCCGCATTTATCCTCATCCCACCCGTCGGTGGATGGGTTTTGTCGTTGGCGCTCCGAGCTTGTTTCCCTGAACTCGTCTCGCTCATTACGATTGGACAATAGAGGCTGGCTCCGCGTCAGAGTTCCATCCTCCAATCTAGTCGATTTGGGCACCCATTTCGATCAGATCCGCAGTGATCGAGGCGAGCTTGGCCGATGGCGTCGAGACGATCTTCGATGCGATCGAGGCTGGCACGCCTCTTTCCCGCAAGACCTGCGCCACGGCGGCGCTGTCAGCGGGGTCGTCCTTGCCGCTGTCATCGGCATCGCGGTGGACGCGGACATCCGCCTCACGGGCGAGATACAGGTGCCCGTGTGCTGCCGCGTCGGCCGCGATATAGCCGCATGCCGAGGCGCACCATCCCATGATCATGACTGGAACTTTGACTTCGTCGAAAACGTCCATGAGTTCCATCGCCGTCTGAACGTCGCCGCCATCGCTGACGATCGAAAAGCCGATCAGCTTCTTGCCGCTCGGAAGATCCTTCACCATGGCCCGAAGCCGTTCAGCATCGCCAGGCACGATCGAGCCGCGCATCGCGATGGTGCGTCGCGGATCGGCGCGATCGCCGCGGTAGCTCATATCCATGGCCCGCGCCGGCGTTGCTGATAGTAGTCCGCCTGCCACCGCGGCAATGACCAAAAGGCGTAGACGATCGCCGTTTGGCTTATGTTTGTTCGCCGCTGTTCCCGCGAACATAAGTGGACAGGTCGAGATCATTCGCCAGACTCCTCTTCGGCGGGTAGGGGCGACGCGACATCGTTGAGGTGGCGCAATATGAAGTCCAGCCCGATCCGATGCGGTGCTGTCTTGTCGCTCAACCGCTCCAACTCGCGCAAAACTTCGCGCACTTCCGGCGGTGTCGAAATGCCGGACTTTACGACCTGATGGCGCTCGGCGGTGATGAACGCGCTAATGGCGCGATCGATGCCGTAGAGCTGCCGCAGCGAATTCCGAAGCGTATCGACAGCGGCAGCGCGGTCATATTCGGGTGCTTTCATTTCACTCCTCCCTCTCTCAAAAGTTCTTCGTTGAGGATCATGGCCTTACCCCGCAATAGCGAGCATGCGGCAGGGTGCGGTTCACCTCAAGATCGGCATACCGCCCGCCCGAGAAATGAGGGCAGTCGGAAGCGCCACCTCGCTTGATGATTTCGGCGCCGATATCCCGACCATCGACGTAGCAGCTAGCGACCGTGCGCTCGTAAGATTTGCTGCCATCGGGCCAGCATGTCACCGTGCGACCGGCGACGATCGACTGCATGAGAACCTTGCCGCGTTGTCCTGCGGCGGTGTTCAACTCCGGCGCATCGACCCCCTGAAGAGCCTGAGAATGGAATTCGGTAGACCCCAGCGGCGAGCAGGGCGATGGCAGCGGTGGTCAGCATCGCGGTGAACGATGTTCTCATCCTTGCCACCAGACGCATTTCTCGATCGCGGAATCGGCGTTCGGCATCAGATTGGCAGCGACGGGGGAACGGATGCCGTCGACCGCGATATCGACGCGCTCGCTCGGCTTGCCGGGAATGTCGCGGGAAAAATAGCAGTATTGCTGTCCCGGCTTCTTGGCGTCGCCGGCCGCGAATTTCCAGCCGGTGACCACCTCACCGTCACCGAACGGTGCGGAGGTGAAAACCGTCACCTGGCGCTTGATCGCATCGGATTTCTGTTGCGCCGTGACCGGCGGGATCTGCGGCATCGTCGGAATGCTGCTGGCCTTCAGAGACACCTCGCCCCCATCGGCGAGCGATACCTCGCCCCCATCCTGCAACGCCACCTGAGCGCCATCAGCGAGGGCCACAGAGCCGGTCACGGGCAAAGGTGGCAGTGATCCCAGCGCCGCCTTGAACGCCTCTCCTAGCGCCTCTGGATCAGGCCCTGGGCGGGTCGCCCAGAGCACGGCGGCGATGCCGAGACCGGTTGCGAGAATCACGGCAGCGGAGCCGAGCAGCATCGCCTTGACCATGCGAATGCGGCTTTCGAAGATCCAGCCGTTCACGACTTTCAGATCGGCGGGGTCGGTGAGATTGACGTGCTTTATCATTTCGATATCCCCTCGACGACTGTGTCATCCATGCTGTTGGGAAGCTGCAGGATGATGGTTTGAGGTTCTTTCGGAGCAGGGAAGTTTCGATAAGCAGCCATCGCCAGAAGCGACGAGGCGACTGCCACCATCACCGACGGGATCAGCACGAAGATTCTCAAAAACCTAGACCTGGGCGTCGGTGATTTCGTTCGGCGATGTCCCGAGAAACATGCCGGCGAAACTGTGAATTTGCGATCGGTCAACGGCAACGCGGCGTGCAGTCTCGGCGGCGACGACGTCGTTGCGTATCCCGGCGATCTCGATGTCAGCGGCGGCGACGGCCTTAGCCTTGTCGGTGCGCTCCGCCGTTAGTCGGTCACGCTCGGTGTTGCGCTGGGCGAGCTGCGTTACCAGTGGACGGCCTTGCCACTCGACCGGAACGAAAGTCGTAACGGTCTTGCTGCATGCCCAGCTACGCGTGCGCAGCTTGTCCCAGCATTTCGACGGCACCGACCGGACGACTTTTCGATCCGGAGGCGGCGCACCGGTTCCCTGAATGGTTTTGTTCGTGGCCTCGATCTGGGCGTCGAGACGCTGGAGAGAGTCTGTCAACGGCGCCACGGCGGCGTCGGCGGCGGCGCGCTCAGCCATCGCCTTCTCGAGCCGGCCGTGTGATTCCGTCATTACGTCGTCGGCTTTGTTCACCTCGTGCAGACGCTGCGCGTAGGATTGCTCGGTGACGACGGCGACCGCCTTGACAGTCAGGCTGCAGCAGAGCAGCACGCCGACGAATGCGCCGGTCCGCATCCATATCGAGGGGTGGGTTCGAAACGCGTAGACCAGCGGCAGTCGGACAAGTTCGGCGACTGCTGCGACAGCGCCGGCGACCGTCATCAGCCACCACACCGACCCGCGCTGCGCCAGCGGTATCAGCCATGTGAGCCCGGCGATCTGGGTCGCTCCGATCTCCATGCCGTAACGATTGGCAAAGACGACCGAGGCGAAAAGGCTTGCTCCGATTACGGAGCCCTCGACCAGGATTGCGGTGGCGAGCAGCTTGCGGTTCACGGTGAAGCCGCGTTTTCGCTCCCGCTGCGATCGGAATACTCTCTTGCCCCGCGCGACTGCGCGAGCATCATGGGGATGCATGTTGTGATTCCTTGACTGGTTTTCGACGTGTAGTTGTCGGCACCTGTGCAAGAGGTGTCGGCACCGCTGGTTCACCTGCTCATCGGCGGTCTCCCTTTGAGAATGTGGAAATCATTCCGCGGCTCTCGCCTTCGCGAGCCGCTCTGCTTCTTTGGCATCACGGCGTGCGGCCCTCAGCTCAGCGATGATCGCATCGGCCAAGTCCTTTGCTCGGTCTAGGCTATGACCAAGAAGAACAACGGCCATCTGCCCGACCGGCCGCTTGTCGAAGGCGGCGAGAAACTGCTTCTCACTGATCGGCGGTTCGTCCTCGTCGCGTTGCGCGGCGATCGCCTCTCCGAGTTCATTATTGTCTTCCTTGGCGCCAAGCTTCTTCGCCCGCTCTTCGGCTTCCCGCGCGGCGATGATACGTAGCACCGCATTGCGCGCGCCCTTCGGTGACGCAAGCTTTGCATGTTGCGAGGCTGTCAGAGTGGCGCGGTATTCCTGCAGGATAGCCATTCGCTCGGCTTCTTCACCGAGCCACGCTAGGTGGCCGGCCTCTTCGCGAACAACCTCACCGTCGAGGAAATTGGGAAGGAGCGCCCTGAGAAATCCTCGCAGGAACTCGTTATAGGCTGGGCCTTTCGGTCGATTGCTCTTCGCCGCATGCTGGGCGGCTTCCCTCAACCTGGCGAGCTGCGGCACAAATTTGAGCCAGTCGTCGAGATGCTTGCCGCGGTAGATGCGGCCGAGCCGCTTGTTGGCTTCCTGCATTTCCTCACGCTCTTGTGGCGTGAATTCAATTTCAATAAGTTCCTGCACAGACATTTCTACTCGGTCCTTTCGAGTTGGGATGGCAGGGGCTTTGGCAGCTGTAACTGCCTTAGCCCCGTTCTTCTTTTTAGTGATCGTACTCTTCCTCTTTGTCATTCTTTGAGTTCCCTCAGGGAAGTCACAGTCGCAAACTTATGAGTTCCCTGAGGGAAGTCATAAAGCTTTCGGCTTCCCCGACCGGGAGGCGTATTTGGCTGTGCGCTTTTGCGCCTTATCCTCGGCTTTGCGGACGGCTTCGCGCGCCGCCTCCTTAGCCGCACGCTTGCGCGCCCGATCCTCGGCTTCATAAGCATCGAGGACCTGTTGCACGGCCTTGCGCGCCGCTCTCGGCGTTGCCAGGTTCACATGCTGCGATGGGCACAAGCGTGCGCGGTAACGCGCGAGGATCGACAGCCGGTCGGCATCCTCTCCGAACCAGACGAGGTGATTGAACTCTTCGCGCGCATCGTCGCCGTCGTTGAAGTTCGGCATCAATTCTTTGAGATAGCCGCGGAGGAAATCGTCATAGCGCTCCTTCGAGCTGTCGGCCCCAACTGCATTCTGAGCCGCGCGATGGATCAGCCGAACCTGCGGCACGAACGCCAGCCAATCATCCAGCGGCCTGGCGCTGTAAAGGCCGCCAAGGCGGGTGTTTGCCGCCCAGAGTTCTGCGCGCTCGCGCGGACTGAATTCACTTTCGATCAGGCTCGTTGCGGTCATCGTTTCCACTCCAATCGCGTTGATGTTTCAGTGTTCCATTTGAGAAGGCTGGCATTTTCAATGGGTTGAGGTGGATGGAAGTCAACCGACTTCCATCTAAGAAGACTGGGCGATTTCAATAGGTTGAGGCGTTTTTGGTCTCGCGCGCGGTCATGCCCATCGCCCTCCCTTTACGAATTTGGTGCCGCACGCATCGCAGGTCGCGTTCAACTGGCCGAATGCCATGACCTGACAGCAGCTCGGCGAAAGACCGGAGCAGACGTAGCGAGCGGAAACCGCGACGTAGCGGTCGACCCTTTCGCGCAGTTCGGCGTTGGTGATCGGTTTCGGAAACGATGGTTCGGCAAACACCGTCGACGGCTTCGGTCCCGATCGGAAAATCTTTTTCAGCTTCCAACGAAGGGAAGTCATTTCGCCCTCCTCCTGGGCTTTACGGCGACCGCAGGGGCGGCCGCTGGCACGCGTTCTTCGGGCTCGGGATCATCGACCGGGGCACCGTCCGAAATCTCGCTGGCGCCCTCGCCTGCCGGCCCTGCATCGGGCTCGTAGGCCGACTCTTCATTGACTACCGGTGTCAGTGGTGCGGAGAAAAGGGCCATCATTTCCTGAAGGAATCCGAGCGTTTGAATTTGCAGATCGCGGACCGAGGCGACCTCGGCGGCGAGGCGATCGGCCCCTGATGATAGTTCTGCCGCACCCGCCCGCAACGACCGCACTTCGCCGATCAGGACGGCTAGTCGTCCCATCGCGCCTGGCTCTAGTTCCGCGCTCATGACCGGCTCTCCTCGACAGTAAAGACGTTGATGAGGCGGACGCGGCTATCCCAATACTTATAGTCGATCGGTTCGAGACCCTTGGAGGTGTGACCGACCCACATGCCGCCCTGCACCGCGTAGATGTGACGGCGCACGGTCAGCAGGTAGATGTCCTCGCTTTCATAATCGTGGTCGCATAGCCACGCACCTAGCGTCTTGTAACCGTGATTATCGATCGGGTTGATCAACAGGTTGTTGAATATGCCATAGAGCATTACCTCCCACGCCCTGACGGCGCCGCCTCGGGTGATCGCTTTGCCGCGCTTCAGCTCCTCGACAACTTGGGTCCACGGCTTGCCGGTCAATGCACTAAGCACGACAGCAGCGCACGGCGTATTGCGCAGTTCCGGTGTCGGCATTTTCAGCGTCAGCCTAGGCTCCTGGGCGCCTGGCTCTAATTCCGCGCTCATGTTTGCTCCTTCGTTTTCTTGTTTTTCTTTTCCGGCCTGATCTTCGTATGCTTGACCTGGGGCTCAAGACGAACGAGCCGGGCATCGGCGAACGGCATGTCAGCAGGACGAAACAGCAGCCATGTGTGATCGGTCATGCCGCTGCCATCTTGAAAGCCGTCAGCATCGGGCTCGACGAGATCGACCCGACGCCCGAGCCGCGCATATGCGTGCCAGCGTCCGCCGCCAAGAATCTTCTCTTGCCTGAAATCGCTTTTCGCTGCCGGCCACGCATACGGCAGGAACATCGCCACCCATTGCCTTAACGCGATCTCCAACACATGCGCGATCAGCCGTTCGCAAAGCGGATTGCTGAAGGGCGGGTTCGTGCCCACGATATTGACCTCGTCCGGCACGAAGGTCTGATCATGAACGTTGATGCCAGTGCGGATGGGAAGATGTGGAATGCGGCCGGGGTGGTCCTCGATATCGGAGCCGTAGATCCGCATGCCGTACTGTTGCAGGTCTTCCATGAGATCGCCCCGGCCAGCGCAGCACTCCCACATGAGCATCTTTTCCGGTCGCAGATTGAAGTAGCGCAACAGCTCGATCAAACTGGCGGCGATATAGGGATCGATGCTGAATGCCTTGTTTCCCGGCAGTTTGTCGTAGCCTTTGGGGGAATGGACGTTCATGCAACGACCTCCCACATCTGCGCTTGGTCTGCGATCAGTGTCCTGAGCTTTCCGGTAGCGACACCATCACAATGTAGCTGTTCAGTTTGCATACGGCCCTCCCGCATCCATTCCATGCGCGGCGTACGGTCTGCCTGGCGTAGGGTCAGGGCTGCCCAGCATCTCATTAGCCACTGTGGAGAATAGCGACAGGTCTTTCAGCGGCAGGATACCAACTGGCATTTCATGGAAACTGACTGGATCGTTAAATTTAAAAGTTTTCAATGAGCTGCGATCCCAAAGGGCAACAGACCAATCTGGTAAAGCCAACAGAACTCTTTGATCGTGGACGCAGCCGGAAAACCCTGCGATCGCCCGCGGCAACAGCTTTTCCGGGGCTTCAGGATAAAGCCGGCGAGCATCATCAATGATAGCCTTGACTGCCTTCGCCAAATTCGTTTTCGGATTGACGCCTGCATCAGCCACGAGTTTATCGAGCGCGATGGGTATACCCAAATTTTCTCTCTTTTTGCCCTTGCCCTTGGGCCATGCCGCGATCAGATCAGCGGCGAGCTTTCCGGCGAACCGAATAAGGTGCTCCTTCCCCGGTGGCAGGGTATCGTGACCATTCGGCGCCGGCTTGGCGGACTGAGGCTTGGCGCCAGCTTGTTGCTGGGCGGCAGCTTGTTGCTGGGCCTTGGCTGCGCGCAGCGCTGCAATGTTCTTCGGCAGTTCGCGCTTGGCGCGGATATCGAAGGCAGCAGCAAGGTGCAGCTCGAACTCATCGACCGGCGGGATGTACCAGCCGCGAGCGAATTTGGCCCCCACCGACTGCGGAATTTGCGCCTTATAGAACTCGCCCTTGTCCAGCACTTCGGCCAGTACGCGCGACATTTTGTTTGACGACACTGGCCGCTTCCCGACCAGCTTTGCCCAAGCCACGTAGCACGAATGCATGAGGCTGATGGGGTTATCGGCATCGAAGCCAATCGGACCACCGAGGGGGGTGAGAATGCCATTAATATTCGTGAGAAACCCGCCCGCCTCGCAGGAGTCCTGAAGGTACTGAATGACGTTGTTTGCCGCCTCAATTTGGCTGTCGAGCAGCTTGCTTGCCTGGTTCGGAATCTGGCGCGGGTGCCAACCGTTGAGATCGATGCCCATGAAAATTCGAAACAGCTGCGCGGCACCACCAGCGGTAAGATCGGCTTTGATCTTACCGAAGTAATCGAAGTCGCCCGCGTAATCATCGAGAACGTTGAAAAGCACAAGCCGCCGTTCGCCCGGCCCGAACATCATCGCGCTTTCAGAGTTGCTCGTTGGCATGGCGTGAATGACATTCGGAATTCTGACTTTGGGCTTGAACTTGCCCTCTATTGGTCGGGTGCTTGACGTCATGCCAGACCTGACAGTGGAAGCGTCGTCAGCCTTGCCACGACCCGCGTCATCGACCATGACAAACAGCCATAGTTTGGTGTGGTCATTAAAATCTTTGTAGAGTTCAACTGGTTTGTTGACGATACCAACGTGTTTCGAACCGAAAATCAGCTCCATCAGATCGTAGATCATCGACTTGCCAGTGCCGTGAAAACGCGAAATCAGTATCGGCCAAGTCTCCGGATTTACATCCGGATGCTGCACCGCATGCGCCATCCATTTCATGAAGTAGCGGAACTCATGCCGGTTGCCGCCGCAAATGGCCTTAAAGACGTGCCGCAGCCAGGGCTTCGCCAAACTCCACCCTTTCGCGACCGAGATCGCGAAACCGGAAAACAAGTTGAACTCGTCTGGCCCGGCAGCGCGGTTGGCGAATATAATTTTGACTGGCGATTTCTGCTCCCGTGCCAGCCACACCGGAAACGCCGGCCTAGTTTTGAGATCGATGTCGATGCAGAACAACGAGCAGAAATGGGTCTTCATCTGATCCGTCTTCATGAAAATCAGATCGTTGCTGTCCGTGACCAGCGCTAGGGTGGTTGCATTGGTGCCGTCATAGACCAGCCGCACATCGTTGTTGATCAACTGCATGGCTTGATCCATTGGGTAAACGCCGGTCGGCGGTTTCTCGCTCATGACGTCCTCCGCGTAAGGTTATGGATGCTGAGCGCCGAAGTCGTGCTGTTGCGGTAGAAGCAGGTGCGGCAGGCCGGGTGCTGCTGGGCGATGAACTGGCACTTCGGATAGCCCATATCGCGCGCCTGCTTGTCGTCCAGCTTCCGCTGCAGCATCGCCTGGGTGTCGGCCAAGGTGTTTCCGGGATAGCCCGACGACATGGCGACCGCACACGCTAGCGGGTCTGCATCGAACACCGCGAAACCGAGCATGGCGAACCACAGAGATTGATTGTGCGACGCCCCGGCGGTGCGGAACGTTTCCTCGAGCGCCGGGCAGACGTCTGCTGCAGCTCGAACGTCGATGCCATCACTGACGTTTTCGATGAAATTTCCGTTCAGCATCTTGCCGGCAGCGAACCGTGCCTTCATCGCCGCTGCCATTTTTGATGATAGTTGTGCGGGCTCGCCACTGACGGCGCCGCGAAGCGTTGGATCGCGAGCCTTGGATTTCGACTTGGCTTTCGGCTTCAGTTTCAGCCCGCTGCGCTTGACGAGATCGGCGAAATCCCAGAGCGGCCCGTCTGAAAACAGCAGCTTCACCGGCAGCGGATTCTGCGGATCTTTGAAATTCAGCGTCCCTGGCCAGCGCATCACCTGCCCACGATCGGAGAGCGACGCGTCCGAGCCGCACTCGGCGGCGATCGCTTCCTGCATCGCCGACCAGTCCTCCCAACTCGTGCTTGCGCGCGAAGATTCGGAGAGCACGAAATAGAAGTGCGCTTTTTCGCCGGTCGATGACTGTATTGCCATCGTCGGCACAAGCTCGGTGCGACGGATAAAGGCGATGAATTTGCCGCGCGCCTTGGCGCTATCGCAGTCGACGAAGATGGCGCGCGGGCGGACGAAATTGAAATCGAGCGCCCCCTGCCCGTCGCTTTCGTTCACCCTTATGCCGATCGCCGCGGCGGTTGGAGCACGGTTGGCGAGGCAAGCGTGCATCCACACCTCGTCCGGCGTCATGCGCGAGCGTTTCGGCCCGCGCGAGTTCGGATCGAACGTCGGCTTCCGTCCCTGCCGGAACGATGGATCATCCTTGCGTCTCTGCAGCTGGCGCTCGTTCGCTTTCGCCAGCGCCACCTTGTCGTCCGACCAGAACTGCGCATCGACGTAGGTCGAGAGGCACGACGCCCCCAGCAGCACCTCCGCGAACCGCATGAACTGCGCATAGTTCAGCGATGGCCCAGCGAACTGATGGGTTTGCACCCCCGCAACAGGCCAGCCGATGTCTCCTGCCGAGCCGGCAAGCACGGGCGTGATGGTGCCCATAGCCATCGCGGCAGCGCGGCTTGCGGCAAGCTCAGGCGGCAGAACACTATCGAGGCGGATGTTCATGACACAGACCAGCCATGACGCCACAACATGTTGGGGCGCTTGCGATTGACAGGGGCTGGATATTGGGCCGCCAAGCGTGGTATCTATAGGGCGACCAAAGTGGTCCAGCGCGAAACGAATATGCAGTTCAACACCGTCGGCAACGTCAATGCCGGCGGTGTCGCCGTCTTAGCCTCAGGGAAATGCGTCGTCGCTGTAGAGCGGCGGATTCTTGCGCGGGCGGCCGGGACCCCGTCGCGGCAACTCCATTTCGCTGGCGACATACCCCTCCGGGTCAGCAACAACGATCCAGGCTGGTGCCGCCATGCGGGCTTCGCGCTTCTTCTGGATCGCCGCCATGCGCTCCTGGTTCTCAGGACTGTCGAAAATGAACAGCTTCCGACCGATAGAGACATAGTCCAACTGCAGGGCGCCTTCACGCTCAAGCAGTGATATTCCGGCAGCGGAAATGGTGATGACGCGACGCGTGTGCATCAGCAACGCGTAATCGCGCTTGGTTTTCAGCGCGTCGAGATTCTTCAGGACGTTTACGCTGGGTTCCGGCATTGCCCCCTCCTTATTGTTGTTGTTATTCGGCAAGGGTAAGACAGTATTGTCGGCAAGGTCAAGAAATTTATTCAGCAAATTCAGTATTTTATATTTCGGTATCTTTCGATATCTCTAGATATCAGGAGGGATTATCTGGCGTAACACAATAGAGTTTGAAAAATTGGCTGACGTTGCTTATAGGATTGGTTTCGAGGCGGTCGCGGCTTTGTAGGTTGCTCTGCCGAAATTTGGCAACTGGAAATTGGTGCGTCAAAAACGCCAAAAAAAGCGTGTTTCTGTTCTTATTTTAAAATCAATGTGTTGCGAGTGATTTTGGCATATACAGATCGCGTTCAAATTCTCCCATATATTTAAAATAGACGTACCGCGTATGCGTATGCGTATGTACGTACGTATACATGTATATATATATATGTGTGTTATCTGTGATATCTGTGCAACTACATGAAATTGAAAGGTTTTTTGCTGTACACATCATGCTACAGATATTTTTCAGCTTGATATCTGTGCCAAAGGCATTGCAGATGGGCTGCGCCGGCTTCCCGATTGGAACAAGGAATAAAAACATGTCAGTGGGGCTGACATTTCCAGCTGTTCGTGTTGCCACCCCCTACTCCACGATGTCTTTCTTGCGCCTTTGCCTGCTCCACGATGGTGGTCGGCTGAGGAATCCGTGTCCATGTCGATCAGATTCCCAAACGACAATACAACTCGTAGCGCCCTTGGAAAAGTCATCCTTGCCGTCGTTCTTGCGGCCGTGCGCTGGCGCAGGTATCCTCCACGGATGCCAAGAAAGCGCCCCATCACGATAGAACCTGCCGCCCGCAAGCCGGGTCGAGGGATCTTCAATGGCAATTCGTGCGCCGTTTGCAGCTTGCCGATCACGGTCCTCAAATGCGTCGACGAAATGTTTGCAAGGGGCGAGCAGATCACCGCCGTTCGCGATTGGGCACGGAAGAACTTCCCAGCTGAGACTAGCTCGATCTCTTACATGCAGTTCCGAGGGCACAAGCTGAATCACGTCGATCAAAAAATTCGCGCCGTCCGAAAACTCAGCGATGCCGAGAAACAGCGTAAAGCCGAAAACCGATTGACTAAGGCGATCCTGAATGACGAAATCGACCCGAGCAGTTATTTCGGCGCCGCGTCGATCGCCTCGGACGTCAAGCGCGCCTCGGATCGTCTCGAAGTCGCGGCCGACGCTGCATTAGACGACGGTCTTTTCCCTGCCCTCGCCGCGTTGTCGGGCGTTCTCGTCCGGACGACAGAGCTGCGGGCAAAAATGGGTGGCAACATCGCTGAGGCCCCCGCCCTCAATCTCGTGCTGAACATCAATCAGCTGCACGAAAAACTCGACGGAATTCTTTCCGGCGATCATGCCGATCGGCAGAACGCTGCGAAAGCGCTTCTCGGAATCTCCGTTCAAGCCGGCCCGACGATTTCGCAATCCTGGTCAGGCAGCACGATCGAGGGCGATCTCGAAGACGATGACGCTACGATCCTCGAAGGACAGCGGGTCGATCCCCAGCCCAGGTGATGAACTCCTCGGCCAAATTTAAGTAGGCCGAAAGGCCCACTTAAAATTCATTCCAGTTTGCTCAGATCGAAAAGCCCTCGTCTCGACACAGGCTAGCCCAAGGGCGCGTTTTCGCCCCTTAGCCGGTACTGGACACTGCGCGAGCACAAAACGCGCTGTACGGGCCTCCTGTTGATAGTTGTTGCCTAACCAACTCCACAACCTGCGTTATATTTGTGTCGGAGCTTCCGACACAGAACATGACTTCCCTGCGGGAAGTCATTGGAATTTATATCCATACCGCATGCAGCGTTGGGGGCGATAGCCTTCGAGATCGTATCGACGATCTGATTGATATTCCTCAACCGCCTCGTCGCAAAGATCACGTTCGACCGAAGCCTGCACGATTCTGCAGGCGATGTCCTTCGCGTCGAGGCCCATCAGCAGGCAGCTCTTCGGTTCGAGTGGCATGGTCTTGAGAATCGCTTCCGTGATCGCGTCGTCCTGTTCCGATCGGACCGGTGTCGAGCTGCCAATCATGTTCCAAACGACGATCGCAGCGACGGCGGCGCCGATGATAAGCTTTGCGGTCATTCGCCCGCCTCCGCCTTGTCGTCTTTCTTGCGCCTTTGCTCCATCACCAGTCCGAGGCGTTGTGGCCGTTCCAGCCAGTCGTCCAACTCCGCGCGTCGGTAGCCAATACGCCGCTTCGAAAGATGCACGACCTTCGGACCTTCACCCCGCACGCGCATTCGCTGCAACGTTGGCTTGGAAACGCCGATATGCTTCGCCGCCTGCGCTTCATTTAGAACTGCTAGTTCAATGTCTTCTGCACTCATGTGATGTCTCCCACTGTTCAGGCGACATCACTAATAATCACGAAATTTCAGCCGCTCTACTGAGATAAAATCACTCGCCGACGGTTTTTTGATAAAGGCGAATTGCCGCCCAGACATGGTCCTGCGTCAGCTTTTCCATCTCGGCATAGGTCGCGACAGCCTTGGTCTTGCAAACGCCGTCGCGCCTCATGATTTCCATCACGCAGCCCATATGTTTAGCCGCTTGGGTGAATCCGTGCGCCGGCCGCCCTCGTTGCCGCTTCGACTGCGATTGGGCGTCGAACCACCCGAGAACAGCCTCCATGAGTTCCTTGGTTGCTAGCTTTTCCATCATGGGCCAGCCTTGATGATCGCGTCGATCATGCCGGCCCAGAGCGTCAGCGCTGCCCGTTTTTGCGTCCTGTAAGCAGCCTTGTTGTAGGTTCCGGCGACGCCGCCCTTGTGCCCCGAGATATGCGCGAGCAACGCCTCGACGATGTGCGGCTCGACACCTGCGTCGTGAAGCTTGGTCGACATCGTCCGACGGAAGTCATGCAGACCCCAATCCGCGATCTTCAGTCGCCCGTCGAGACGCCCTTTCGATCGCGACCAGCCTGAATAGCCACGGCGCTCGCCGATCATTTCCTTGCCGAAGACGAAACCCTTGTCCTGCGCCTCAGGCAAGGCCGCCAGCGCGCTTTCTGTGAGTGCCACCTCGTGCGCCAGGCCGTTCTTCATGCGCTCGCCAGGGATCGTCCAGAGATCGCCAGCAACCTCTTCCCAGCGCATCGAGCCGACTTCCGATCGGCGGAGACCGGTCAGCAGCAACACCCGGATGATTCTGTCGTAATCGCTGCCGCTTTCGGTGCCCTTCCAGATCGCGCGGAGCTCGTCGTCGGTGAGCACGCGTTCGCGGCCTTTCTCGACATTCTTCGGAACGCCGTTGACCGGATTGGTCTCCACCTGCCCTCGGGCGACTAAAAAGGCGAAATAGCCGCTTAGTGATGCGAGAACGCGGTTTGCCTGCACCGGACCGTTCTTCTTGGTGATTTTTCCGTGCAGCTCGGCGATGTCGATGCGGCCGATTTCGCGCAGCGCAGTCGTGTGGAATCCCTTCGAATGCGTTCGAAGATTCCTCGTGGTCGCTTCGAGCGTCGATGCTTCCTGCTTGTCCTTGGCATGCGCAAGGTATTTGTCGAGCATTTCGCCGAACTTCACGGCCAGGCGAGCTTCCTTCTTCGCCTTGGCAGGATCGTTGCCGATCGCAACACCACCCAGGAGCTTCTTCGCCTGGGCGCGTGCTTCATCGGCTTCGAGCACGTCGGTGCTGCCGATCGTCACTCGTCGAGTTGCCCCGGCCTCATCGCGAAACTGCGCGACGAAAACGCGTTTTCCACCTTTTCGGATGCGCAGGCCGAAACCCGCAAGCGAGTTGTCCCAGAAGACGATGTCGTCTTTTCCGGGTGGTAATTCGAGCTTTTTGACGATCGTTTTCGTCAGCGAAATCGCGTTCTTCGAGGCTGACTTCGGCGACGAGACAACACGGGTATTTGCCGTACCCGGCAAATGGACGACATTGTTTCTGGTAAGCATATGGGAAGCACCATTGATGATAGTTGTCGATACCGCATGATGTCAGGAGACCGCCCCCTGATGTCTGCACACAAAAGCGCTACCACGCTTTTGCCCCTGCATCAATGGTCATTACGTGGCATCATGCGGCATCATACGAAGCCTTGGGAAGCATCATTTGGCATCAGGAGAAACAGCGCTTCATGGGTAGCGCACTTGACTGGGGGTCAAGGGGTCGCTGGTTCGAATCCAGTCGCCCCGACCATTTATCTCCTTGATATCCCCAGATATCTTCCTTTCCATCGGAATAGTGATGATGGCGCAAGCCATGGTATGCCGCGGTGGATCCGGCGATCGTCGATCCGCGCAGGAACCGACGTCTCGTGGCGCCTCTGGTCGCCCGATCGGCGGCGTTTACGGCCGCGGCCTTTGCCTGACCGTCAGGGAAAAACGGATGCTTCCTGATCGCGCACATGGCGAGCCGAAATCCTGTCCAGCAACGGGCGGGTGACCTCATTCGTGTCCACAAGCTCTCCACCGCTTCTGCACATGGTATCCACAGGGCAACTACCGCTACATCCCTGTCTTTTCCCCCTTGTCCCCTTTTCGTGGACGACGAGCGAACGACAATTCCCTGGCGGAGGGTCGCGATTTCAATCGATGGATTCCGATTGAGAGAAGCAAGGAGTATGGTCGCCTACCTTCTTGAGCGCGTGGCGGCGGACGCTCGGAGGGAGCGGCGGCCGACGGATCGCGTTGGCTGCCGCTCGGTTGCCGATGACGGATAGGGTTCACCCGGCCCTTCGAAATGCCCACGGCCGACCGCGAAATAACGATGTCGTCAGCCATCAAAAGTTCTCCAACGCTCAAATGAGATACGTGACCAGCCGCATTGGATCCCGTCAAGGCGCAGTGCGATATTGCCAGGCTGCAGCGCCGGCTAGCGCATAAACTGCTTCGCCCTGTCCGCGCCTTGTTGCACTCTTAGCCTAGTGCGCGAATCGCTGTTTAAAGCGACAATAACGCGATCGGGATGTAGGAAAGGAAAAGGGTCATGACGGACGCCAAGAGCGGCATTTCAGGACTGCGGCCGCATATCACAGTGGTTGGCGTCGGCGGCGGTGGCGGTAACGCGATCAATAACATGATCGCCGAAAACCTGGCGGGCGTCGACTTCGTGGCGGCGAACACGGATGCCCAGGTCCTTGCGACTTCGAAGGCCTCGCGTCGCATCCAACTCGGGGCGCATGTAACGGAAGGTCTCGGCGCGGGATCGCTGCCGGAGGTTGGCCGCGCGGCTGCCGAAGAGTCGATCGATGAGATCATGGATCATCTTCGCGGTTCGCATATGTGCTTCGTCACCGCCGGCATGGGCGGGGGAACAGGGACCGGGGCTGCACCCGTGATCGCTCAAGCGGCTCGTTCAGCCGGCATCCTGACCGTCGGCGTCGTCACGAAACCATTTACCTTCGAGGGCAATCGCCGCATGAAGACGGCGGATTTCGGCATCGAGGCGCTCCGGCAGGCGGCTGATACGGTCATCGTCATTCCCAACCAGAACCTGTTTCGCATAGCCGATGCCAAGACCACATTCGCCGATGCCTTCATGACCGCTGATCGCGTGCTCTATTCCGGCGTCGGCTGCATCACCGATCTCATTGTGAAGGAGGGCTTGATCAACCTTGATTTCGCCGACGTGAAATCGGTCATGCGCGGCATGGGTCGGGCGATGATGGGGACGGGCGAAGCCGAGGGCGAAAACCGAGCGCTGAGAGCGGCGGAGGCGGCCATCGCAAACCCATTGTTGGACGACATCTCGATGAAGGGCGCCAGGGGCGTTCTGGTCTCGATCTCCGGCGGTTCGGATATGACGCTCTTCGAGGTGGACGAGGCAGCAAGCCGCATTCGCGACGAGGTACAAGACGACGCGGAAATCGTCGTCGGCGCGATCTTCGATCGCAATCTCGACGGTAGGTTCCGCGTCTCGGTGGTGGCGACCGGATTGGATGCCAGCGGACTGCCTGAACCGGCACGCGCCGGCGTTCAGGAGCAATTTCAGGCGCATACGCTGCAGTAGGCTGCAATTTGCGACTGTCACGGTCAGAGCGGATCTGCATTTCCCCGAATGGCCGATCCGCTCTATTTGTTTCTACGAAATTCCGGACGAAGAATTTTGGACGCCGAGACCTACGTTTTTGCGCGCCGATGCTAAATTCGTAGCGGAAGAGACGAGGGAACGGATATGCCCAAATTCAACGTTATCGTCACACAAGAAATCGAAGCCGATACGGCAGAGGAAGCCGCCCTGCTCATGTACCAGGAGCTGACGAACAGGGCGACTCCTCTGAATTTTTCCGTAGTGGACGAGTCAGAAGCGACCACCAGCATAACGCTGGATCGGGCAAAGGCGGATGAATTTGCGAGCATCGATCATACCGCGGACCCCGGCAACTGGTAGAAATGCGGCGGAACCGGTGCGTTCGTTCGCAGGAATCGCGGGCGTCTCTTCCGTTCAACACGACTTTTCGATATGAGCGGCCGATGATCCAGCCGGAGTTCTCCATGGCCGCGCGCGACCGATTCTCGAAGAAGATCACCTGCCCTCAATGCGGCAACACCGGCTTTGCCGAAGCATCGGAAGACGACCACAAGTCGCGCAAGCATCCGGGCTTTGCGGTCGATCTGTTGCCGAGAGGGTTTTTCGAGCAGCGGGGCTCCAATTATCAGGAGAACTATATCATTCGCTGCGAATGCGGGCGGAAGTTTCCGTTCCGTGCGGTCAACGAGCCCGCCCACAACTGAGCGGCTGGACGATGGACGCCTGCGCTGATCTTCAATTCTAAGGAGATTGGTCTTCAGTTCTGCAGGAGATTGGTCTTCAGCGTGAAGGGAATGCGGGGATAGAAGGTCTTGCAGGCCTTCAGCGAACCGCCCTGCATGGTCGCGGCGGTCAACTTGCCGCTTGAAGGGTCGCAGACATACTCTGCAACGCCATCCGGCAGACAGTTGATGACGTGCTCGCCGGCCCCGGCCTTGCTGACGATGAAGGACCGGCGCATCCGCCAATCCGGCGCGAATTCGCTATATTGCGCATGGCATTCCGATACATCCTTGATGGCGCGGACGAAGTATTGCGGCTGGTCTGACCCCGCCGCGCCGGTAAGCATCGCCACCGCTGCCGCAAGAATGTAAAGTCTCCCGATCTCAACGTGGCGCATAACTTCCCTTCCCGACTCGGCTCATTGCTGCAGCTTAGCGGAAAACGCGGCGGCAGCGCCACAGCTTGTCCGGCGTCGGAATCAGCGTCGGTACTCTGCGCTCTCAGGCCCTCTTCTGGGCCGTTCAAACCTCAAAACCTTGACGATGCCTTTCACGACGCCAGATACGCCCCCTGAAGGGCTTATGAGGGGGACGCAGTAATGGACATCAACGGAAAAATATTGATCGTCGAAGACGACGCTTTGCTCGCCATGTTGTTGGAGGACATGCTGTCGGAGCTATCTTACGAAGTATCCGGGACCGCGGCGCGGCTGCACGAAGCACTGACGCTCGCCAGCGAACTTGTTTTCGACGCTGCCATCCTCGACGTTTCGCTGGCGGGAGAGAGTTCGCTGCCGGTCGCGAAAATGCTGGATGAAAAGGGGAAGCCATACTTCTTCGCCACCGGCTACGGCAGCCTGCCGGACGGCATTGCCGCCTCGGGCAGGCGTGTTCTCAACAAGCCCTTCCAGCTGCACCAGCTCCAGAGCGCCTTGGCGGGGCTGAAGCTCGAACCCGCGGTCGCCGTTCAGCGCACCTGATCGAGAAGGCGCTTGCACTCCAGGAGATCATAGAGCGCCTCCTGCAGCAGCGCGCGATCTTCCTTGCCGACGCTGGACTTACCGATCGATACCTCGGGCGTGTCGTCGTCGCCGCTGACGAAGTTGAAGAAACGGCGGCTGATCGGCGGCTTGGCACGGCCGACGAGCTGATCCTCCTCGGCGTTGCCGACCCGCGGCTCGGTGGAGGACGGCTCCTGCGCGGCGGCGAGCGCCTCTACGCTTGCAAGGTCGCCATGGCCGACCGCGATCACGAATTTGTTGCCGTTGGTCTTCAGGAGCTTCTGTACGCCCTTGATCGTATAACCGTGATCGTAGAGCAGATGCCGGATGCCTTTCAGCAGATCAACATCGTCGGGGCGATAGTAGCGGCGGCCGCCGCCGCGCTTCATCGGCTTGATCTGCGGAAAGCGGGTTTCCCAGAAACGCAGGACGTGTTGCGGCAGATCGAGGTCATCGGCGACCTCGCTGATGGTGCGGAAGGCATCCGGGCTCTTGTCCATGGTACACTCCAACGCTGCGCAGAGGCGACTCTCTCTTAGCGAGTCGCCATATTTCAACGGTTTGCCGGGAGAAATTCAAGTCATCTCTTGGCCGCTGCACAGCCAAGAAGCGAGATGGGCTGGATAGAGTGCCGGCTACCGGTCCGCGGCCGAAGAAAATATTGCCGGCATGGAAGACCTCAGACGGCCGGGTTCTGCGGCCTGGTCTTTGCCTTTCGGCTGGTATGGGCCTTAAGTATGCGGGTCTTCAGGACGTTCGAGGCCTTGAACGTCATGACGCGGCGTGGCGAGATCGGAACCTCCTCGCCGGTCTTCGGATTGCGACCAATACGTTCATTCTTGTCGCGCACCTGAAACGTCGCGAAGGACGAGAGCTTGACTGTCTCGCCACGAACGATGGCGTTGCAGATTTCGTCGATGACCGTCTCGACCAATTCGGCCGACTCGGTGCGGGAAAGGCCGACCTTCCGGAACACCGACTCCGCCAAGTCCGCCCGAGTGACTGTCTTCCCCGTCATAATTCCCCGCCCATCTTGTGTGGTGATTTTTGTAAGCGCGTCAAAGACTATTGCCCTTGCGCCAAACGGTCAAGCTCTTGTTTCGAATCGGAATTTGGGGATCAAACCTGCCTACCAGCGCAGCAAAACGGCGCCCCAGGTGAAGCCGCCGCCCATGGCCTCCAGCATGACGAGATCGCCCTTCTTGATGCGTCCGTCGCCGGCGGCAGCGGCAATCGCAAGGGGGATGGAGGCGGCCGAGGTGTTGCCGTGCTGATCGACGGTGATTACAACCTTTTCGGGAGGAATTCCGAGCTTCTTGGCCGAGCCGTCGATGATGCGGCGGTTCGCCTGGTGCGGCACCAGCCAGTCGAGATCCTCTGACGTCGTGCCGGTCGCGTCGAACGCGCTGTGAATGACATCGGTGATCATGCCGACGGCGTACTTGAAGACCTCGCGTCCTTCCATGCGCAGCACGCCGACGGTGCCCGTCGATGAGGGGCCGCCGTCCACGAAAAGCTTGTCTTTGTGCGCGCCATCGGAACGGAGGCTTGCGGTCAACACGCCGCGATCGCTGTTGGTGCCCTCCCCCGTCGTCGCTTCCAGGATCAGCGCGCCAGCGCCGTCGCCGAAGAGCACGCAGGTGGTGCGGTCGGTCCAGTCGAGCAGCCGCGAGAAGGTTTCCGCGCCGATGACGAGCGCACGCTTGGCCAGTCCCCCGCGAATATACGCGTCGGCTGTGGTCACCGCATAGACGAAGCCGGTACAGACCGCCTGGACATCGAAGGCGAAGCCGTGATGCATGCCGAGACGGTTCTGGATATTGACCGCTGTGGCGGGAAAGGTGTTGTCGGGCGTGGACGTGGCGACCACGATCATGTCGATGTCGTCGATCGTCAACCCAGCATTGGCAAGGGCTGCACGGGCGGCCTGTTCGCCGAGCGAGGCCGTCGTCTCATCGGCGCCTGCGATATGGCGCTGGCGAATGCCGGTGCGCTGAAAAATCCATTCGTCCGACGTGTCGACGATCTTTTCCATTTCGGAATTGGTCACGACGCGCTTCGGAAGCGCAGCCCCGAACCCGCGGACAACTGAACGGATCATAGTCATTACACCTTGCCGATCATGCCGCTTCGGGCCCCTTCGGGGGCAGCTGCTTGGCATGATACCTTTTCAAATCATTTTCTATTTTCTGCGTCAGGCCGTTCTTGACCATGTCGTAGCCGACGTCGATGGCGGCAGCGAAACCTTCGGCATTGGCACCACCGTGGCTCTTGATGACGATGCCGTTGAGCCCGAGGAACACGCCGCCGTTGACCTTGCTCGGATCGAGCTTCTCGCGCAGCACGGCGAAGGCGCCCTTGGCGAAAATATAGCCGATTCTGGCGACGAGCGTGCGCGACATGGCCTCCCGCAGCATCGTGGAGATCTGCTTGGCGGTCCCTTCGGCTGTTTTAAGCGCGATATTGCCGGAGAAGCCTTCGGTCACGACGACGTCGACCGTTCCCTTGCCGATATCATCGCCTTCGACAAAGCCGGCGTATTCGAGCGTTTCGATATTGGCCTCGCGGATCAGGCGGCCGGCGTCCTTAACCTCCTCCTGACCCTTCATCTCTTCGACACCGACATTCAAAAGGCCGATGCTCGGCCGCTCTATTTCGAACAGCGCGCGCGCCATGGCACCGCCCATCAGGGCAAAGTCGAGGAGCTGCTGCGAGTCCGCCCCGATCGTCGCGCCGACGTCGAGAACGATGCTCTCGCCCTTCAGCGTCGGCCAGATCGCCGCAATCGCCGGCCGTTCGATATTGGCCATCGTGCGCAGGCAGAACTTCGCCATCGCCATCAGCGCGCCGGTGTTGCCGGCGGAGACGACGACGTCGGCCTCGCCCACTTTGACCGCCTGGATAGACCGCCACATGGTCGACACGTAGCGGCCGCGGCGCAGCGCCTGGCTCGGCTTTTCGTCCATGGCGACGGCGAGCTCGCAGTCGTGGAAGACGGACTTTGCCTTGAGTTTCGGGTATTTATCAAGAATTGGTTCGCACTGTTCCTTCAACCCGAACATCACGAACATCAATTCGGGATGCCTCTCCAGAGCCTTGGCGGCGCCGGGAATGACGACATCCGGCCCGAAGTCGCCACCCATGAGGTCAAGAGAGATTTTGATCACGCGTCCCTGATCCTTCTTTTCCGCCCAGCCCGGCGAAATTCGGGCCAAAATACCGGTTTTCCCTTGGCTGACAACTGATTTATGTCGAAACCCACGGGAACATTAGTCCTTCTTCCAGTCCTTGAGAGCAGCGAACGGCGATGGCTTCTTGTCGTCCTCGCCACTGTCCTCGAGATGGCCCTCGAAGGCCACGCCCGGCTTGCGCGGATAGGGGTCGATAGCAAGCGCTGCAAATTCGGTGACCGCTTCGCCGGCATCGATCGTGTCGCCGACAAAGGTTTCCGGCAGGTCCGGCCCATCCGGATCGAGGATCATCTCACCGGCATCCATCGAGGGCGCGCGCGCAAGCTTTGAATCCGCCGGTACGAAAAGCTGCTCGAAGTCCTCGTCGATAAGAGATTCTACCGGCTCCAGCGTTACCACGCATGCCTGCACGATCTTCGCCTGGACGTGACCCTTCATGCGCACACCGTCGCGTTTCCAACGGGAAATCTTCACATCGGCGGTCAGGCTCTCCACCGAGAGTACGTTCCATAGCGCTGCCAATCCCTTGAGTTCGGTATCGTCAGCTTCGAGATGCACATCGACCGGATTTGCGGAGATATGCCCGACTTTGACAGGATAGGAAAACGGCCGGTCGCCGGCCTCGGTCTTTTTCATCTGTGCCTCCACTGCCGCACCCGCCCGAACCGATGCGCGGGTACGCGGAAAAATTTTTAAACTTCCGGCTGTGGCAATGTCGCCGAGCCGGTCGCAATCTCAGTCTCGGAAACACCGCTTAAGTGGCGCTCGGCCGCCACCATCCATTCGGCAAGGCCTTCCATGGAAGGCGCGCCCTCACCCTGATCGGGATAGATATTTCGCCTGAGGGCGGCTGCGAGCGCCAATCGGTCGTTTCCATCCATCGCTGCCGCGTAGGATTCGAGACGCCCGTAGAACATGCCGGCAAACTTCTTCATCCGCTTCGGGACGCCGTTGTCGCCGATGCCGAGCTCGCGGATCGAGTGGTCGATATCCTGGAAAAACGCGTCGACGATCTCCTGGGCGAGCTCCTGCCCGCTGGTTTCGGAAGCGCGCGTGCGGCGGAAGAACAGAATCATCACGATCGACAGCATCTCGAAACGGCCCATGACCGTATCGGGCACGTCGAGCCGCGCATAGAGATCCGGCATGCGCGCCGCCGCCGACAACGCCGCGTATTGCCTGTCGACGATGACCCTGTTGTGATTTCTGGTTCGAAAGAGCCCGAAGACCATGAATATTCCCGGATTTGGCTCATTCCGAGCGCGCACTTGCGCTCCGCCGTGTTGCATGAATTCAAAAGCTGGTTTACCGAAGCAGGCGCGAATTGCAATGCCGTTTGTGCCCGCTTCGAAGACTGCCCCGACCCGTCGTCACGAACTGCCGCGATCGGTGAAGAAGAGCGCGGAACAGTCATCTTGTGACAGCCGGAATCCCGGAATGGCCACAATGATGTGCACAGCAAAACACACACGAGCCGGCCGGCCGGATGTATGATTGATAGGGAGATGTCGTTGACGCGGTGGTATTTCAAGTCTGACAGAAATTTCGTCGGCACAGCCGCCATTGCCCTCGTTATTGCGAGCGCGGCGCTCTCCAGCTGCCAAACCAGCGAAATCATGAACAACGGTTACGTGTTCGACCAGCAATCGCTTGATCTGGTCCCCGTCGGCTCCAGCCGCGAGCAGGTCCTGCTCTCGCTCGGAACGCCGTCGACGACGGCGACGTTCGACGCGGAAGTGTTCTACTATATTTCCCAGAAGCGCGTCCGCTCGGTGGCCTTCATGAAACCGAAGCTGGTCGACCAGACCGTACTCGCCATCTATTTCGACAAGGATGGCGTGGTCACGCAGCGCGCCAACTACACGATGAAGGACGGCAGGGTCTTCGACACGATCTCGCGCACGACGCCGACGGGCGGCAAGGATCTCACCTTCCTGCAGCAGCTGCTCTCCGGCTCCGGCAGCGGCGGGACCGGCGCGAAGAACATGCTGAACAACCTCAATCCGGGCCAGTAAGGCGGCAGGCGCCGCGCCGCGGCGCCAAGCCTTTTTGTTCTAACGGTCATAAGAAAACCCGCGAAGCGCATGCTCCGCGGGTTTTTCGTTGCGTTCAGATGGTGTCAGGCCAGAACGGCGAGCAACAGCAAGGCCACGATGTTGGTGATCTTGATCGCCGGATTGACGGCGGGGCCCGCGGTGTCCTTGTAGGGATCGCCGACGGTATCGCCTGTCACGGAAGCCTTGTGGGCTTCCGATCCCTTGAGGTGGCGGGTACCGTCCTTGTCGACAAAACCGTCTTCGAAGGACTTCTTGGCGTTATCCCAGGCGCCGCCCCCCGAGGTCATCGAGATCGCCACGAAGAGGCCGTTGATGATGACGCCCAGCAGCGATGCGCCGAGCGCGGCAAAGGCCGAAGCCTTCGAGCCCGAAATCAGCAGCACCCCGAAATAGACGACGATCGGCGCGAGCACCGGAAGCAGCGACGGCACGATCATTTCCTTGATTGCCGCCTTCGTCAGCAGATCGACGGCGCGGCCGTAGTCCGGACGTTCCGTCCCCGCCATGATGCCGGGTTTCTCACGGAATTGCCGGCGCACTTCCTCGACGATCGAACCCGCCGCGCGTCCAACGGCGGTCATAGCGATGCCGCCGAACAGATACGGAATGAGGCCACCGAACAAAAGGCCGGCGACGACATAGGGATTGGAGAGGTCGAAGGATATTGGGCCGACATCGGCGAAGTAAGGGAATTTGTCGCCGTGTGCCGCGTAGAATTTGAGATCGTAGGAGTATGCGGCGAAAAGCACGAGTGCACCGAGACCGGCCGAACCGATGGCGTAGCCCTTGGTGACCGCCTTCGTCGTATTGCCGACGGCATCGAGCGCGTCGGTCGATTTGCGCACTTCCGGCGGCAGATGAGACATTTCGGCGATACCGCCGGCGTTGTCGGTGACCGGACCGAACGCGTCGAGCGCGACGATCATGCCTGCGATGCCGAGCATGGCGGTAACCGCGATACCCGTGCCGAAGAGGCCGCCAAGCTGATAGGTCGCGATGATGCCGCCGACGATGACGATTGCCGGAAGCGCCGTCGATTCCAGGGAGACCGCAAGGCCCTGGATGACGTTGGTGCCATGCCCGGTGACCGAAGCCTGCGCGATCGAGACGACGGGCCGCTTGCCGGTGCCGGTGTAGTATTCGGTGATCACAACGATCAGGGCGGTGACGATCAAGCCCACCAGGCCGCAAACGAACAGACGGGAACCGGTAACGTCAGCGCCATCAACTGTGCCGATGGAACCCCAGCCGACGGTGAGCGACGTCGCGATAGCCAGGCCGACGATCGAAAGCAGGCCGGTGGCGATCAGCCCCTTATAAAGCGCACCCATGATGGAGCCGTTGGCGCCGAGCTTGACGAAGAATGTGCCGATGATCGAGGTGATGATGCAAACGCCGCAGATTGCGAGCGGGAAGACCATGGCCGCATGCAAGGAAGGCGTGCCTGCGAAGAAGATCGAGGCAAGCACCATGGTTGCGACGACCGAGACCGCATAGGTTTCGAACAGGTCCGCCGCCATGCCTGCACAATCGCCGACGTTGTCCCCGACGTTGTCGGCAATCGTTGCCGGGTTGCGCGGATCGTCTTCGGGAATGCCCGCTTCTACCTTGCCGACGAGGTCGCCGCCGACGTCCGCACCCTTGGTGAAGATGCCGCCGCCGAGGCGGGCGAAAATAGAGATCAGGGAGGCGCCGAAGCCGAGCGCGACAAGTGCATCGATAACCTCGCGGGAGCCGTCCTCAAGGCCAAGTACTTGCGTCAGGACGACATAGTAGATGGATACGCCGAGCAGCGCGAGACCGGCCACGAGCATGCCCGTGATGGCGCCCGATTTGAAGGCGATCTCAAGTCCGGCGGCAAGGCTGCGCGAGGCCGCCTGAGCGGTGCGGACATTCGCGCGCACCGAGACATGCATGCCCATGAAGCCGGCAGCGCCCGAAAGCACCGCGCCGATCAAAAAGCCGAAAGCGGCCGCAGCCGATAGAAGGACCCACACCAAAATGAAAACGACGATGCCAACGATGGCGATCGTCCGGTATTGGCGCGTCAGATAGGCCTGCGCGCCCTCACGAATATAGCCGGCGATCTCCTGCATGCGGGCATTGCCCTGATCGGCAGCAAGCACCGACCGAGTTGCCCATATAGCGTAAATCACCGAGAGCAACCCGCATGCAATGACGCCTGTAAGAATGGTCATTTCGCTTCTTCCTCTCCCCAAATAGCCGGAGACTAGATCCCCTCCGGCACCGAGCGCCTCCGGCTGACATCCCCCTCCAAGGATGCCGGCTTTGGCGCAGGGCGAGATTGCGTGGGCGAATTCGCCACGTCAAGAGCGCCCGCGGGCAAAACAATCCGCGGATTAAAAGTTTATTCACAGATGGATCAAGAAGCGCAAAGGACTGGTATTTAAAGCGTTTTAGCTGCCGCTTTTTCCGGCACCGACAGCTTGCCGGCAACGATAACGGCAGCAGCGCAACGCCTGCGCCTACTTCTTGGGCTCGCCGCGAACCTGCTTGGCGATTCGGTCCAGCACGGCGTTGACGAGCTTGGGCTCGTCGTCCGCGAAGAAGGCCTGGGCGATTTCGACATATTCGGTAACGATCACCGCCACCGGCACGTCCTTGCGATCCAGAAGTTCGAAGGTGCCAGCGCGAAGGATCGCGCGGACAGTGCTATCGAGCCGCGACAGCGCCCAGTCGTCCTGCAGCGCCGCGCCGATCAGGGGATCGAGACGAACCTGCTCGCGCACCACGCCCGATACGATCGAACGGAACCAGGAGGCATCCGCCTTCAGATAGGTATCGCCGTCAATTTCCTGGCCGAGGCGATGGGCCTCGTATTCGGCCACGATTTCCAGCACGCCGGCGCCGCCGATATCCATTTGATAGAGCGCCTGAACGGCCGCAAGCCGTGCCGCGCCGCGCTGATTTGCGGTCTTTGCCGGCCGCTCCATGTCCTGATTGCTCATAGCTTATGCACCCAGCTTTTCCTTCAGCGCGATCATCGCCAGCGCCGCACGGGCGGCAAAACCGCCCTTGTCCTTGTCCGAACGGCGCGCACGCACCCAGGCCTGATCGTCGTTCTCGACGGTCAATATGCCGTTGCCGATGGCAAGCGACTCGCTGACGGCAAGATCCATCAGCGCGCGCGACGATTCGTTTGCGACGATCTCGAAATGGTAGGTTTCGCCGCGGATCACCAAGCCGAGAGCTACGAAACCATCATACTGCGTTCCGCCATTGTCCGCACCGTCGAGCGCCATGGCGATCGCCGCCGGAATTTCGAGCGCGCCGAGAACGGTGACGACGTCGTAGGTGGCGCGGGCCTGGTCGAGCGCGGCCTTCGCACCATCGAGAAGTGCATCTGCCATATCGTCATAGAACCGAGCTTCGACGATCAGAAGATGCGGCGTGGAGGAGCTGGACATACGACACCTGCGGATTGGAGGGGCGGGAACGCCATTATGCGCGGCTCAAATCACGCGGCAATGCGCTTGGCAAGTGTTTTTCGCGCGCCGGCGCATTTTCGCGGGCCGCAGGCAAGCGAAGAAGCTGCGATTTCTCGATGCTTACCAACAAATGCCGTTGGACCGTTCCCATGGTATTTGGACAGCAGCACTAGATTGTAGAGCGTGTATGTGAGTAATTTTTCAACCGCATACTGACAGCATTTTATCGCTTTGTTATGGGAAAAGCTTGCTCAAGTGAACCATTTTTGGTACGTCATACAATGAAAAATGTCGCTAGCCGGCTTGGAAAGACGATCTTCGCGGAATTTTATCAAACCCCAGGAGGCAGGGAACCTGTTAGAGAGTGGCTTAGAGGCCTGCAATTTGACGAGCGTAAAGTGATATCGACCGATGTCCGAACGACCGAGTACGGATGGCCTTTGGGGATGCCAACTTGCGATAGCCTTGGCGACGGCCTTTGGGAAGTGAGAACCAGCCTCAAGGACAAGATCGCCAGAGTGTTCTTCTATATGGAAGGACCGCGAATGATACTTTTGCACGGGATTATAAAGAAAGACCAGGTGCCTCCCAAAGTCGACGTCGATACGGCGCGGGATCGAAAACGAGACTCGGAGAATAGAATCCGGCACCTAAAAAAGAAAAAGGATCGCGAAAAATGAGTGAGTATAACATTAAGAGCCCGATCGGCTCGAGCTTTGAGAGCTTCCTAGAGGAAGAAGGTATCCTTGACGAAGTTGATGAACTTGCCATCAAGAAAGTTATTGCTTGGCAAATGGAACGGAATATCGCCGAACGTGGAATGTCAAAGACGGAATTCGCGGATGCGATGAAAACCAGTCGGACGCAGGTGAATCGCTTGCTTGATCCGGTGAACACCAGCATCTCGATGCACACCTTGTGCCGGGCGGCGGCCGTGTTCGGCAAGTCCCTTCGTATCGAATTTGTGGACAGGGAAGAGCGGCAAGAAGTGGCCGCCTGAACACCGACATGACGGACATCCCAACGATCGAGACCGAACGGCTAATCCTGAGGCCGCACACGATCAGCGACTTCGACGCCTATGCCGCCATGTGGCGGGAGCCCGGCGTCTTCCGTTTTATCGGCGGCGTGGCGATGTCGCGCGAGGAGAGCTGGACGCGGTTGTTGCGCACCGCCGGCGTGTGGCACTTTCTCGGCTTCGGGTTTCTCGTCGTCGAAGAGCGGTCCAGCGGTCGTTTCCTCGGGGAAGCCGGATTCCACGACCTGCGTCGGGACATGCATCCCTCACCCGAAGGCAGCATGGAAGCCGGCTGGGCGCTATGTCATAGCGCGCAAGGGCGAGGATATGCCACCGAGGCCATGCGGGCGCTGCTCTCTTGGGCCGGCACGCATTTTCCACACGCACGCACGACCTGCATCATCGCCCCGGACAATCGGCCGTCTCTAAACGTCGCGGACAAGCTCGGCTTCCGCGAACTCGCGCGCACCGTCTATCATGACGCCGACATCATCCTGCTTGAACTGCAGGAAACTGCGCCAGCCTAGCGGCATAACGGGCCATCGTATCGACTTCGAAATTGACGAAGTCGCCAGCCTTGCGTTCGCCCCAGGTCGTGACTTCGAGCGTGTGACGGATCAACAGCACGTCGAAATCGGTGCCGTCGACCGAGTTGACGGTGAGCGAGGTGCCATCGAGCGCAATCGAGCCCTTCGGCGCGACGAACATGGCAAGATGGGCCGGCGCTCGCAGCCTGAACCGCGTCGCGTCGCCTTCCGCCATGACTGAAAGGATCTCCGCCTTACCGTCGACATGCCCGGAGACAATGTGGCCGCCGAGTTCGTCACCGATCTTCAGCGAGCGCTCAAGGTTGATATGCGTGCCGGGCTGCCAGTTGGCCACCGTCGTCAGCCGCAGCGCCTCTTCCCATGCCTCCACCTCGAACCAGCGGTGGTTGCTGCCCTCTTCCGGCAGGCTGGTAACGGTTAGGCAGATGCCGGAATGCATGATCGAGGCGCCCATGTCGATGGTTGTCGGGTCGTAGCGCGTCGCAATCTTCAGCCTGATGCCTTCCTTCAACGGCGAAACGCTCTCGACGGTGCCGATATCGGTGACAATGCCTGTAAACATCAAAGCCCTCTTTCGAATTCGTCGCAGCTGTCATCACCGAAGAGACGCGTGCGGATATGGGAAAAACCGGGAGGCATATCGGTCTTCGTTACCGGCGATTCAATACCGCCCGCCCCAATCAAGCCCGGCCCCTGAAACAGCAAGATGCGGTCGACCAGCCCGGCATCGAGGAAAAGCGCCGCGGTCTTGGCACCGCCTTCGACGAAGAGGCTGGATATGCCGCGCGAGCCAAGCGCCGGCAGTAGGATCTCCGGGTGATAGGGATTGCAATAGACGATCTCGACACCCTGCGCTTCGAGGGCGGAGCGGCGCGACGAGGTTTCGGCGAGGTCCGCGATATCCCCCTCCTCGGCGGAAGGCGGTACGCCGGGCACCGCCGTCTCAGGCGATATCGCCTCCGCGTCCGCCACCAACGGAGAGACCGCCTCGCTCGCAACGACGATCACCGGCACCTGACGGGCGGTGCTGGCAAGCTTGCCGTCCTTGGGCAGATCAAGCAAAGGATCGAGGACGATGCGGATGGGCGACCGCCCCTCCATACCGGGAATGCGGACGGTCAATTCCGGATCGTCGGCGATCGCAGTGCCGATCCCGATCAGGATGGCGTCGCTTTCCGCACGCAGCTTCTGTACTTCGGCGCGGGCCTCGGTGCCGGTGATGCGGATCTGCCCCTCGCCCAGCCGGCCGATCATGCCGTCGGCGGAAACGGCAAGCTTAAGAGTCACATAGGGCCGACCCTTCGTCTGGCGCATGAGGTAGCCGGCGAGCGCCCGCCGGCCCTCGTCCTCGATCAGCCCCGTCTCAACCTCGATGCCGGCGGACCGCAGCATCTCCAAGCCGCGGCCGGAAACCCTGACGTCCGGATCGGTGACGCTGACGACCACGCGCGCAACACCGGCGGCCATCAGCGCGTTGGCGCAGGGCGGCGTCTTTCCAAAGTGGGAACAGGGCTCGAGCGTCACATAGGCGGTCGCGCCGCAGGCCCTGTCGCCCGCTTCAGCCAGCGCCTGGGTCTCGGCATGCGGCCGGCCGCCAATCGCGGTTACCGCCTTTCCCACGACCTCTCCGTCCTTGACGATGAGGCACCCGACGGAAGGGTTGGTGCCGGTCTGTCCGAGATGGGTGCGCGACAACTCGATCGCCGCCGCCATGAACTTCTCGTCGTCCGCCCGGCCCGGCATCGTCAGGGATTCAGCGGATCGCGGGCGATCTTGGCATTGATCTCGGAGATCACCTGCTCGAAATCTTCCGCATGGGAGAAGTCACGATAGACGGAGGCGTAGCGCACGAACGCCACGTCATCCAGGCTCTTCAAGGCCTCCAGCACCTGCAGGCCGATCTGCTCGGAGCTGATTTCCGTCTCGCCGGAGCTTTCCAGCCGGCGCACGATACCCGAGACCGCGCGCTCGATGCGGTCGCGGTCGACGGGGCGCTTGCGCAGCGCGATCTCGAAGGAGCGCACCAGCTTCTCGCGGTCGAAGGGCACCTTCCGGCCGGTCTTCTTGATCACCATTAGCTCACGCAGCTGCACGCGCTCGAACGTGGTGAACCGGCCACCGCAATCGGGACAGATCCGCCGCCGGCGAATGGAGGTGCTATCCTCCGCCGGGCGTGAATCCTTGACCTGGGTTTCTTCCGAACCGCAATAGGGGCAACGCATGAGCTATCCTTAGCCCATGTAGCCGTACATCGGGAAGCGATCGGTAAGCTTGATCACCTTTTCGCGCACCGCAGCCTCGACGGCGGCATTGCCTTCATCCGAATTGGCCACCTTCAGGCCGTCGAGCACTTCTACGATCAGATTGCCGATTTCGCGGAACTCGGCCTCCTTGAAGCCGCGCGTCGTGCCGGCCGGCGTGCCGAGGCGGACGCCTGAGGTGACGAAGGGCTTTTCCGGATCGAAGGGAATGCCATTCTTGTTGCAGGTGACGTAGGCGCGGCCGAGAGCTGCCTCGGCGCGCTTGCCCGTGGCGTTCTTCTTGCGCAGGTCGACCAGCATCAGATGGTTGTCGGTACCGCCGGAGACGACGTCGAGGCCGCCTGCGATCAGGGTTTCGGCAAGTGCCCTGGCGTTCTTGACGACTTGCGCGGCGTAGTCCTGGAACTCCGGCTGCAGCGCTTCACCGAAGGCGACGGCCTTGGCGGCAATGATGTGCATCAAGGGGCCGCCCTGGAGACCCGGGAAGACGGCCGAATTGAACTTCTTTGCCAGATCCTCGTCGTTCGTCAGGATGACGCCGCCGCGCGGACCGCGGAGCGACTTGTGTGTGGTGGTGGTCGCAACGTGGCAATGCGGGAACGGCGACGGATGCTGGCCGCCGGCAACGAGGCCAGCAATGTGAGCCATATCGACCATCAGGTAGGCGCCGACCGAATCGGCAATCTCGCGGAAGCGCTTCCAGTCCCAGATACGCGAATAGGCGGTGCCGCCGGCGATGATGAGCTTCGGCTTGGTCTCTTCGGCCTTGCGGGCGACTTCGTTCATGTCGAGCAGGTTGTCGCCTTCGCGCACGCCGTAGGAAACCACGTTGAACCACTTGCCGGACATGTTGACCGGCGAACCGTGCGTCAGGTGCCCACCCGAATTGAGATCGAGGCCCATGAAGGTATCGCCCGGCTGCAGCAGCGCCAGGAACACCGCCTGGTTCATCTGGCTGCCGGAATTCGGCTGGACGTTGGCGAAATTGACGCCGAACAGCTTCTTGGCGCGCTCGATGGCGAGCTCTTCGGCTATATCCACGTACTGGCAGCCGCCGTAGTAGCGCTTGCCCGGATAGCCTTCGGCGTATTTGTTCGTCATGATCGATCCCTGCGCTTCGAGAACGGCGCGGGAAACGATGTTTTCCGAAGCGATCAGCTCGATCTCATGCCGCTGGCGACCCAGCTCCTTGCCGATCGCGCCAAAGATTTCCGGATCGGTATCGGCAAGAGAGCGATTGAAGAAGGGTTCGGTCGCAGCATTGGTCATGGTGAAAGCTCCTGAACGTGGGTGCCTGAAGCTATTAGCCTTGCGGTCGCTCAAGGGCAATACGATCAGCGACATTTGCTAGGCAAACTACGATCGCTGCGCGCAGATACGAAAAAGCCGCCTCCCCGGGGGAAGCGGCTTGTGTCTTTTGCCTACTTAGTGCTGTTAGCGCACTGGCTGTTCCGTTGTCGCGGTCGTATCGAGCGCCAGCTGGGCGTTGCCGTCCATCTGGTAGATGTCGTCGCGGAACTGCACGATGCCGTCGGCGGCACCCCAGGCGGAGATGTAGACGAAGTAAACCGGCACTTCCTCGGCAAGCTTGATCGGCGTGTTGACGCGGGTGGAGATGACCGCTTCCATCTGCTGACGGTTCCAGCCGGGCGTCTCGCGCAGCAGCCAGTTCGTCAGGTCGCGGACGTTCTGGACGCGAACGCAGCCGGACGACTCGAACCGCATGAGCTTGTTGAACAAGCCCTGCTGCGGCGTGTCGTGCATGTACTCGCCGTTCTTGTTGTAGAAGTTGATCTTGGTGGAGGCCATCGCGTTGATCTTGCCCGGATCCTGACGGAACATCAGGTTCGGTGCCTTCTCGGCGTTCCAGTCGATGGTTTCGGGCGCCACTTCGTTGCCCTTGCCGTCGATCAGACGAATGTTGCTCCTTGCGAGGTAGGTCGGATCCTTGCGCATCAGCGGCACGATGTCCTGCTCGACGATCATGCGCGGCGCGGTCCAGTAAGGATTGAGGATGACCTCGTAGATCTTGGAATTGACGAGGTGCGTCGGCCGTTCGATGCGCCCGACGACGGCATTATGACGCGATGCCACGCTGCCATTTTCGACCGCCTCGACATAAGCCGCGGGAACGTTGACCATGACGTGACGGCGGCCGAGATCGCCTGGGAATGTCTGCACGCGCACCAGATTGGTATCGAGCTGTTGAAGGCGCACGTCGGCAGAAATGTTCATCGCCTTCAGCGTATATTCGCCGAGCACGCCATCCGCCGGCAGGCCATGGCGGGCCTGGAAACGCTTGACCGCGCCATCGACGTAAGAGTCGAAGGCTGGCGACATGCCCGCTTCGCGCGGCAGATCGCCTGCAATGGCGAGGCGCTGGCGCAGTGCCTGGACGGACTGATCGGTCACGCCCAGCTGAAGTTTCAGCTGGCCGGGATTGACCTGCGGCCAGCCGCCGTTGGCAAGGATATTTTGATACTGCGCGATCGCCTGCTGCATGTTCGGAACGGAATCCGGACCGAGGATCGGCGTATTTGAAACCGTCGCCGCTGCCGTGCGCGAGGCCGCCTTGGCGTCGAACTGGTCGTCCCACTTGCCGCGACGCGGTGCGTTGATCAGGTCATCGAGAGCAGACTGCGCGAAGGCCGGCGCCGCGAACGCGGCTGCGCCAACCGTTGCCGCGGACCGCAGGAAAGACCGGCGGGAGAGAGCTTCAGTTCCGTTTTTCTTCGACATTTTCCTACCAAATCAACGCCGCGGCGGTATTTTCCGCGAGCTTAAAGCGAAAACAGATCGACAGCGCAGGCAGCGCCGCTGGCCGCGCGTTACCTGGGTCCAAATGCCGACGTCGCGACGTATTTCATCTTGCAAAACCGAGGCGGCGACGCACAAAGATCGAATCTGAAAACGCTGGTTCCCGTACCCTTCCGCTGTCACACCAATATGGCCAATTCGTGTCACTCAGCCCAGGACCAGCGTCCTTTCCGGCGACGGCGAACAACTCATTGTGCATTGCGATAGAAATACCTGATCGCCGTTAGTAGTCGCTGCCTAAGCCGCGTCAATCGCGGATTGCCGAAGGCCGCCGGGCGGTCGCCAATCTTGTCTCCGGCGTGACAAAAAGCGCACATTGATCGAGCGTTCGGTGTCGTTGGGAAACGGAACTTGCTGCCATAGTCGAAACGGAAGCAACGAGGCGTCTTCTCTCGCCTCGCTACACCCGTCGCACCGTATTGGAGGTCTCGACAAACCCGCAGGGAAACGGGCTTTTCGGGATTACAGGCGATACAAAATCTGGTCGTTCCAGAAACGGTCGAGACGCTGCAGCGCCTTGTTCATCTGCGTGAACTCGTCGGTGCCAATGCCGCCGACCTTGTCGATGGAGGCGACGTGGCGCTCGTAGAGCTTGGCGACGGTCTCGGCGATGTCCTGGCCAGTCTCCGTCAGGCTGATGCGGACCGAGCGGCGGTCGATGCGTGAGCGCTGATGGTTGATGAAGCCGAGGTCGACCAGCTTCTTGACGTTGTAGGAAACGTTCGATCCGAGATAGTAGCCGCGGGAGCGAAGCTCGCCGGCCGTCAGTTCGGAGTTGCCGATATTGAAGAGGAGCAGCGCCTGGACGGCGTTGACGTCGCTGCGACCCTGGCGGTCGAACTCGTCCTTGATGACGTCGAGTAGACGACGGTGGAGACGCTCAACGAGATGGAGGGATTCCATGTAGAGGGAGCGGATGTCTTCGATCTGCGGATCACGAGCGCTAGCAACGCCCTGCGGCTTGATTTTCGTGTTCATGATAACTGCCTCACTGTTTCGTTTAGCGGTGTTGGTTTTCTTCCCGCCTTGAGTGAGACCCTATCGAATACCCATAAAATTCTACTTAAACCGCAGCCTTAACAGCGCCTTACCACGAGCCCTCTTCGTCTCAGGGTAAATCGACCGTTACCCTCTCCCGCTGCCGCCGCTGCTCGAGGAACAATGCGACACGAAAAATGCAATAGAGCACTGCCACACCCGCATGCAGAAGGAGGATCAGCAGGTTGCGGCCGAAGATCTCCGGCCAGACGCCGTACATCAGCATCTGGCCGCCTGCGGCGCATACCCAGATCACCGGCCCCCAGGACACCGTCAGCCATAGCCCGAGCGCTGCGACCGGAAACACCACGGCAAGGGCTGCGGCCGCCACGCGCCAGGGCAGGTCGAGGAGGTCGAACCTGGCATGGCCGCCAAGGGAATAGCCGACCAGCATCGCCCAGTACTGCAGCCCGAACCACAGGCAGGAGACGGCGATCAGCCGCAGGAACAACACGAAGAGCAGGTCGGCCAGCGTGCGCTTCGGCAGGGTCGAGGAATCATCTGTCATGGTCGAACAATAGAATGCACCCACCCGTTCATGCCAGAGGTCGGCTCCGTCTTGCCTTTACGGCTGCGGCCTTTCGCCCGGTTTTTCTTTCCGTCGCGGGCATGATAAGCACGCCTGCAAAGAAGGCCAGACAAAAAAGCCTAGCCAAACCGGCCAGACAAACAGGATTTCCGTGCCATGCAGGATAAGACCCACCTCGTCGACGAAATTACCGGACACCGCCGGATGCGGCGCAACAGGAAGGCCGACTGGACGCGCCGCCTCGTCCAGGAAAATCGCCTGACGGTGGACGACCTGATCTGGCCAATCTTCCTGGTCCCGGGCAAGGGCATCGTCGAGCCGATCCCGGCAATGCCCGGCGTCAACCGGCTGAGCGTGGACAAGGCGGTCGAGGCGGCAAAGGAAGCGGCCGATCTCGGCATCCCGGCGCTTGCCACCTTCCCCAATATCGAAATGCATCTGCGCGACGAGACCGGCTCCAACAGCCTGGAGGCCAGCAATCTGATCAATCAGGTGACGGCGGCCATCAAGAAGGCGGTGCCGAACATCGGCCTGATTACCGACGTCGCGCTCGACCCCTTCACCAGCCATGGCCATGACGGCATTCTGCGCGGCACCGAGATCGTCAACGACGAAACCGTCGAGCAGGTGGCGCGCGCCGCCGTCATCCAGGCTGACGCAGGTTCCGACATCATCGCGCCATCGGAGATGATGGACGGCCGTATCGGCGCGATCCGCGCGGCGCTCGATGCTGCGGGCCACCAGAGCGTCGGCATTATGAGCTACGCCACAAAGTTCAGCTCGGCCTACTATGGTCCCTATCGCGAGGCGATCTCCACCGGCGGACTTTTGAAGGGCGACAAGAAGACCTATTACATCGATCCCGCCAACGGTACCGAGGCAATCCGCGATGCGGCACTCGACGTCGAGGAAGGGGCCGACATGCTAATGGTCAAGCCCGGCCTCCCCTATCTCGACATCTGCTGGCGGATGAAGGAAGCCTTCGGCCTGCCGACCTTCGCCTATCAGGTCTCCGGGGAATATTCGATGATCAAGGCGGCAGGCGCCAACGGCTGGATCGACGAGGAACGGGTGATGCTGGAAACCCTGCTCGCCTTTAAGCGCGCCGGCTGCGACGGCATCCTCACCTACTTCGCGATGGATGTCGCAAGGCGGCTCGCCAAGGGCCCCTAGATCGGGATCCCGGCCTCTGTTTCTTGTATTCCTTCGCGCACGCACCATATTTTTTTACAGGTTTTCACGAAGGAGAAAATGATGAGCCTTGACCGCCCCAGCCCACTCTACGCCGCACCGGACGACTGGCGCGCCTATAGCGGTGTGCTCAGCCGGCGCATCTTCGCCTTCATACTCGATTATTTCATCGTCGCGCTGCTGTGCATCCCTGCGGCAGTGGTGCTGTTCGTCATTTCGATCGCAACGCTCGGGCTCGGCTTCTTTCTTTATCCCGCCCTGTTCGTGATCGTGGCCGGCCTCTATTTCGGCCTGACGCTTGGCGGCCCGAACCAGGCCTCGCTCGGCATGCGCGCGTTCGGCATCGCGATGATGCGCACGGACGGACGGCCGCTCGATTTCATGACGGCTATCGTCCACCTCGTCCTGTTCTGGATCATCAACTCGTTCCTGACGCCGCTCATCTTGCTCGTAGGTCTGTTTACCGACCGAGGCCGGCTGATCCACGACCTGCTTTTGGGTACCGTCATCGCACGTATGTGAACGTCAACGTCAAGCTTCTCGACGCCTACGTACAGAACCGCCACAACAATGCCCGGAAGCCGTGAAAGAGCCTTCCGGGCATCGGTTTTTTCCGACGCTCCGCATCCCTGTTGACGTTTTGAAACTTTACGCCATGCTTGTGGAAGCGGATCACCCAGTGAAAGGTTGACCTCCCACAGATGAATACGCAGACGACGCCATCCCCGCAGTTTTATCTGACGGCTCCGGCTGCCTGCCCGTATTTGTCGAATGAGCTGGAGCGAAAGGTTTTCACCCATCTCGTCGGCCCCCGCGCGGCGGAAATGAACGATATCCTGACGCAGGGCGGCTTCCGCCGGTCGCAGAACATCGCCTATCGGCCAGCCTGCGAATCATGCCGCGCCTGTGTTTCCGTGCGCATCCTGGCGCAGGAATTCGAGCCGACCCGCTCGATGCGGCGTGTTTCGGCCATCAATTCCGATATCATTGCCACGGAATTCCCCGCACAGCCCTCAAGCGAGCAATATTCGCTGTTCCGGCGTTACCTCGACGACCGCCACCAGCGCGGCGGCATGTCTGACATGACCGTCCTCGACTACGCGATCATGGTTGAGGACACCCACGTGAACACGCGCATTATCGAATACCGCCGGCGCGAGGAAGGCTGCGGGCTGGAGCAGCGGCCGAAGGGCGAGCTGCTTGCAGCAGCCCTTACCGACATCATGAGCGACGGCCTCTCGATGGTCTATTCCTACTTCAATCCCGAGCTCGACCGCCGCTCGCTCGGCACCTTCATGATCCTCGATCATATCAAGCGCACGCAGGCGCTGGGTCTGCCGCATGTTTATCTCGGCTATTGGGTTCGCGGTTCGCGGAAAATGGACTACAAGACGCGGTTCCAGCCGCAGGAGCATCTCACTCCGCGCGGCTGGGAGCTATTCGACGCCGCCGAAATCAACGACTAAGTCCTTCCCGATGACATTTTCCGCACTCTCCGACCACCACAAGGGTCTGTTGCTGACGTCGGTCGGCGGCCTTGCGCTTTCCGTGGACATTCCGCTTATCCGTCTGTCGAGCGGCGAGGTCTGGTCTATCCTTGCGGTGCGCAGCCTGATGACGCTTTTCGTCAGCGTTCTGATCCTCGTCGTCATCAGGAGCATGGGCGGCTCATTGCGCGCCCGGCTGCCGGGCTGGACCGGTGTGCCCGCCGGATTGCTTTACGGCATCGGTACGATCTGCTTTCTGGCTGCCGTCTATTATACGACCGCGGCCAACGTCGTTTTCATCCTCGCCTTCAATCCGATGTTTGCAGCGCTTCTCTCCTGGATCTTCCTGAGGGAAAGGCCATCCCCTTCAACGCTTGTCACCATGGCGGTCATGATCATCGGCGTCGGGCTGATCGTCAGCGACGGCATGGCGGGCGGCCACTTGATCGGGAATATCCTTTCGGCAGTCGCGGCGCTCTCGATCGCCGGTGCCATCACCATCGGCCGTGCCGCGAAGCGCGAAATGGGCTTCGCGCCGCTTCTGGCCGCGGTCGTCCCCGCGGCGATCGGCCTATACCACGTCCTGCCCACAGGCTTTGCGATAGACCATCCGGTGTGGATCCTTCTCAACGGCGGTATCATGATGCCCCTTGCCTTCTGGTGCCTCGCAACCGGTCCGCGCTACCTCTCCGCCCCGGAAGTCGGCATGTTCTATCTGCTCGAAACCATCCTCGCGCCGGTCTGGGTCTGGATGATTTTCGCCGAGACCCCAACCGCTATGACGCTGCTCGGGGGACTGGTGCTGATCGCCGCGCTGGCTGTCCATTCCATCTGGCAGGCGCGCGCGAAGGCCCGAAGGAATGCGGTCGCCGCCTGAGCCCGCGATTGAATCGAGGGACGCTTGATGTTATAACTCTGTTATTACGTAGGAGCATCCCATGAACGTCGTCATTCGCAAGATCGGGAATTCGGAAGGCGTGATCATTCCGAAGGAAATTCTTCAGAAACTTGGCCTGAAGAACGGCGACAGTTTGGAGTTGCGCGAGGTCGAGCACGGTTTCGAGTTAGTGGCCCAAGAAGCTGATCTTGCGGAACAGCTGGAGGCTGCACGGCTTGGCATGCAGAAATATCGCGCTGCGCTGCGCGAGCTTGCCAAATGAACCAATACAAATGGGTGACGCGCAGAGCCATTGAGATCATCCACGACGAACAAATAAAAGAACACGGCGGCCTGCCGGGGCTTAGGGACGAAAACGCCCTAGAAGCGGCGCTCGCGCGCCCGTTGAACAAGGCAGCCTACGGCGAGGACAACTTGTTCGCGCTGGCTGCCGCTTATCTCTTTGGGATTGTTCGCAATCACCCGTTTCTCGACGGAAACAAGCGGACGGGCTATCTGGCGGCCTTTACGTTTCTGCTCCGCAACGGACAGCTGCTGGAGGCAGAAAACGCTTCCATCGTGGTGTTTGTCCTCGGTGTCGCCGCCGGGGAAATTGATGAAGACGGCGCTGCGCAGTTCTTTAGGGATTTCTGCGTCCCCAACGTCCCCCACTCCCGCTAACGATCGCTCAGCGGCGGAGCCTCGCGCTTATTCTTACCCCGAAAATTTCCCGCTGCGCGGAAAGCCCTTCGGCACGTTGCGGCCGGCAGCGGCGCGATCGCCCAGCCATTCGACCAGTTCGTCCTTGTTCTTCGTGAAGGTACGGCCTGCGCTATCGACCCAGGTGAGACCATCGCCGATCGCAAAGCAACGGACGTCCGAAACGCCGCCATCCTTGTAGCGCTGCAGGCGCACGCCCTTTCCGCGGGACATTTCGGGGACCTGAACGAGCGGGAAGGCCACCATCTTGCGGTTCTCGCCGACCACCGCCACGTGATCGCCGGACACCGGCACAAGGAGCTTTGCCTCGTCCGGCATGGCGACATTCATGATCTGCTTGCCCTTGCGGGTATTGGCCACCAGTTCCGTTTCGGCAACGACGAAGCCATTGCCTGCCGTCGAAACGATCAGCATCTTGCGCGCGGGCTCGTGAACGAAGGCGGTCAGCACGTCCTGATCGTTTTCCATGTCGACCATTATGCGCAGCGGCTCGCCATGGCCGCGCCCGCCCGGCAGCTTGTCGGCGCCGAGCGTGTATACCTTGCCGCCCGTCGTGGCGATCAGGATCCTGTCCGTCGTCTGTGCCGGGAACGCCACTCTCAGTCCGTCGCCTTCCTTGAACTGTAGACCGGACGTGTCGGAGAGATGGCCCTTCAGCGCACGGATCCAGCCTTTCTCGGAGATGACGACCGTCACCGGCTCCTTCTCGATCATCGCGTGCTGGATCGCCTGTTCGTCGGCTTCCGGCGCTTCTGCGAATTGCGTGCGCCGCCGCCCGAGTTCGGTCGCCTTGGCAAACTTCTTCTTCACCTCGCCGATTTCCCAGGCGACGGTCTGCCATTGCTTGTCGTCGGAGGCGAGCAACGCTTCGATGTCGGCCTTTTCGGCGGTCAGCCCGTCGAATTCCTTGCGGATCTCGAATTCCTCGAGCTTGCGCAGCGAGCGCAACCGCATGTTGAGGATCGCCTCGGCCTGGTTCTCTGTGAGATCCCAGCGCGCCATCATCACCGGCTTCGGCTCGTCCTCCTCGCGGATGATGCGGATCACCTCGTCGAGATTGAGATAGGCGATCAGCAGGCCGCCGAGGATTTCCAGGCGCCTGTCGATCGCAGCCAGTCGGAAACGCGACCGCCGCACGAGCACTTCGCGCAAGTGATCCAGCCACTCCTTCAATATCTCGTTGAGCGCCATCACTTTCGGGATGCGGCCCATCGAGAGCACGTTCATGTTCAGCGGGAAGCGGCTTTCGAGCTCCGTCAGCTTGAACATCGACTCCATCAGGATCGTCGGATCGACGGTGCGATTCTTCGGAACCAGAACGACGCGAACGTCCTCCGCCGATTCATCGCGGACGTCTTCGAGCAGCGGCAGTTTGCGCGCAATAAGCAGCTCGGCGATCTTCTCGATCAGCCGCGACTTCTGCACCTGGAACGGAATTTCCGTGACGATGATCTGATATCCGCCGCGGCCGAGGTCCTCGATCTGCCACTTGGCACGGGTGCGGAAGCCGCCGCGGCCGGTCTTGTAGCATTCGATGATGCTTTCGCGGCTGTCGATGATGATGCCGCCGGTCGGAAAGTCCGGGCCGGGAACGAATTCGACGAGTTTTTCGACGGTGGCGTCGGGATGCTTGATCAGATGCAGCGCCGCATCGCAAAGCTCATGCGCATTGTGCGACGGAATCGAGGTCGCCATGCCGACGGCGATGCCGGACGAGCCGTTGGCAAGCAGATTCGGGAAGGCGCCCGGCAGGACGACCGGCTCTTCGTCCTCTTCGTTATAGGTCGGGCGAAAATCGACCGCGTCCTGCTCGATGCCTTCAAGCAGGAGCGACGCGACTTCGGTCATGCGCGCTTCGGTGTAACGATAGGCGGCGGCGCTGTCGCCGTCGATGTTGCCGAAGTTCCCCTGCCCGTCGACGATCGGGTAACGCTGCGAGAAATCCTGCGCCAGGCGCACCAGCGCATCATAGACCGATTGGTCGCCATGCGGATGGAACTTACCGATGACGTCGCCGACGATACGGGCGCATTTCTTGAAGGCGGAGTTCGACCTGATCCCCATCTCGCTCATGGCGTGGATGATGCGGCGATGAACCGGCTTCAGTCCATCACGAACGTCCGGCAAGGCGCGGTGCATGATCGTCGACAAGGCATATGCCAGGTAGCGCTCTTCGAGCGCCGCCTTCAGATCGACCGGAAGAATGCTGTCGTCGTCTCCGCCGGAAGGCGGGGTCAGATTTTGTCCCATGATGTCTGACTAGCCGAGAAGAGTTCTTCCGGCAAGGAAACGGCTGAAACAGATTGTGGATGACGAGCGCCTCGTCTACGAAAACGACGCCGCCCGGCGGTCGCGGTCCTAATTTGGACTTTATTTGCTTTGCCGTTCAACGGAAATTTAGAAGTCGCGACACTATAACCCCAGCCAATTCGCAAGCCCGATACGCGGGCACCTTCGCAAGCCGTCAAAAAGGAATTTCACAATGGCTTTCTATCGCACAACACGACTGATGCTGTCGGGCGTGGCGTTTCTTTCGCTTGCCGGCTCGGCCTTTGCATTGGACGGCGCCGATCTTCTGACGAAGCTCAATGCCGCCTACAGCCAGCAGGGCGGCACGATTGCCGCTACGGGCATCGACATCGCAGACACCACCGTGACCCTCAAAGGTGCGACGTTCAAGCCGAACGGCGACGGCGAGCCATTGAAGATCGGTGATGTCACCCTGACCGGCGTCGAAAAGCAGGATGACGGCGGCTACTACATCGAAGAGGCGGCCTTCCCGAACTTCAACACCACCGAAGACGGCGTCACCCTGACGGCCGAGGACATGAGCCTCGGCGATGTCTGGGTGCCCGCCGACCCGAAGGCCGACGGCGTCGATGGCATGCTGATCTATCAGACCGCGCACGCCGGTGCGGTCAAGGCCGTCAAGGACGGAGCCGAGATCTTCTCGATCAGCGACTCCAACCTCAACATGACGCTGCGGGACGATCAATCCGGCTTCGACTTCGACGGCGCACTGAAGGGCGTCAAGATCGATCTCAGCAAGGCTGAGGATGCGAAATCGAAGGAAGCACTCGAAAAGCTCGCCCTCCAGCATGTCAATGCCGACGTCACCGTGAAAGGCGCTTGGGATCTCGGTCCCGGCACGATCAACGTTCCCGAATTTGCCATCGACGTCAGCAATGTCGGCAAGCTGAAGCTCGCCCTCAACATCTCCGGCTATACGCCGCAGTTCCAGAAGTCGATGCAGGAAGCCATCAAGGCCTCGGCAAGCGATCTCGACAAGTCGGAAGGTCAGCAGGCGTTGGGTCTGTCGATGCTCGGCCTGATGCAGCAGCTGAGCTTTGCCGGCGCCGAAATTCGCTTCGACGACGCTTCGATCACCAAGCGCGTGCTCGACTATGCCGGCGCGCAGCAGGGAATGTCCGGCAAGCAGCTCGCCGATTCCCTGAAAGTCCTGGCGCCGATCATGGTCGCCCAGGCGAACATCCCTGCCCTGCAGAACGCGATCTCGGCTGCCGTCAACACCTATCTCGACGACCCGAAGAGCCTGACGATCAGTGCCAAGCCGGAAAAGCCGGTGCCGCTGCCGATGATCGTCGGCGCGGCCATGGGTGACGCGACTACGCTGCCCCAGGTCGTCGGTCTGAAGATCTCCGCCAACGACTAAAACGACCGACAATTAGCCTAGATACGCAGCGCCTTGGTGGCCGGATCTTTCGATCCGGCCATTGTCGTTTTCATCGCCCTCCCGCTTCTGGCAGGCCACCCCTTCCGGTGTTAGGATGGGCGGCAAAGCGCTCATGGTGGCGAAGGCGAGCATCCGGGACCGGCGTTCCGCGGCCCGCGTGCTGCCAAAGACCCATCGCTCAAGGAGGAAATCATGGCAGCCAAGGACGTCAAGTTCAGTTCCGACGCGCGGGAACGCATGCTGCGTGGCGTCGATATCATGGCGAATGCGGTCAGGGTGACGCTCGGGCCCAAGGGGCGCAACGTCGTCATCGAACGATCCTTCGGCGCACCGCGCATCACCAAGGACGGCGTCTCCGTCGCCAAGGAGATCGAGCTGCCGGACAAGTTCGAGAACATGGGTGCGCAGATGCTGCGGGAGGTGGCGTCCAGAACCAGCGACACCGCCGGCGACGGCACCACGACGGCCACCGTGCTCGCGCAGGCGATCGTGCGCGAGGGCGCAAAGGCGGTTGCCGCCGGCATGAACCCGATGGACCTGAAGCGCGGCATCGACCTTGCGGTCGATGCGCTCGTCGCACGATTGAAGAAGAACGCGCGCAATATCTCCAACAATGCCGAGATCGCCCAGGTCGGCACGATCTCCGCCAACGGTGATCCCACCATCGGACGCTATCTGGCCGAGGCAATGGAGAAGGTCGGCAACGAGGGCGTCATCACCGTGGAGGAGGCAAAGACCGCCGACACGGAGTTGGAAGTCGTCGAAGGCATGCAGTTCGACCGCGGCTACCTCTCCCCCTATTTCGTCACCAACCAGGAAAAGATGCGGGTGGATATGGAGGACGCCTATATCTTGATCCACGAGAAGAAGCTCTCGAACCTGCAGGCGATGATCCCGACGCTCGAAGCGGTAATCCAGTCCTCGAAGCCGCTGCTGATCATTTCGGAAGACGTCGAAGGCGAGGCCCTCGCCACCCTTGTCGTCAACAAGCTGCGTGGCGGGTTGAAGGTGGCAGCCGTCAAAGCTCCCGGCTTCGGGGACCGCCGCAAGGCCATGCTTGAAGATATCGCCATCCTCACGGCCGGCACGGTTGTCTCGGAGGATCTGGGGATAAAGCTTGAGAACGTGACGTTAGAGATGCTCGGGCGCGCCAAGAAGATCGTCATCGACAAGGAAACCACCACCATCATCGACGGTGCCGGCTCAAAGGAAGAGATCAGCGGCCGCGTGAGCCAGATCCGGGCGCAGATCGAAGAAACCACATCCGATTACGACCGCGAGAAGCTGCAGGAACGCGTTGCCAAGCTTGCTGGCGGCGTTGCCGTCATCCGCGTCGGCGGATCGACCGAGGTGGAGGTCAAGGAAAAGAAGGATCGCGTCGACGATGCGCTGCACGCGACGCGCGCAGCCGTCGAGGAAGGCATTCTGCCCGGCGGCGGGCTTGCTCTGCTGCGTGCGGTTGACGCGCTCGACGGGCTCAAGGGAGAAAATGCCGACCAGCGCGTCGGTGTCGATATCGTGCGGCGCGCAGCGGAGGCGCCGGTTCGTCAGATCGCCGAGAATGCCGGAGCGGAAGGCTCCATCATCGTCGGCAAGCTGCGCGAGAGCAGCGATCTCGCCCACGGCTGGAACGCCCAGACCGGTGAATTCGGGGACCTTTTTGCCATGGGTGTCATCGATCCCGCCAAGGTCGTGCGCGCGGCCCTTCAGGGCGCCGCCTCCATCGCCGGTCTGCTCGTCACCACCGAAGCAATGATTGCCGACCTGCCGAAGAAGGAAACGCCGCCGCCGATGCCGCCGGGCGGCATGGATTACTGAAGTGCGGCAACAGCTCATCTCCCCAGCGCTGGGGAGATGAGCGCGCAAGCGGCGATGCGGCTAGTCCCTCAAGGCAAACACCTCGATAGGCTCTTCCAATCCTCTGATCGCGAAAGATCCGAGCTGATCGCATTCGGCGTGGGAACCGGCCTTGTCGACGAACGCGCGCGACAGCAGCACGGGGCGCTTGATTTCTTTTGTCAGCGTCTCGAGCCTGGACGCGACGTTCACAACCGGTCCGATCGCCGTGAAGTCGAGGCGCCGGCGGGAGCCGATGTTGCCGTACATGACATCGCCGATATTGACGCCGATGCCATAGCGAAGCTCCGGAAGCCCTTTATCTTGGTTCTCCTCGTTCAGGGCGGCCATCGCCGCCTGGCCCTCGCGAATAGCCTGCAGAAGATCGGCGCAGGCGGTCGGATTGCTCAGCGGGAAGATGGCGAGCAGGCCGTCGCCCATGAATTTGAGCGTCTCGCCGCCATGCGCCTCGACAGGCTCGCACAGGGCATCAAAATAAGCGTTGAGCAGCCGGATGACGTCGTCACGGGGCCAAAGGTCGGAGAGCGCGGTGAAGTCGCGCAGATCACAGATCATGATGGCTGCGCTGACGGTCGTGCCGCTGCCGCGCGTCGTCGCACCCGCGAGGATCTGCTCGCTCGCATGCGGGCCGACATAGGTCCGCAGCAGCGTCCTGGCCATGGCGTTCTTGATTCTGATTTCGGAGACCAGCGCCAACGCCGGCAGAAGGTCGCGAAGACAGGCGATATGCCAATCCTCGAAGCCGCCTACCCTGTCGGTGGAGAAGGTGACAAGGTGGCGCTTGCCGAGCGTATGGTCGATCGGCCAGGCGACATAGTCGGTCAGCCCTTCGGCACGCAGTTCATCGAAAAGCGTGTATCTGGAAGAAGCCGCGTCTGACGCCTCCAGGTTCTGCCGGACCTCGGACGCACCGTTGAAAACCTCGTTCGCCGGGCTGTGCTGGAACTGCGGCGTGACCTCGACACCGTATTCGATGGTGTCGATCTCGGCTTCGTCCATGCCGGTCTTCCAGAGGATGCGCGCACCCATCCATTGCGGATGCTGGATCCGGAAGTGGAGCGTGGCGCGTGCGACCGGCACGCCTTCGGCCGACAGACGCTTGCACAGCTCAACCAGAATATTGTCGATGAAACGCTCGGTCCGTGTCTCGTTCACCAGCCAATCGAGGATAGCCCGTCGGCGCGCCGGCCAAGCGCCGTCCTCTTTTGCATCGAGATCGGTGGCAGCGCGGGGAGACGATTGCATGGCACACTCCAATACGATTGCAGCCGCACCGTTGAGTTGGCGCGATGACGTTTTGCCACGGCGCCGATGTGAATGCGCAGCGGCATAGGGACACGTTTGATCTTCGTATAGTTTCGTCCCTAAACCGCTTGGGGCTTAGGGAACACGCCTCGGCACGATCTCGAGACGAAACCAAAAAGGGCGCCGAAACAACCTATTCAACGTCGCATCCGTTGCCAAGCGGCGATGCCCCAGCACTAACAGACATGGGACCGCCCCCGCTCTCCTGCAAGGGACGAAAAAGGAAATGGCGCCAGCGACGCCGTCCGGCGCCGTGACGAATTAGACCATAACGGCGGATACGAAAAACCCGGCGATTTCGGTCGCCGGGTTCTATGTATTTGTTTTTACGCGCGCCCCAAGGGGAGCTTAGTCCTTCTTCTGTGGCGGGATTGGCCGGATCGCGAGTTCTCTGAGCTGCGTCGGGGTTGCCGGCGACGGCGCACCCATCAGGAGATCCTGAGCCTGTTGGTTCATCGGGAACAGCGTGATTTCGCGCAGGTTCTTGGCGCCCACAACAAGCATGACCACGCGGTCGATGCCCGCCGCCATGCCGCCATGCGGCGGAGCGCCGTACTGGAACGCGCGATAAAGACCGCCGAAACGCTCCTCGACGTCTGCCTGGCTGAGACCCACCTTCTCGAAGGCCTTGACCATCAGTTCCGGCGACTGGTTACGGATCGAGCCGGAGGCGATTTCGAAGCCGTTGCAGACCATGTCGTACTGGAAGGCCTTGATCGTCAGCGGATCCTGGTTTTCCAGCGCGTCGAGGCCGCCCTGCGGCATCGAGAACGGGTTGTGGGCGAAGTCGATCTTCTTTTCTTCCTCGCTCCATTCGAAGAACGGGAAATCGACGATCCAGCACAGTTCGAAGCGGTCGCGGTCGACGAGGTTCAGCTCCTCGCCGGCGCGGGTGCGGGCTTCGCCGGCGAACTTGTAGAACTTTGCCGGGTCGCCGGCGACGAAGAAGCAGGCGTCGCCGTCGTCGAGACCGAGCTGGGTGCGGATCGCGTCGGTGCGCTCCTCGCCAATGTTCTTGGCAAGCGGGCCGGCGCCTTCGAGCTTGTCGCCCTCCTTGCGCCAGAAGATGTAACCGAGGCCAGGCTGGCCGGTCGATTGCGCCCAGGCGTTCATGCGGTCGCAGAATGCGCGGCTACCGCCGGTCTTGGCCGGTATAGCCCAGACTTCGACCTTCGGGTTCGACGCGATCATGTTCGCGAAGACCTTGAAACCGGAGCCGGCGAAATGTTCGGTCACGGACTGCATGACGATCGGGTTGCGCAGATCCGGCTTGTCGGAGCCGTACTTGCGGATGGCTTCGTCGTAAGGAATGCGAGGGAAGCTCTGCGTTACCGGCTTGCCGTTCGCAAACTGTTCGAACACGCCCCGCATGACCGGCTCCATCGTGTTCCAGACGTCTTCCTGCGTGACGAAGCTCATTTCCAGGTCGAGCTGGTAGAATTCGCCCGGCAGGCGGTCTGCGCGCGGGTCTTCGTCGCGGAAACACGGCGCGATCTGGAAGTAGCGGTCGAAGCCCGCGACCATCAAAAGCTGCTTATACTGCTGCGGCGCTTGCGGCAGCGCGAAGAAAGTGCCGGGGTGGATACGGCTCGGGACCAGGAAGTCGCGCGCGCCTTCCGGCGACGAGGCCGTGAGGATCGGCGTGGAATATTCCGTAAAGCCAATCTCTTCCATGCGGTTGCGCATGTCGCGGATGACTTTGGTGCGGGTGATGATGTTCTTGTGCAGCGTCTCGCGGCGCAGGTCGAGGAAGCGGTACTTGAGGCGCACGTCTTCCGGATAGTCCGGCTCGCCGAAAACCGGCAGCGGCAGCTCTTTGGCTGCCGACAGGACCTCGATTTCCTGCGCGTAGAGTTCGATCTCGCCGGTCGGCATCGCCTTGTTGATCGTATCTTCGGTGCGCGCCTTGACGAGGCCGTCGACGCGGATGACCCATTCGCCGCGCACGGTCTCGGCCAGCTTGAAAGCAGGAGAGTCCGGGTCGGCGACGATCTGGGTGGTGCCGTAGTGATCGCGCAGATCGATGAACAACAGGCCGCCGTGGTCACGGACGCGGTGAACCCAGCCGGAGATACGAACGGTCGATCCGACGTCGGATTTGCGAAGAGCGGCACAAGTGTGGCTGCGGTAACGATGCATTGTATTATCCCGGAATTGCAAAAAGCCGCGCAAGCGTCGAAGCACGCGCGCGGACGCATGGTCGAATGGGGGCGGAAAAGCGCATGACCAGCCTGATTTGTCAAGGCTGAAGGCGGTTGGCGCGCATCACGAGGTAACGCTTGCGTGACCAAACCGGAGACGCCCCGGAAACGCCTTGTCGTGTTTCCGTTCGCCCGCGCCGTGTAACTGTTACGCAACTTGGCCCACCCCTCCCTGTCGAGCATCCTCGAAGCCCTATCTCCGACTGCGGACAATCAAAGCATTCCAAACCAAGGGAGAATGTCATGCCGAGCTCAGCCGACGGTAAGAATGGATCTGGAGAAGAACGCGGGGGTGCCGGCCCCCTCAACGTTAGTCGGCGCGATATCCTGCTTGGGGGCAGCGTTCTTGCCGCCAGCTCGATCATCGCTGCGGCTTCACATGTCGAGAAGGCACAGGCGCAGCAGCAACCCGCCGCGAACGGCAAGAAACCGCCGAACATCCTCGTCATTTTCGGCGATGATATCGGCGTCCCCCAGATCAGCGCCTATACGATGGGCCTGATGGGCTACCGCACCCCCAACATAGACCGCATCGCCGCGGAAGGCGCGATCTTCACCGATTCCTATGGCCAGCAGAGCTGCACGGCCGGACGCGCTTCCTTCATCCTCGGGCAGGAGCCGTTCCGCACCGGCCTTCTGACGATCGGCATGCCCGGCGACCCGCACGGTATCCAGGACTGGATGCCCACCATCGCGGATGTTGTGAAGGCACAAGGCTACGCGACCGGTCAGTTCGGCAAGAACCATCTTGGCGACCAGGACCAGCACCTGCCGACCAACCACGGCTTCGACGAATTCTTCGGCAACCTTTACCACCTCAACGCCGAGGAAGAGCCCGAGGGTTATTTCTACCCGAAGGATGCGGAGTTCCGTAAGAAGTTCGGCCCGCGCGGGGTCATCCATTCCTTCGCCGACGGCAAGATCGAGGACACTGGCCCGCTCAACACCAAGCGCATGGAAACCGTGGACGAGGAATTTCTTGCCGCCGCCAAGGATTTCATCGATCGGCAGCACAAGGCCGACAAGCCGTTTTTCGTCTGGTTCAATTCGACCCGCATGCACGTCTTCACCCACTTGAAGAAAGAATCGCTCGGCAAGACCGGCAAAGGCATCCATGCCGACGGCATGGTCGAGCATGACGGCATGGTGGGCGAACTCTTGAAGCAACTCGACGATCTCGGCATCGCCGACGACACGATCGTGCTCTACACCACGGACAACGGCGCCGAAATCGCGCTGTGGCCCGACGGCGCCATGACGCCATTCCATGGCGAAAAGGGCACGACCTGGGAGGGCGGCTTCCGCATTCCGATGATGGTCCGCTGGCCGGGAGTCGTAAAGCCGGGCACGCAGATCAACGACATCGTGACGCTGATGGACTGGCTGCCTACTTTCGCCACCGCCGCTGGAGTCGACGACGTCAAGGGCAAGATGAAGGAGGGCTTCAAGTCCGGCACAAAGGAATTCAAGGTTCATCTCGACGGCTATGACCTGACCGATCTCCTAAAAGGCACGAACAAGGAAACGCCGCGCGATGTGGTCTACTATTTCGACCAGGGCGGCAATCTCAACGCCATCCGCTGGAACGACTGGAAGCTGAGCTTCGCGGTCGCGCACGGCAATATCGCAACCGGCGTACGTGAAACGCCCGCCTGGGCGCTCATCGCGAATTTGCGAATGGATCCCTACGAGCGAGGTCTCGAGGAGGGAGGCGGTGCGATTGAATTCCTTGCCCGCAATATGTGGCTGCTCGTGCCGATCCAGGGGAAGATCAAGGACTTCTTCGCAGACTTCGACCAATTCCCTCATCAGGAGGGCAGCACCCTCAACGCCAGCAACATAGGCTACGGCATGTTGCGTCAGCAGGCCGCTCTGCAGAGATTGAAGGAGTTGGAAACCCTATCGCCGCAGTAGGCGATGCTGGTCGAATAGGCGGGGCGCTGGTTGACAGCGTCGCGTCCGGCCACCGGGCGGCTGGGCTTGCCAAACCCTCGCATCGGGCCGATCTGTCAAGACCGGCCCGCGTTGCATCAAGCCGTGACGAAAGCGCAATTGCCTTCCCCCGACCGAAAACGGCGGTTTTGGCCATTCGCTTTCGCTTACAACGAGGCATTCTCGCCAGAACGAACGAGTTTCGGCCGGAATTTGCACTGTCTTCTCGTGTCCAGCGCCGCTACATAGGGATGGCTACCGACTCGACGCCGTGCCATATCCGGAAGTCCCGCCCGCATGTCCCAGATCCGCCCGCTCATTCCCCTGCTTGCCACCGCCGGCATCCTGATCGGCGGCAACGGCTTGCAGTCCACCTTCATATCGCTGCGCGCGCTGCAGGAAGGTTTTTCGGCATCGACGATCGGTCTGGTCGGTACCGGCTACAACATCGGCTTTGCGATCGGCTGCATGTATGTCACCCGCATCATCCGCTCCATCGGGCACATCCGCACCTTCTCGGCACTCGCGGCAATCGCGTCGGCGGCATCGATCGCCATGGTGCTCCTGATCCAGCCCTGGTTCTGGTTCGCCATGCGGCTGCTGCAGGGTCTCTGCTTCGCCGGTCTGTTCGCGGTCGTCGAGAGCTGGTTGAACGCGCGGGTAACCAACGCGACGCGCGCGCGCACGCTCTCCATCTATCGCTTCGTCGATCTCGGCTCGGTGACGCTCGCGCAATATCTGATTCCGACGGTCGGCATCGATGGCTTCCAGCTTTTCGCCGTTATTTCAATGGCTTTGACTCTTTCTCTCGTACCGATTTCACTCACCGACCGCTCGAGCCCCGGTATACCCGAGGCCATCCGCTTCGACATCCGCACGCTCTGGAACGTATCGCCGCTGGCGACGATCGGCTGCATCGTTGTTGGCCTGACCAACTCGGTGTTTCGCTCGCTCGGTCCCGTCTATGCAGATGGCATCGGCTTATCCGTCACCGAAATCGCCACCTTCATGAGCGTCGGCATCTTTGCCGGCATCGTGCTGCAGTATCCGCTCGGTGCCTATTCCGACCGGCTCGACCGGCGGCTGATCATTCTCATCTCGGCGCTCGGATCGCTCGCCGCCTGCCTGTTCCTGACGTTCATCGCCGGTAGCAACGAATGGCGCAACTTCGCCGGCATATTCCTCTTCGGCGCATTCTGCATGCCGCTCTACTCGCTCTGTTCGGCCCATGCGAACGACCACGCCGCCCCCGGCCAGCACGCGCTGGTGTCGGCCGGCACGCTGTTCTTCTGGTCGATCGGCGCCATCGTCGGCCCGCTCTTCGCTTCCTTCATGCTGGATATCTTCGGACCGCGCGTGCTCTTTGCCTATATGGCCGTCGTGCTCTTCGTGTTCATGCTCTACACGCTGCAGCGCATGACGGTGCGCGAAGGGGTACCCACGGCCCAACGCCGGATGCGGTTCCGCAACCTGCTGCGCACATCCACCTTCTTCAACAAGCTTGCCACTCCTCCTTCGGAACAGGACGAGCGGTAGCGGGGGTGCGGCAGTCGGTCTTCAGCAGCCATATTGCTGAAACCGACGCTCAACTTTAAAAGAGGCGAATTCCTTGCCTCCGGAGAAGCCTCGATGCCCGCCCTCACCCGCCGTAACCTTATCAAAGCCTCAGCGGTCGCGGCAGCCTATGGCGCGGGGATCGGACTTGCCGGACGTTTCGGCACCGCCAAGGCGGCGACCGAGCCGCTGATCCTCAAGACGGCCAAGATAAAAGCAGGTCTGACGGATGCTGGCGTGACAAAAGACGTCCTCAGCTATGGCAGCGAGGGGATGCCGCCTGTCGTGCGCATGAGAAAGGGCGAAGCCTTCGCGGCCCGCCTCGTCAACGGCATCGACGACCCGACGACCGTCCATTGGCACGGCTTGAGAATTCCGAACCGCATGGACGGCGTGCCTTTCCTCACTCAACCCTACGTCTATACCGGCGACAAATTCGACTATGCCTTCACACCGCCGGATGCAGGCACCTTCTGGTATCACCCGCACTGCAACACGCTCACGCAAATGGGACACGGGCTGACGGGCGTCATCGTCGTCGAAAACCCCAACGATCCTGCCTTCGATGCGGAGGTGGTTCTCAACCTGCGTGACTGGCGGCTCGGCGGCGACGGGCAGTTCATCGACCAGTTTCGCCCACGCGACGCCGCCAAGGCGGGCACATATGGCACCGTCAGGACAACCAACTGGAAACAACAGCCGCAATACGACGCGCCGGCAGGCGGGCTCCTGCGCGTGAGGATCGCAATCACCGACGTCACCCGCGTCCATACCTTCAAGCTGGATGGCGGCGAGGCGGCGGTTATCGCAATCGACGGCAATCCGGTGCCGAGCCGTTTTGCGCTGGACGTGCTGACCCTCGGTCCCGGCCAGCGCCTGGAGCTTGCCGTGCGCATGCCTGACAGCGAGGGGGCGGTCGTCACGCTTTCCGACGTTCGCGGCACCACTCCGAAGACGCTCGCGACATTTCGCGCCGTCGGCACGTCGCTGAAGCGGGCGATCGGCGATCTCGGGCCGCTGGAGACCAATCCCGTCGCGAAAGTCGATGTCGGATCAGCCCAGCACATCCCGCTGACGCTGAGCGCAACAGCCGAGAACGCCCCCGTTCACGACAGCGTCTGCGGCTCTCTCGGCTATAGCTTCTGGGCGATCAACAAGGTGACCTGGGGCGGCGACCAACCGGACCCGATGGCGCCGCTCGCCGAGCTCAAACTTGGCAAGAGCTATGTGATCGACATGGAGAACCTGACGCCGCACCTGCACCCCATCCACCTGCACGGAATGAGTTTTGTGGTGCTCTCCTCCTCGACGCGCACCGTACTGCCGCTCATATCCGACACCTATCTCATCGAGCCGAACGAAAAGGTGCAGCTCGGGCTTGTCGCCGACAATCCGGGCGACTGGGTGCTGCATTGCCACATCATCGAACATCAAAAGACGGGCATGACGAGTTATTTGCGTGTCGCATAACCATTCGTTCCTTTGATCGTATTGACATATTCGGGCGAAAGAGGAAGGAAGGTTGACGAACTAATATCCGACGAATGTGTTGACATGATCGAAACAACCGCCGAATTGGAGGCGGCCTGCAACGAGCTGGCCAAGTCAGAATTCATTACGATCGATACCGAGTTTTTGCGCGAAACTACCTTCTGGCCGGTACTCTGCCTCATTCAAATGGCGAGCCCGACGACGGAGGTGGTTGTCGATCCTCTTGCCAAGGGCATTGATCTTAAGCCGTTCTTCGAGCTGATGGCCGACACCTCGGTGCTCAAGGTTTTCCACGCCGCCCGGCAGGACATCGAAATCATCGTCAATCGCGGCAATCTGGTGCCGCATCCGATTTTCGACACGCAGGTGGCCGCCATGGTCTGCGGCTTCGGCGATAGCGTTTCCTACGACCAGCTCGTCAGCCGCATCAAGAACGTTCAGATCGACAAGACCTCCCGCTTCACCGACTGGAGCCGCCGGCCGCTCTCGGAAAAGCAGCACGACTACGCGCTTGCCGACGTGACGCACCTGCGCGACGTCTATCTCCATCTCAAGGCGCAGCTGGAGCGCGAAGGCCGCGCCTCCTGGCTGGCCGAGGAAATGGCGATCCTCGAAGCCCGCGAAACCTACGAAATCCATCCCGACGACGCTTGGCAACGGCTGAAGATGCGACTGCGCAAACCGCAGGAGCTCGCGGTGTTGAAATATGTCGCGGCCTGGCGCGAGCGCGAGGCGCGCAACCGCAATGTGCCGCGTGCCCGTGTGCTGAAAGATGATGCTATTTATGAGATCGCCCAGCAGCAGCCCAAGGATGGCGAGGCGTTGAGCCGGCTCCGCACGATTCCCAAGGGTTGGGAACGCTCCGCTTCAGGCGCCGCCGTCATCGATGCCGTGAACGAGGCCCTGGCGTTGCCGAAGGCGGATATGCCGCATGTGCCGCGCCATACGCAGGCGCCGGAAGGTACCGCGGCCGCGGCCGAGCTCCTCAAGGTGCTGCTGAAGCTCATCGCCGAGAAGCACGGCGTCGCCCCCAAGGTCATAGCCAACAGCGAAGACATCGACAAGATCGCAGCCGAGGGCGACAAGGCCGATGTTGCCGCCCTGCACGGCTGGCGGCGAGATCTCTTCGGCGAAACCGCGCTGCAGCTGATCAATGGCCAGGTGGCGCTGCGTTTTGTCGGCAAGAAGGTCGAGGCCGTCACGCTTCCAGGCTAAGCTTCGTCAGCTTCGCGTCGAGACGCAGTTTGCGTCGGGCCCTTGACGGGCGTCGCACGAGGGCAAGAATAGGCCTGCTGAACCCAAGCGGATTGACGGCATGGCCAGATTGCCCTCGGTGCTGAACTGGATCTTGATCGCGATTTTCATCGCGGCGAGCGGCGTTCTCTACAATGTCTTTTTTTCGACCGGAAACCCCGCCTATGTGGGCGCGGTCTTCGCGCTTTTTTGCGGCCTGCCGCTCCTGGCCTTCGAGCGCGGCCTGATCTCGCCTCGCCTCCACAAATGGATGCACGGCCTTCCCACTCTTGCCTTTCTCCTCTTCGCGCTGGTGATGGACTTCGCATTCATCGGCGCGGGCTTTGCCGCCGCCGGCAGCCTTCTCAAGTGGCTGGGACTATTGCGGGGCAGTTGGAAAGAGGTGACGCTGTTGCCGGCGGACGTCTTCCTCTATGCGATCGCGATGTCGGCGATCGTGGTTTTCGTGCTGAGGGTGCGCGAACTGCTCGGCCGCGACATCTTTCTCAGCCTTCTCACGAGCCGCTACCGCAATCCGGTACGCGAGGAGCGCGTCTTCCTGTTTATCGACCTTGCCGGTTCAACCTCCTTTGCCGAGGAATTCGGCGACCTGCGCGCCCAGCAGCTTCTAGGGTCGCTGTTCAGCGCTTTCGCCGAACCCGTGCGGCGGCACAAAGGCGCGATAGACGACTATGTCGGCGATGCGGCGATCATTACCTGGCCGCTGGCGCGCGGCGTCAAGGACGCCCGCTGCGTGCGCTGCATCTTCGACATTCTCGCCGACATCGACGCCAACGCCGCAAATTGGCAGGCGTCCTACGGCCATGTGCCCCGGCTGCGCGCAGCCCTGCACGGCGGCGACATCATCACCGCTGAAATCGGCGTCGATCATCACAAGATCACCTATTTCGGGGACACGGTGAACACGACGGCGCGGCTGGAGGCGCTGTCCAAGACGCTGGAGCGACAGGTGTTGATCTCCAGCGATCTCGCAAGCCGGCTGACGCTTCCCGAGGACATCGTCGCCGACGATCTCGGCGAGCACGCGCTGAAAGGTCGTGGGCAAAAGCTCGGCGTCATGGCGCTCAGCCGCATCCGGGCAAGGGCTCCGCTCAGATTGGTCGCCAATCGCCGCGCCTGATGCACATGGCGTCACTGAAGCTTCATCCAATCGTCGCTTGGCCGACATCCCCCGCCTCTAAGCGAAGGCTGCCTTATAATCCTTCACGCTGGGGTCATTCAGATGAAACGGCTACTCCTTGCTTCGACCGCACTCTTTGTTTTCGCCGCAGCATCGGCTTTTGCCGATGAACAGGCATTTCCAGCAAAACTTGCCTCGCAGGCTATCCTGCCCGCGAACACGATGGCGTCCCCGCCCGAGGATGCGGCGGAATTTCTGAAGCATGCCGGCAAGTTCACGACGCCGGATCGCAAGCGCACTGAAGCGCTCGCAACCGTGCCCGGCAAGGATGGCGCCCGCGTCACCGACCTGAAGCTGCCCTTCGACGGCCAGGCGGTTCAGGGATTCTCAGGCATCAAGGCGATGCCAGGCGGCACCTTCTGGACGCTCACCGACAACGGCTTCGGCTCCAAGGCCAATTCCAGCGACGCCATGCTCTTCCTGCACCAGGTGAAGTTCGACTGGGACAACGGCAAGGTCGAAATCCTCAAGAACCTTTTCCTCAGCGACCCGGACAAAAAAGCCCCCTTCCCCATCGTCATGGAAGGCAGCGACAAGCGCTATTTGACCGGCGCCGATTTCGACATCGAATCCGTCCAGCCCGTCGCCGACGGCTTCTGGATCGGCGATGAATTCGGCCCTTACATCCTGAAATTCGACACCGAAGGCCGGTTGACCGATGTCCTTTCGACCGTCATCGACGGCAAGCCGGTGCTGTCGCCGGATAATGCGCTGCTGCAACTGCCGGGCAATCCGACCCAGAAGATGCCAGCATTCAACCTGAAGCGCTCGGGCGGCTTCGAGGGCCTTGCGATGTCGAAGGACGGCTCGAAGCTTTATGGCCTGCTCGAAGGTCCGCTGTACAAGGACGACGGGCAGATGGAAAGCGTGGACGGCCACACCGCGATCCGCATTGCCGAATTCGATGTCGCCTCGAAGAACTGGACGGGCCGCAGCTGGCTCTACCCCTTCGCCGACAAGGGTGTTTCCATCGGCGACTTCAACATGCTGGACGAAACGACCGCCCTCGTCATCGAGCGCGACAACGGCGCCGGCACGAAGGACAAGGCCTGCGCCGATCCGAAGCAGCCGAAGCCGGATTGCTTCGAAGCGCCGGCCGAGCTGAAGCGCGTCTACAAGATCGAGTTCAACGACGCCAATGCCGGCAAGGCGGTGCGCAAGATCGGCTACATCGATCTGCTGCACATCGAAGATCCCGACAACAAGAAGCGTGCCGGCAGCGGCAAGGGCTATTACGACATGCCGTTCGTCACGATCGAAAACGTCGACCGTGTCGACGCCACCCACATCATCATAGGCAACGACAACAACCTGCCCTTCTCCGCCGGCCGCGCCGTCGACAAGGCAGACGACAACGAGTTCAGCCTGCTCGAAGTCGGAGCGTTTCTGAACGCCAAATGAGAAAGTCGTCTTTTTGCGATACTCCGTCATACCGGCCTTGAGCCGGTATCCAGCAACGCCGCCGTCGGCGGGGCGAAAGACCCTTTTTGCGCAAGGACTTGCGCGCTGGACCCCGGATCAAGTCCGGGGAGACGGTGGATTGGGGTGTCGCCGTGAAAAGCCATACGACGTTGTCAGCGAACTACAAGGCCGGATGGTGAACGTCCATCCGGCCTTTTCTTTTGCGATACTCCGTCATACCGGCCTTGAGCCGGTATCCAGCCGCGCCGCGTCGGCGGTGCGAAAGACCCTTTTTGCGCAAGGACTTGCGCGCTGGACCCCGGATCAAGTCCGGGGAGACGGTGGATTGACAGTGCTACTCGAAGCGGAAGGTGAGCCGACGGTTGGTCAGCTTCGCAAGCTGTTGCAGCCGGCCCTCGAGGCGCTCCCCGGCAAAGTCGCGATACGCATGGGGCACGACGAATTCGATCTCGAAATCCGGGCTTGAGGATTGCCGGAAGGTCAGGTTGCGCACAACGCCCGGCATGGAGGCCGAGAACAGGTATACGACGCGCAGCAACCCCCCGAGCAGCTTTGCCCGGTCGAGATACTGCTGCGTGGCGATGGTGGCGAGCGGGCCGGTCGCGCCATCGTCGTTAAGGCCCTCGAAGCGATAGTAGTTGGTAAGCGCGATGAAGGCGCGGCCGGCATGGGTGATGCCGACGAATGACGAATGCGCGATCACGTTCAGCGCTTGCAGACCTCGGTAGTCCGGATGCGCGCGCCAGCTGATATCGGCGAGCAGGCAGGCGGCCTGGCGGTAGCGGCTCTCCTCGTCCGTCTCGGTCACGCCGAAGAAAGGCATCATCCGCCCCGTCCACTCGGCAAGTTCGCGGGCATGCTCCGGCGAGCGGGCTCGAAGGATCGCCAGTTCGTCGGCGGCCGCGAGCAGCGGGTCGCGATCGCGCTCGCCATCGGAAAGCATCGAATAGAGGTAGCCTTCGCGAACCCCTTGCGCGGAAAAAGTCACCGTCGCCGGCTTCATGGCGCTCAGCACTTCCTTCATGGCGATCGCGCCGAAGGGCAGAAGTGCGCGGCGGTGCTTGGATATGATCTGGAACGCCGGCTCTTTCGAGTCCTTGGCGGAAATCTGCTCCAGGAAGCGCAGCATCTCGTCGAGCGGCACGACGTAACCCTGCATCATGTGGAGCGGATAGCCGCGCATCTCCATGTGCAGCTTGGCGATGTTTCGCCAGGTGCCGCCGACCGCGTAGAAGGTACGCCCTTCGCCCTTGGCGAGGACTTTCGCCGTCTTGACGTATTTCTTTGCAAAAGCCGCAGCCTTTGAAAGCGACCCGCCGGCATATTCGGCGAGCCTCAGGCCGCCAAGCGGCAGCGTTATGCCTGGGCCGATCTCGTGGCCCTTGATATCGATCAGTTCCAGCGAACCGCCGCCGAGGTCGCCGGCAATGCCGTCGGGATCGAAGAAGCCGCTGATGATGCCGAGCGCCGAATATCGCGCCTCCTCCTCGCCGGAGAGCACACGGACCTTGCGCTGAAGGATCGTTTCGGCCTGGCGGATGAAGTCGGCGCCGTTGCTGGCCTCGCGCGCGGCGGCGGTGGCGAGCACATACATCGTCTTGGCACGGGCTTGATCCGAAAGCGCCTTAAAGCGATGCAGCGACGCAAGCGCGCGCTGTACGCTATCGTCGTCCATGCGTCCGCTCAGCGCTATCCCCTTGCCAAGACCGCACAGCACCTTCTCGTTAAAGAGGATGGTTGGTGACCGGGAGAGACCCTCATAGACAACGAGGCGAACGGAGTTGGAACCGATGTCCACGACGGATACCGGATGAATGCCAGGAAGGCGTCCCTGGGCTTCTGACTCAACCATGCAGTCTCAGCTATTTTTTGCGGCCCGACAACAAGCCGGCGATCAGTTTTGGCGCACTGGACTTCACGGCCCCGCCCCGCCCCGAAAGGCTTGGATTGGTCATGAAATACTGCTGCGCGTTAAACGGCTCACCGCCCTTGCGCACTTCCATGCGCCGGGAGGTACCGTCGGGCAATATCTCGTAGCTTTGCTGGTTGTCAATCAGATTGCCCAGCATGATCTGTGAAAGAACTTGCCGATGCACGGTCGGATTGGTGAGCGGAACAAGCGTTTCGACGCGGCGATCGAGATTGCGCGGCATCATGTCGGCCGAACCGAGATAGACGAGCGCCTTTTCCGACGGCAGACCTTGGCCGTTGCCGAAGCAGAAGATGCGGCTGTGTTCCAGGAAGCGGCCGACGATCGACTTGACGCGAATATTGTCGGAAAGGCCGGGAACCTGAGGACGCAGGCAGCAGATGCCACGGATTACCAGGTCAATTTCAACGCCGGCGTGGCTTGCCCGGTAGAGCGCGTCGATGATCTCCGGATCGACCAGCGAATTCATCTTCATCCAAATCGCGGCCGGCTTGCCGCTGCGGGCATGCTCGATCTCGCCTGCGATATGCTTCAGGATACGCGGCCTCAGCGTATGGGGCGACACCGCGATATTCATCTCTTCCTCAGGCTCGCCGTAGCCGGTGATGAAGTTGAAGATGTTCGCCATGTCGTGGGCGATCGTCGGGTCGCAGGTGAAGAAGGAAAGGTCGGTGTATATCTTGGCCGTGACGGGGTGATAGTTGCCGGTGCCGAGATGGCAATAGGTGCGCAGCTTGCCTTCCTCGCGGCGGACGACCAGCGACATCTTCGCATGGGTCTTGAGTTCGATGAAGCCGAAGACGACCTGCACCCCCGCCCGTTCCAGATCGCGCGCCCAGCGGATGTTGGCCTCCTCGTCGAAGCGTGCCTTGAGTTCGACCAGCGCGGTTACGGATTTGCCCGCCTCCGCCGCATCGATGAGGGCGCGGACGATCGGGCTGTCGTTGGAGGTGCGGTAGAGCGTTTGCTTTATCGCCAGAACGTCAGGATCGCGCGCAGCCTGGAGCAGGAACTGCACCACCACGTCGAAAGATTCGTAGGGATGGTGGACCACCATGTCCTTTTCGCGGATGGCGGCGAGGCAGTCGCCGGCATGCTCGCGGACGCGTTCGGGAAATCGCGCATTATAGGGCTGAAACCGAAGGTCCTCGCGTGGCGCCTTGGTGATCTCCGAAAGCGTGTTGAGCGCAAGCAGCCCCGGGAGAACGGCCACGCGGTTCTCCGGAATATTCAGCGCGGTAACGACGAAGTGGCGCAGCGAGGCCGGCATTTCGGAATCGGTCTCGATGCGGATCACCGAACCGCGGCGCCGGCGCTTCAGCGCGGTCTCGAAGAAGCGCACCAGATCTTCGGCTTCTTCCTCGACCTCGATGTCGCTGTCACGGATGATGCGGAAGGTTCCGGATTCCTCCATCTGATAGCCGGGATAGAGCCGGTGGATGAAGATGTTCACCACGTCTTCCAGCGTGATGTAGCGAATGACGTTGCCGGCATCGGGAAGACGCACGAAACGATCGAGCGCCGGCGGCAGGCGCAGCAGTGCCGTCATCGGGTCACGGCCGTGCTTGCTGACCAGCTGCAGCGCTATAGAGAAACCGAGGTTGGGGATGAACGGGAACGGATGCGCCGGATCGATCGACAGCGGCGTCAACACCGGGAAGATCGCCTGGTCGAATTCGACTGCGAGCCATTTCCGGTCCGCTTCTGACAGTGCGGCCGGCCGCACGATCAGGATATCCTCCTTGGCGAGATACTGCTGCAGAACAGCGAGCGATGCCTGCTGCTCCATCTGAAGGTTATCGATCTCGCGCAGTATGTCGTCGAGCTGCTCGGCGGGCGTCTTGCCGTCCGGGCTGCGCACCACGATATTTTGCCGGATCTGACCTTCCAGGCCGGCGACGCGGACCATGAAGAACTCATCGAGATTGTCGGCCGAAATCGACAGGAAGCGAACGCGCTCCAGAAGCGGGTGATCGGTGTTCAGCGTTTCCTCGAGAACACGACGGTTGAACTGCAGCCAGGAGAACTCGCGGTTTATGAACCGGTCGGGACTGGAAAGGAGGTCGTTGACCCGCGCCTCGGCAGCCGCCTGGTTATCTTCCTGCTGTTCCGTGACTGCCGAATCCATGCTTGCACACCTGCCCCATTTTTCTTGCCCTGCAACTATAACAGTTTCGCGACAGAACTGTGACAGTCAGTCCATCAGATCGGAATTTCCCAATTCATTCAATACTTCAGCGGCAAGCGTCCGCGTGATGCGGGTGCCGCGTGCGAGCGCCAGCCGATCCAGCCGCTCGACGATCGTCTGGGCGGCATTGAGCGAACGCTCCATGCGGTTGACGATGTAGAGCACCAGCTTGTCGTCAATGAAGAGCTGCCGATCGGCGAAGAGCTTAACGATGACCTGTGACAGCAGTTCTTCGTCCGGCTCGCCGATCTCCACCACGGTCGCCGCGCGCAGGCGCGAGCGAAGGTCCGGCAGCTCCACCGGCCACGACATCGGCCACAGGCGGCTGGTGATCAGAAGACCGGTGCCGTTCTCGCGAACGCTGTTGATGACGTGAAACAGCTCCGTGTCGTCGAAGCCGCGGCGGTCCGCGTCCTCGAACACCACGGGATCGGCAGCCGCCGTCAGTGCGGCGCCTGATCCGGCGCGCGGGTGGATAGGCACCGCGCCGCTGCGTGCCTGCCAGATGCCTGCCAGATGCGTCTTGCCCGAGCCGATGGGGCCGGCAAGGACGACTACAGGCGACGGCCAGTTCGGCCAGGAATCGACGATCGCCACCGCCGCGCTCAGCGGATCGGAAACGAGCAGATCTTCACGGCCGGTCGCAGCGTCATGGGTAAAAGCCAGCGGCAGCTGTTCGGCGCTCTTTCGCGATCCGCCAGCCTTCTTGTCGTCATTCATTTCATGTCTCGGGATTGCTGCGGGCCTTCGGCTTGCGGACAGTGCCGGCAGACGTCCGTCCGTAATAGAGGTCGCTGTGAAGGTACCGCGAAAGCGCGAAGCGGACAAGGACGCCGCAGACGGCAGCGGCGGGCACCGCGACCAGCAGGCCGACGAAACCGAACATCGCGCCAAAGGCGAACAGCGCAAACATCAGCCAGACCGGGTGAAGCCCGACGCTCGACCCGACCAGCTTCGGCTGCAACACGTTGCCCTCGAGGAACTGGCCGGTGAAAAAGACGACGAGGACCAGCCCCACCCACAGATAATCCGGCCAGAACTGTACCAACGCGACGCCGACCGCAAGCACCAGGCCCACCAGCGAGCCGACGTAAGGAATAAAGCTGATCATGCCGGCGAAAAAGCCGATCAGCAGGCCGAAGTTCAGGCCCACCAGCGAAAGGCCGACACCGTAATAGACCCCGAGAATGATGCAGAGCGAGCCCTGCCCGCGGATGAAGCCTGCAATCGCGAGATCGATCTCGGCCGCGATCTCCCTGACCGTCGCCACGTGGTCGCGCGGGATCCAGCCGTCGACCTTGGCGATCATACGGTCCCAGTCGAGCAGGATATAGAAGGCGACAACGGGCGTTACGATCAGCAGCGAGACGATGTTGACCAGCGCCTTGCCCGAGCTCCAGATCTGCGCGAAGAGGCCGACGACGAAGCCGAGCCCCTCGGACATGATGTTGGAGAAATTGTCCTTGAGCGAGCCCACATTGTTGCGCACCCACTTCGGCAGCATCGTGGTCTGCGCATGGTTGGCGAAGTCCTGCAGCTGCTGCACGTAGGCCGGCACATGCTGCACGAAATCATTGAACTGGCTAATGATGATGGGGATGACGATCATCAAGGTCAGCGCGAAAACGACGACGAAGGAAACCAGGATAACCACCGTCGCCATCAGGCGGCTGAGCCCCAGCCGCTCCAGCCGGTCAGCTATGGGATCCAGAAAATAGGCAATCGCCATACCCATCAGGAACGGCAGCAGGATCGAGCTGAAAAGGAACAGGAAGGTGATGAAAAGCGCAAGCACCACAAGCCAGAACACGATCTGACGCTTGAGGCCCGCGCCGCTGACGTGATGTTCCATCGCTTTCCCCGACTGTCTGGCCTGAAGCCCGTTGCGCTAGCACATAGGATGGCGCCACAAGCATGGTCAAGATCGTTTGTCGCCACCGCCTATGCGCCGACACCTCCTCCCACAGGCGGTTTCATCCCCCGGCTACTTGACGCCAGCCTGCGACTCCGAACCGCACTTTTCCGTTGTTGAGGAAGCAGGTCTTGTCGAACAAGGTCAAATCAAGCGGGTTCGGCAAGCGGACATCCGAAAGATCGGGGAACGCCTTGCTCGCCGGATCGTATGAACGATCTATCTGGGAGAGGAAAACCATGATCAATCCCCGCTCCCGGGTAAATGCCTTCAGCGCGCGAACCTGAATGCTCAGCGCCGGGTTGTCGCGTCTCTGATCGAGGAGTTGCAGATAGTCGATCACGACCAAGGTTCCACGGGGCGCCGTGGCCAATCTGCCAATGATATGCGCGGCATTGATCGCGTCGGAACTGTCCAGTTCAAACCGTTCACCGAAATGCTCCCGGTCGACCCCGAGAGCGCGGAAACGGTCCGCGACGTCCTTTTCGGTGTATTCGAGCGTGAAGAAAAGACCGCGATCACCACGTTTCATGGCTTCCACAACCAGCTCAAGACCGAGCAAAGTCTTGCCCTGGCCTGGGCGTGCGCCGAGCAGCAGCAACTCGCCGCACATCAATTGATCGACCAACATGCCGGCGGGGCCACTCTCGGCTGACTTGGCGGCAAGCAAACTCCAACTGCTGAAACCTTCCCCGACCGCGACGCGATCAAGCGCTTCGTGCAAAGGAATGTCTTCCTTCCGAGCCAACAGTTTTGCGTTTCGCTTCAAGCGATAGACAGGTGCAGACAGTTTCACCAAAACCTCCCATTGCGAGCCGTTACCGCAATCCCTCCTTATGCATTGCGCCCGAACAGTCGGTTCAATCGCTAGAAGCCCCGCATGAACGATGCTTTCCCAATGGAGGGGGGAGGCATGGGCACTGCCAGAATCAGATAATATCGTATGCGCCAACCGCCGGATACGAATTTGCGATTTCGTTTGGCAACCACCCGATGGGACCACGGGTTTAGGGAACCCCATGTGCGGAGAAAATGTGGGGCTCATCCTGCAACGCCTTGCATATTGGGGCTTGTCATGCAATTGCGACCCGAATGTTACGCCGGTACATTGGCGTGTGGCAGCCATCGGAGATCAGCATGAGCCAGTCTGGAAAAAACGGTCTGACCTATAGCGACGCGGGCGTCGATATCGATGCCGGCAACCTGCTCGTCGAGAAGATCAAGCCGGCTGTCCGTTCGACGCGCCGTCCAGGTGCGGACGGCGAGATCGGCGGCTTCGGCGGCCTTTTCGACCTGAAGGCCGCGGGCTTCACCGATCCGGTGCTCGTCGCCGCCAACGACGGCGTCGGCACGAAGCTCAAGATCGCCATCGACGCGGACTATCACGACACGGTCGGCATCGATCTCGTTGCCATGTGCGTCAACGACCTCGTCGTGCAGGGTGCGGAGCCGCTGTTCTTCCTCGACTATTTCGCGACCGGCAAACTCGATCCCGATCAGGGTGCCGCGATCGTCGGCGGCATCGCGGCCGGCTGCCGCGAAGCGGGCTGCGCACTGATCGGCGGCGAGACCGCCGAGATGCCCGGCATGTATTCCGATGGCGACTACGATCTGGCCGGGTTTGCGGTGGGTGCTGCCGAGCGCGGCAAGCTTCTGCCTTCCGGCGATGTCGCGGAAGGCGACGTCATTCTTGGCCTTGCGTCCTCCGGCGTGCATTCCAACGGATTTTCGTTGGTGCGCAAGATCGTTTCGCTCTCGGACCTCGCCTGGGATGCGCCGGCGCCATTCGCCGAAGGCAAGACGCTCGGCGAAGCGCTGCTGACGCCGACGCGGATCTATGTGAAGCCGCTGCTCAAGGCCATCCGCGAGACCGGTGCGATCAAGGCGCTCGCCCACATCACCGGCGGCGGCTTTCCGGAAAACATTCCGCGCGTGCTGCCGAAGCATCTTGCCGCCGAGATCGATCTTGCCGCGGTGAAGGTCCCGCCGGTGTTCTTGTGGCTGGCGAAGACGGGCGGCGTCGAGGCAAAGGAAATGCTGCGCACCTTCAACTGCGGCGTCGGGATGATCGCCGTCGTTGCGGCCGCTGACGTCCAGTCGGTCACCAAGGCGCTTGAAGCCGAAGGCGAAACCGTGGTCACGCTTGGCCGCATGGTCACCCGCACCGAAGGTGCGCGCGGCACGGTCTACAAGGGTACGCTTGCGATATGAGTTCGGCGCGCAAACGCGTCGCCGTCTTCATTTCCGGCGGCGGCTCCAACATGATGGCGCTGGTGAAGGCCGCGAAGTCTAAAGACTATCCAGCCGAAATCGTCGGCGTCATCTCCGACAGGGCGGATGCGGGCGGTCTCGAAAAGGCGGCGGCCGAGGGCATTGCGACCTTCTCCTTTGTGCGCAAAGCCTATGCCAGCAAGGAAGCGCACGAGGCGGCGATTTTCGATGCCCTGGACGCGCTTTCGCCTGATATCATCTGCCTTGCCGGCTATATGCGGCTGCTGACCGCTGCCTTCATCCAGCGCTACGAAGGCCGGATCATCAATATCCATCCGTCGCTGCTGCCGCTCTTTCCGGGCCTCCACACCCACCAACGCGCCATAGACGCCGGCATGCGGATCGCCGGCTGCACGGTACATTTCGTCACCGAGGGCATGGACGAAGGCCCTGTTATCGGTCAGGCAGCCGTGCCTGTGCTTGCCGGCGACGACCCCGAGACACTTGCCGCGCGCGTGCTCACCATCGAGCACCAACTCTATCCCCAGGCCCTGAAACTCTTTGCGGAAGGCCGTGTGGCGATGAAGGACGGCAAGGCCGTGTCTGCAGGCGACGGCGCCGCCCATGGCGACCACGGCACGCTCATTTCCCTGATCGGCTGACACGCTTTAAGCCCCTCCCCTGTGAAGAGGGGTTTCGAACTCGGAGCGTTTTCAGGCCGCGAGCGCTCTCAGCGGATGCAGCGTACCGTCGCTATAGACGACGCGACCACCGCGGAAGCTTGCGCGAATGCGCGGCACTTCGCCCGTCTCCACCGCCACCAAATCGGCGCGCTGGCCGATCGCGATCTCGCCGCGGTCCGTCAGCCCCGCCGCGCGGGCCGCATCGCGTGTCGCCATGGCGACCGCGGCGGCCAGATTGCCGCCGATCGCATCGGCGATCTTGAAGATGCCCAGCAGAAAGGCGGCAGGATGATAATCAGCGGCGATGGTGGTGAGCAGGCCGGCGCGGGCGGCATCGAGCGCGCTCAGATTGCCCGACATGGATTGGCCGCGCAGCGCATTCGGGGCGCCCATCAGCGTCCAGAGCCCACGGCGGCGCGCTTCCGCCGCGGCGGCCAGCGTCACCGGAAACTCGCTCATCGTCACACCGAGGTCATGCATTTCCGCGACCCTCTCGGCACTGTCGTCATCGTGGGAAGCGAGCGACAGTCCGCGTCTGCGCGACTGGCCGACGATATCGCGAAGCTTGATGCCGACATCGGGATTGTCGCGCTCGGCGATCCGCCGGGCGACGGCCTCGGCAGCGGCTTCGCGCGAGATCGCGCGCCGCTCGGACATGCTGAGGATATAGGCCTCGATGTTGTTGTACTGTCCCTGGCCGGGCGTGTGGTCCGTCAGCGACACCATGTCAACGCTGCCGCTCGCGATGAGCGCTTCCAACGCCGGGGCGGCGCCGAGATTGGTGATCTCGTAGCGGGCGTGCACGCGATGATCGACGAGCAGACGGTCGCGCAGTCGGTTGATGCCTTTTATCACGGCAGAGGTGGTTTCCAGCGAACGGACGTGGCCGTAGACGCTCTCGGTGGCAAAGGAGATCGCCGCAAAGGCCGTTGTCACGCCGGCGGCTGCGAGCTTCTTGTCGAGTTCGTGAATGCCGAAATCAATCGGCATCGTCGCATTCGGCCGCGGCGCGATCTCGCGCTCGATCATGTCGCCATGCAGATCTACAAAACCCGGCATCAACAGCCGTCCGCCGCCGTCGAAGGTCGAGAAAGAAACCGTGCCCGGCCGGATCTCCGCAATCATCCCGTCCTCGACGCGAACCGACGCGCCCTCGATGACTTCACTTGGAAGAACGAGGGTAAAATTACTGAGCCACATGGGCTTCCTCCTGACGGGATGAGCGATGCGCGGCAGCGCTAACGCGGAATCGTGACACGAGTGTGAAGGGCAACGTTAGCGTTCTACCGGCAGGCGGATGCCTGAGACCGACGCTGACTGCCATTCGCTGATAAAACCGGCGCTGCTGCGAATCGTCAGACGCGCAGGAGTTCCCTATTCAGCATCGCCCATTGCAGCAGCATGATCGTCTTGGCGTCGCAGATTTCGCCGGTCTCGATCATGCCCACGGCGTCAGCAAGCGGCAGGTCGAGGACTTCGATATCTTCGTGCTCGTGATCGACGCCACCGCCTTCCGAGACGCGGTCGGCGCTATCGACGGTCGCGGCGAAGAAATGCAATTGCTCCGTCACGCAACCGGGCGACATGAAAGCCTTGAAGAGCGGGCGCACGTGGGCGACGCGATAGCCAGTCTCCTCCATCGCCTCGCGCCGGATCGCTTCCTCGGGCTCTTCACCGTCGAGAAGTCCGGCGGGCACCTCGATCAGCCAACCGCCCTGGCCGCCGAGATAGGCCGGCAGACGGAACTGGCGCACCAGGATGACGGCGTCTCGCTGCGGATCGTAAAGAAGAATGCAGGCGGCCAGCGTGCGGTGATAGACCTCGCGCTTAAGTCGGTGCGTCTCTCCTGACCTGTCGGTATAGTCGAGCGTGTAGCTGCTCAGCCGCCCCCATTCGTCCGACAGCGTTTTCTCGCCGACGATCACGACCTTCGCCTTGCCGGTATCCGTCATGCGCCGTCCTTCCGAAGCCAGACCTTGTTGTCGTGCACCGCAGCCCCGCCATAAGGCGCGATCGGATCTGCGCCGGTCAGCACATTGATCCCCTCGCCGTCGACATGTGCCTTGTTCGGCCACAGGCCCTCGGCGATCAGAACGCCGGATTTCACCTCGTCGGTGACGCGAGCATGGATGCGCAGGTCGCCGCGGGCGTTGCCGATCCGTACGAGATCGTCCGCCGCGATACCTAAACCTTCGGCATCCCGAGGATTGATTATCAATTCGGGGCGGCCTTCCTTCTGGCGTGAGGTCTTCGTCTCCGAAAAGGTCGAGTTGAGGAAGTTTCGCGCCGGCGAGGTGGCAAGCCTGAACGGATGCTCCGGGTCGGCCATTTCGATGACGTTCACCTGGTCTGGAAAGGGCGGCAATTCCGCGTGCGGTCCGAGCAGGCCGACCGAGGCCGGAGGGCGGTTCGGTGCCGGCTGGTTGGTCCAATCGGCGCGGAAGCGAAACTTGCCGTCCGGGTGGGCGAAGCCGTTCAGGAAATGCGCCTCGTCGAAGTCGGGCTGCCGATCGTACCATTTGTGTTCGAGGAAATGATCGAAGTCGGGCAAACCACTCGCGGCGAGGATGCGATCGACCATCTCTCGGTCGGAAAAGCCGAAGCCGGGCCGGTCGGCAACGCCGAGGCGCTTGGCGAGTTCCTCGATGACGAAGAGATTGCTGCGAACGGTCGGCGGCGGCTCGACGAGCTTGGGGCCAAGCAGAATATGGCTCTGGCCGCCGGCCCTGTAGATATCGTTGTGCTCGACGAACATCGTCGCCGGCAGCACGATGTCGGCAACCGCGGCAGTCTCGGTCATGAACTGCTCGTGCACCGCGACGAAAAGATCGCTGCGAACAAAGCCACGCCTGACCAGGCGCTGTTCCGGCGCTATGTTCATCGGATTGGTGTTCTGGATCAAAAGCGCGGTGACCGGGCCACGCCCCCGCAGCGAGACGGCATCGCCCGTCAGCACCCGGCCGATCTGCGACTGATCGAGCACGCGGATATCGCCGTCGACCATCGGGCGCCCGGTGAGTTCCGAATTGTCCATACGGAAAATGCTGGAGTTGGAATGGAAAGCGCCGCCGCCCTCATGCTGCCACGAGCCGAGCACGGATGCCACGGATGCGGCGGCGTGCATGGCGACCGCGCCGTTGCGCTGACGCGTAAAGCCGTAGCCGAGACGGAAGTAGCTCCTCTTCGTCGTGCCGACGAGTTTTGCGAAATCCTCGATTTCCGCGACCGAAAGGCCCGTGATCGACGCCGCCCATTCCGGCGTTCGGGTTTTGAGATGTGCCTCAAGGCCGGCCGGATCGTCGGCATATTTCGCCATATAGGCGCGATCCGCATAGCCGTCGCGGAAGGCGACGTGCATGACGGCGCAGGCGAGCGCCGCATCCGTGCCCGGCTTGACGATCAGTGCCATGTCGGCCTGCTTCATCGTCGGATTGTCGTAGATGTCGATCGCAACGATCTTGGCACCGCGTTCCTTGCGCGCGCGGATCGCGTGGGTCATCACGTTGACCTGCGTCGTCACCGCGTTCGTACCCCAGATCACCACGCAATCGGAGCGGCCCATCTCGCGCGGATCGGGGCCGCGCAACGCTCCGGTCGCGGCGGTGAAGCCGGTCCAGGCGGGATTGGTGCAGATCGAATCGAAGAAGCCGGAATAGCGCTTGGCGTGGCGCAGTCGGTTAATCGAATCGCGCTGCACCCAGCCCATGGTGCCGGCGTAGAAATACGGCCAAACCGCCTCGCTGCCGTCCTTCGCCTCGGCTCTGAGGAAAGCCTCCGCGACCTCGTCGAGGGCGGCGTCCCAGGAAATCTCCTGCCAGCGCCCCTCGCCCTTCGCGCCGACGCGTCGCAAAGGCTTCATGAGGCGCTCGGGATGATAGAGCCGCTCCGCATAGCGGGCGACCTTGGCGCAGATGACGCCGGCCGTATACGAATGGTCGCGAGCACCGCGCACCCGGCCGATCCGGCCGTCTTCGGTCAGATCAATCTCAAGTGCGCAGGTGGACGGACAGTCGTGCGGGCAGGCGGTGTGGCCAATCTTCGGCTTCGAAGGATCGGCGGTATGAATAGGGGTCGCAATGTTCATCATATCCGTATATTTCAAGCCGAGGCCAGCCAAAAGCCCTGAAGACCGCCCCAACGCAACATTTCACGCGGACGTCACCGACGATGAACTATCGGCACATCTACCACGCGGGCAATTTCGCCGACGTTTTGAAACATGCGGTGCTCGCCCGCCTCGTCCGCTATATGCAGAACAAGGACAAGGCCTTTCGCGTTCTCGACACGCACGCCGGCATCGGTCTCTACGACCTGTCGTCCGAGGAGGCCCAGAAGACCGGCGAATGGCGCGACGGCATCGGCCGCGTCATCGAGGCGAAGCTTGAGCCGCAGGTGGCAAACCTGCTGGAACCGTATCTTTCGGCCGTCCGCGAGCTCAATCCCGAAGGCGGCATTCGCCTCTATCCCGGCTCGCCAAAGCTCTCGCGCATGCTCTTTCGCCCGCAGGACCGTCTCTCGGCCATGGAGCTTCATCCCGAGGACTTCGTCCGGCTGCACCGCGTTTTCGAAGGCGACCACCATGTGCGGGTAACGGAACTCGACGGCTGGCTGGCGCTTGGCGCGCATCTGCCGCCGAAGGAAAAGCGGGGCATCGTGCTGGTCGATCCGCCCTTCGAGGAAGAGGGCGAGTATGACCGACTGATCGACGGGCTTGAGAAGGCCTGGCGGCGTTTCCCTGGCGGCACCTACTGCCTGTGGTATCCGCTGAAGAAGGACGCACCGATCAGGGCATTTCACGAAGGCCTGCAGGCTTTGGAAATCCCGAAGATGCTTTGCGCCGAACTGACCGTCAAAAGCGACCGCCACGAGACAGGGCTGACCGGTTCGGGCCTCATCGTCGTCAACCCTCCCTTCACGCTGAAGGATGAGCTTCATGCACTGCTGCCGGCGCTGAAGGACATCCTTACCCAGGATCGCTTCGCGTCGCATCGCGCTTTCTGGCTGCGCGGCGAAGCCTGATCCGCCGCTCCTTCCCGCCCATCCTCACTGAAAAAGGCAATCCGATGAAGCTGCTCTGCGCGCCGGCCTCTCCCTTCTCCAGCAAGGTACGGATGGCCGCCCGCCATCTGGGCCTCGACATCAAGGAAATCCGCGTTGACACCAATGCCGGGCCGGCGATCCTCACGGACAACAATCCGCTCGGCAAAATCCCGACCCTGATCGCCGATGACGGTCTGGCGATCTTCGATAGCCGCGCCATCATGCATTATTTCGGCCGCCTCGAAGGAAGCAAGCTCTATCCCGCCAAGGAGGAGAAACGCGTTCATGCCGAGGTGCTGGAAGCGCTTTGTGACGGCACCTGCGACAGCCTCCTGGCGATCGTCTACGAGCGCCGCTTCCATCCCGAGGACAAGCAGCACCAGCCCTGGATCGACCGGCAGTGGAGCAAGGTCGTGAGGGTGCTCGACCGCCTGGAAACCGCACCGCCGAAAATCGGCAAGAAGCTCAACGGCAGCCACTTCGCCGTTGCCGCGATGATCGGCTACCTGCAGCTGCGTTTCGCCGGACAATGGGAAGAAGACCGTGGCAACCTCGTTGCCTGGATCGAGCGCTTCGAGGAGACGTTCCCAGACTATGCGTCGCTGAAGCCGCACGGCTGACACCCGGCCGCCCGAAGGCGCGCAGCTATTGGCGCGAAACGAAAAAAGCCGGGACGAACCCGGCTTTTCTCATGTGCTTGCGAACAAGTCTTAGAACTTGACGCCGATACCGAGCTTAACGCTGTTCTCGTCGAAACCGCGAGACACGTTGCCGGAGTCGAGGTCGAAGTTCTTCTTGTCGTAGTCCGTGAAGCGGTACTCGAGGCGGGCCGTGACGTTGTTGGTCACGAACATTTCGGCACCTGCACCGACCGTGTAGCCGACAGCCGTCTTGCTGTCGGAGGACGTTCCGTCTTCAGCCTTCAGGCGACCACCGGCGATACCAGCGGTGCCGTACAGCAGGAAGGGGTTCAGGTCGTAGCCGAGGCGGCCGCGAACCGAGCCATTGGTGTCGTACTTGGTCGTGACATTGTCCGTATGGCTGTCAGCGCCGGAGTAGCCGACATCGCCTTCGATACCGTAAACGATGTTGCCGCTCTGCCAGTTGTAGCCGGTGTAGAGCTGGCCACCCCAATCATAGGAGTTGCCACCACCGTGCGTGAACTTGCCAGCGTTCCAGTCGCCAGCGCCACCGAGGTAGAAACCTGCCCAGTTGTTGACCGGAGCAGCAACTTCCTGCGCGACCGGAGCCTGGGGGATCTGCTCGACGGCGTCGGCCGCATGAGCTGCAGTGAAGCCGCCAAACGCGACTGCCGAAGTCATCAGGGCAATAATAACATTATTACGCATACTCTTCTCCTTTCAGGCCCGTCTCGATTATTTTTTTTCGAACAAGACGAGCAATTCCACATATCCCTTCGGATCGAGAGGGAATTTGGAGTGCAAATGAGGAAATGGAAGAGCCAAAATAAGAAATTATTGTGGCAGGCATATGGCTGAAATTCGATGTTGCTTTGCAGCAACAGAGATTTCATTAACCATAACTAAATATTAAATTGAGTATACTCTCAGGCTATTTAAATACTTCCGAAGTTATATCTTGCAGGAAGAGGCCGAGAAGCGAGCACCAATACCCTTTCCAGATGGACTATTCATGTCTTATATATGTGCAATTGGCAGAAAATGGTGAGAAGGCGATACCTTGGGTGACGGAAAACTGCGTACGGCGCTAATTACCGGTGCATCGAGAAGAATAGGCCGGGCAATCGCGGAGGATTTGGCGGACAACGGCTTCGCGGTCGCAATCCACGCCAATCGTTCGGTCGAAGAAGCCGAGGCATTTGCGGCAACATTGCGGAGCCGCGGCAGAGAGGCGGTCGCGCTGCAGGCCGACCTTCAAGATCAGAAAGCGACGGCAGAACTGGTCGGCAGGACAAATTCCCTCCTCGGTCCGATCGATCTCCTCATCAACAACGCGTCCGTTTTTGAGGAAGATTCGGCGCGTGAGTTCGACGCCGCCGCCTTCGACGCGCATTTCGCAGTGCATGTCCGGGCACCGTCCATCCTGGCGGCGGACTTCGCGCGACAACTGCCGGCGGACGTGCCGGGCCTGATCGTCAACATCGTCGACCAGCGCGTCTGGTCGCCGACGCCGCGCTTCTATTCCTACACACTTTCGAAAGCGGCGCTCTGGATGGCGACGCAGACGCTCGCGCAGACCTTTGCCCCGGCGATCCGGGTGAATGCGATCGGCCCTGGGCCAACGATGCCGAGCACGCGCCAGACGATGGATGACTTTCAAACGCAAATCGAAGGGCTTATCCTGAGGGCCGGACCAGGGCTTGGCGAATTCGGCCGAACGATCCGCTTTCTTTTTGACACTCCCTCGATCACGGGCCAAATGATAGCCCTCGACGGCGGCCAGCATCTGGCCTGGGAAACGCCTGACTTGGCGGAGAGCATGGAATGAATGGACGAAAGCTGCCTGATGGCGGCGTTCTCTATGACGAATCGGACGAGATCGAAGACGACATCGAGGTGGAAGGCGATGCCGCCCCCCTTCCCGTTGCAAGCGTCGACTGGAACGAAGGTGGGAAAAACGAAAGCGGGCTGAAAGGCGCCGAGCTAATCGCCGAATTCGTCAAGCGGCTGCCGAACGCGCCCGGTGTCTACCGGATGTTCAACGAGGCCGGCGACGTGCTCTACGTCGGCAAGGCGCGCAGCTTGAAGAAGCGTGTGGGCAACTACGCGCTTGGCCGCGTGCATTCCAATCGCATCGCCCAGATGGTGCGCCAGACGGCGAACATGGAGTTCGTGACGACGCGCACGGAGACCGAGGCGCTCCTTCTGGAAGCGAACCTTATCAAGCGCTTGCGGCCACGCTTCAACGTGCTGCTGCGCGACGACAAGTCCTTCCCCTATATCCTCCTCACCGGGGATCATCGCGCGCCCGCGATCTTCAAGCATCGCGGCGCCCGCGCCCGCAAGGGGGACTATTTCGGCCCATTCGCCTCCGCGGGCGCGGTCGGGCGCACCATCAATTCGCTGCAGCGCGCGTTCCTGATCCGCAGTTGCACCGACAGCGTCTTCGAGACGCGCACGCGGCCGTGCCTGCTCTACCAGATCAAGCGCTGTTCCGGCCCCTGCACGCACGAGATCAGCGACGAAGGCTATGCCGAGCTTGTAGAAGAGGCGAAGGATTTCCTCTCCGGCAAGAGCCAGAACGTCAAGGCGCATATGGCAACGGCCATGAACGCGGCGGCGCAGGACCTCGATTTCGAGCGCGCCGCGGTCTACCGCGACCGGCTTGCGGCGCTTTCGCACGTGCAGAGCCACCAGGGCATCAATCCGGCCGGTGTCGAAGAAGCCGACGTCTTCGCGATCCACCACGAGGGCGGCATTTCCTGCATCCAGGTGTTCTTCTTCCGCACCGGCCAGAACTGGGGCAACCGCGCCTATTTCCCGAAGGCCGATCCGCAGCTTTCCAGCGCCGAAGTGCTGAACGCCTTTCTGGCGCAGTTTTATGACGACAAGCCGGTGCCGCGGCAGATCCTGCTTGCGGAAACGGTCGAGGAAATCGAGCTGCTCGCCGCCGCACTCAGCGAAAAGGCAGGCCACAAGGTCTCGATCCTCGTGCCGCAGCGCGGCGAGAAACGCGATCTCGTCGATCACGTCGTCGCCAACGCACGCGAGGCGCATGGCCGCAAGCTTGCCGAAACGGCCTCCCAGTCGCGCCTGCTCGGCGGCTTCAAGGAAACCTTCAAGCTGGCCTACGTGCCGACGCGCATCGAGATCTACGACAACTCGCATATCATGGGCACCAATGCGGTCGGCGGCATGGTGGTCGCCGGGCCGGAAGGCTTCGTCAAAGGCCAGTATCGCAAGTTCAATATCAAATCGACCGACATCACGCCCGGCGACGATTTCGGCATGATGCGCGAGGTGATGACGCGGCGCTTTTCGAGGCTGCTCAAGGAAGAAGGGAAGCCGGACCGCAGCCAGGCCGGAAGCGAGGTCAACCCCGCTGACGCTGCCGACCTGCCCTTCCCCAGCTGGCCGGACGTCATTCTCATCGACGGCGGACAGGGGCAGATGACAGCTGTGCGCGCCATTCTGGAAGAGTTGGGAATCACCGACAGCGTCATCGCCATCGGCGTTGCCAAGGGCGTCGATCGCGATGCCGGGCGCGAGCGTTTCTTCCCGCCCGGCCGCGAAAGCTTCACGCTGCCGCCCCGCGATCCGGTGCTTTACTTCGTGCAGCGGCTGCGCGACGAGGCGCATCGCTTCGCGATCGGCTCGCACCGCGCGCGGCGGAAGAAGGAGATGGTCAGGAATCCCCTCGACGAGATCGGCGGCATCGGCCCTTCGCGCAAGCGGGCGCTGCTGCAGCATTTCGGCACCGCGAAGGCGGTGTCGCGCGCCGCCCTGTCCGACCTCATGGCCGTCGGCGGCATCTCGGAGGCCGTGGCGCGTCAGGTCTACAATCATTTCCACGAGGACGGCGCGAAATAACATCGGCCTGTCGCAAATTCCACGCAATGGCAGTGAAAAAAGCGCAAACGATGTTGACGCCTCCGCCTTGAACACCTCATCTACGAACTCTGCAGCGCCGCGCGCCGTTCATGACGCGCAACGGACGCTGTAGCTCCTTGAAACTGCTACGAAACGATTTCCATGGCTTCGCGCGCATACAGTATCCCCAACCTGCTCACCTATGGCCGCATTCTGGCCGTGCCGCTGATCGTGCTCTGCTTTTTCCTCGAGGGAAAACTCGCGATCACCAACACCGCCCGTTGGGTGGCGCTGTGGATTTTCGTCATCGCCTCCCTCACCGATTTCCTTGACGGCTATCTTGCGCGCATCTGGAACCAGACCTCGAATATCGGCCGCATGCTCGACCCGATCGCCGACAAGCTGCTGGTCTCGGCGATCCTGCTTCTGGCGGCGGCGGATCAAACGATCGCCGGCTGGTCGCTTTGGGCGGCGATCATCATCCTGTGCCGCGAAATCCTGGTTTCGGGCCTGCGCGAATATCTCGCCGCGCTCAAAGTCAGCGTGCCGGTGACGCGGATCGCCAAGTGGAAGACGACAGCCCAGATGGTCGCGATCGCCTTCCTGCTGGCGGGGCCGGCCGGAGACGAGATTTTTCCCTATACGACCGCTCTTGGTATACTCTTGCTCTGGGTCGCGGCGCTGCTGACGATCTACACCGGCTATGACTATTTCCGCGCCGGGCTGAAGCATGTGGTGGACGAGGAGTGATGACGCGGCTTGTCTATTTCGCATGGGTGCGCGAGCGCATCGGCAAGGGCGAGGAGGAGATCGTTCTCCCGCCTTCGGTGAAGACGGCCCGCGATCTCATCAATCATTTGAAGACCTTGGGCGAAGAGTATGAGGCCGCGCTTCAATTCCCCGAAGCGATCCGCGTTGCCGTCGACATGGAGCATATCGAGCATGACGAAGCGATTGCCGGAGCCCGCGAGATCGGCCTGTTCCCGCCGATGACGGGGGGATGATCGTGATGCGCTCGGCGCAGGGCGCGATCCGTGGAGATGAGAGCGCCCCATGAGCCCCCTCCCCACTATCCGCGTGCAACGCGAGGATTTCGATCCACAGGCGGAGGCGCGCAAGCTCACCGATGGTCGCCCCGAGATCGGCGCGGTGGTGACCTTCACGGGACTTTGCCGCGACGAAGGCGGCAGGCTCGAAGCCCTGGAGCTCGAACACTATCCGGGCATGGCCGAGGCAGAGATGACCCGCTTTGCGCGGCAGGCGATTGACCGTTTCGCCCTTTGCGGCCTCACCGTCATTCACCGCTACGGCCGCATTTCCCCCGGCGAGAACATCGTCCTCGTGGTCGCCGCCGCCACACATAGGCAAGCCGCCTTCGATGGCGCGAGCTTCGTCATGGACTACCTGAAAACCGGCGCCCCTTTCTGGAAGAAGGAGCATACGGTCGATGGCAGGGCGGGCGACTGGGTCGCGGCCAAGGACAACGACGACAAGGCACTGGAAAAGTGGACGCTGGAAAAATGGACTGCAGGCAAGCCTAGGGGATGACCCGCTCGCGGCGGCTGACCACTAGCAGGAAGACGAGCAGCGAGAAAATCACCAGATCGCGCCAGACGAAAGGGCCATAGGCGTCCCACAGCGTCTGGAAAAGGCCCACGGCGGCGGCGCCGAGCGCCGAGCGCAACGGATCGAAATAGCCGCCGACGGCGGCAATCATCAGCACCTTCAGCCCAAACAGCAGACCGGCGCCAAAATCCATCGTGCCGTAGTAGGCCGTCGACAGGATGCCGCAGACGGTCGCCACCAGCGCCGAAACACAATAGGCGACGAGAAAGACGCGCGCAGCACTCGTGCCGCAGAGTTCCGCTGCCAACGCATCGTCCGTAACCGCTCGCCAGATACGCCCCCACGGCGTGCGCGTCAGCACCAGGTGGCCGGCAAGCACGATCGCTGACATCGCCGCGACGTTGATCAGCTGGATGAGGGTGAGCGTCACCTGGAAGCTGCCGTCGCTCCAGAAGACGATGGCATTGTTGAGCAGCGGCGGCAGCCAGAGATCGCGGCTGTTTGCCGCGAGCCGTGCGGTCTCCCCGAGAATGATCGTCATCCCGAGCGCTGCGACGATTACCGTGTTCGGTGATTTTCGGGCAAGCGGCATCATGATGCCGCGTCCGATGAGGAGGCCGGCGCCAAGCGCATAGGCCAAGGAAACAGCGGCGCCAAGCAGTAGCGCTGCCGGCAGGATCAGGAACAGGCGCGAGTAACCGAAATCGGTGAACAGCAGGAGCATCTGCCCGGAGAAAGCAAAGAGTGCGCCATAGGTGATGTCAGCCCGGCGCGTGACGCCGAAACCGATCGAATAGCCAAAAGCGAGCGCCGCATAGAGCGCCGCAAGCGGAACGGCATTCGCCAGTTGTTGCAAAAGATAGGCCATGAAAAGCTCCGACGGCGACTGAAATAATAACTGGCAAAAACGCTTTTACCAGTTATATTTTCTCCATGAGCTTTTCGTGGACACCCCATCGCTTCTCAGGCGGCGCCTTGGCCTTCGATGTCGCCAACAGCGTCGTGCTTCGTCACGACGATGCGCGCCGGGTCGATCGTTTCGAGACGACCGGCCAGATGGACAGTTTTCCCAAGGCGGCCGCAAACTTTTGCGCGGAACGCATGCTCTTTGGCGAAGACCTCAAACCGGTGCTGCCGGAAAACAGGACGGCGTTCAGAGAGCTCCGCGAAGCGATCGACGGCTATTTCCGCGCGCGCGTTCTTGGCGTGGATACCTGCGGGCTGCTTGCCAACCTGCTCGACGCGCTGTCGCAGACGCTGCGACGGGCGGGCTCGCCCGATAGTCTGGACGTCGCAACGGTTCACTCGACGCTGAGGCTCATCGCCACGCCCGACCCGGAGCGCACGAAAATCTGCAACAATTGCGGCTGGCTCTTCGTCGACCGCAGCAAGAACCGAAGCCGCACCTGGTGCGACATGGCCGTCTGCGGCAACCGGGCCAAGGCGACGCGCCACTATCAAAAGAGAAAAGAGAGGAACGCACCATGACGGCGTTCAGGATCACGATCCTCGCAATGAGCGCGCTGTTGGCGCTCAGCGCCTGCCAGCGGCAGGCCGAGGACAAGCCGACGGAGCTGAGCGGGCGGCTTGTCGTTTTCAACTACCGCGTCTCCCATGCGAGCTTCCTCATCACGCTACGCAAGACAGCGCCGATCCCGGAGGGCACGGTTGCGATCGCCGAATTCGAAAATCCGATGGGCGGCGATCCGATAGTAGTCAGGGAAATGATTTTCCCTCTGTGGGACAAGATTTCGCTGGAAACTCCCGGGCTTCATTGCGTGCGCAAGGACCGGCCTTACGCAGTCGCGGTACGGCTCGAAGATGCCGGCGGCAAGACGATCCAGAGCATGAAGACCGAGGTCAAATCGGATGTGGACCAGTCCGCGGTCCTGGCGGCGGAGCCTCTGGTGGTCGGCCCGTTCTACACGGAGAACCCCGATATCTTCAAGGACAAGGACAAACCAGATTTCTCTCCGGAGCATGTCTGCCCCTCGGCTTGATGCGGCAGCAAAAAAGCCGGGACGAGCCCGGCTTTTTCAATGTGTTCAAGTGCTTCGAGCGAAAAGCCGAGAGAATGATTCAGCCGACGATTTCCGTCGAGGAGAACCAGTAGGCGATCTCGACGGCTGCGGTCTCGGGAGCGTCGGAGCCGTGGACGGAGTTTTCGCCGATGGAGAGAGCATGCACCTTGCGGATCGTACCTTCGTCGGCATTCGCAGGATTGGTGGCGCCCATGACTTCGCGGTTCTTGAGGATGGCGTTCTCGCCTTCCAGAACCTGAACGACGGTCGGGCCGGAGGTCATGGTCTCAACCAGTTCGCCGAAGAAAGGACGCTCCTTGTGAACGGCGTAGAAGCCTTCGGCTTCGCGCTGGCTCATCCAGACGCGCTTGGAGGCGACGACGCGAAGGCCGGCATCTTCTAGTATCTTGGTGATGGCACCCGTCAGGTTGCGCTTCGTTGCGTCCGGCTTGATCATCGAAAAGGTGCGTTCAATCGCCATGGTGCGGATCCTTTGGTTCTTGTGGAAAAGTGGGCGGTCTTTACCCGCCCCAAGGCCCGAAAACAAGGGGCACGCGCCAATTTCACGCCGCTGTCGCAATGCGCGCGGCTTCCTGTCTGTACCCTGACGGGATAACCTTTTTCGAAAACACCACCGTGCCATGCGCTTATGGAGACAGGGATGCTCAAACACTTCAGAATGTTCGCCGACTACAATCGCTGGGCCAACGGCAAGCTCTATGCGGCGGCAAGGGAACTGACCGACGCGGAATATCGGCAGGATATGGGCGCCTTCTTCGGCTCGCTGCACCAGACGCTCAACCATCTCCTCATCGCCGACCGCGTGTGGATGCATCGTTTCAGCGGCGAAGGACAACCACCAAAGGTGCTCAATGCCATCCTCTTCGACGAACTGCCGGAACTGGAGGCCGCGCGCCAGGCAGAGGACCTAGGGATCATCGCGTGGTGCGACGGGCTGGATGAGGAAAGGCTCGCCGGCATGCTCACCTACGTCCCGGTATCGAAGCCCGTGGTCGTCAGTCAATCGCTGGCGCCGGCACTTGCCCATTTCTTCAACCACCAGACCCATCATCGCGGCCAGTGCCATATGACGTTGACCGCGCTCGGCAAACCCTCGCTGGCTCTCGACCTCATCTATTTCCTGCGGGAGGACGGTACGCGCTGGGCCTGAGCATGACGTACGAGAAACAGCGATCGCTTATGCAACTTCACGTTAACCTCATCAGACGAATTGAGGCGAGGTTCGGAAGTTAACCGCCTCTAATTTAGACGGTTTTAACTCGCATTCTGCACAAGTTTTCTCGAACGAGGCGGCCTACCCACAAGGAGGCCCACCCCGGATTTGGAGGATTTTGCGTATGATGGAAGCACAGGCACACGGCGCGTCGGCCGATTTGCGCAAGGTCGGTCTCCACATGACCAAGCTCAAAGTGACCGGTCTTCCGCGCAACTACCAACTGTTCCACGAGGCCCTCTTCGGCCACAATCGCAGTATCGGCGCGGAGATCGCGGCACTAGGCCCCAACCCGAGCCAAGCCATGCTCGACGACATCGGCTTGAAGTATCATCTGGTCAGCCACTGCGGACTGGTCGCGGAGAAATCGCAGGCCGATGCGGTTCGCATGCTGCGCGACGTCGCCGAACAACTGGCGGAAAGTCTGAAGAAAAAGCAGAGTTTCGCGCGAACCGTCCAAACGGTGACGCATTCCGTCTCAGGGGATCACGCGCAGAGCTTCGCGAATTTTACCGCCGAGATGGACTTCCTCAACGCATCGCTCACCAATCTGATGCTCTACGAAACCGAGCTCACCGAGAAGCTCCGCAACGAGATGGAAAAGCTGGAGACGCTGGAAAGGGATGCCAACGCCGCCAGAACGGCAGCGGCTACCGACCGGATCACTGGCCTGCCCAACCAGATCGCGCTTATCAACCGCCTGACGGAACTCTACGAAGGCGCCGAATCCCCCGGCACCGCGCTCATTCTCGTCGATATCGACGACTTCCGGGCCTTCAACAGCAAATACGGACCGCAGCCGGCAAATCTGCTCTTGAAAAAGCTCGGCGCCCTCTTCCGCAAGACGATCAAGAAAGACGACTTCGTGGCCCGGATGAGCAACGACGACTTTGGCTTCGTCTTCAGCAACGTCGGCCTGGACGTCGCCCGCACCATTGCGGTGCGCCTCAGAGCCTCCGTCGAGGGAACGATGGTCTACAGCACGTCTGACAAGTCCGACCCCGGCCGCGTCACCATATCAGTCGGTATCGCCCTTTGCAGCGACGCCTCCTCGCCGGCGCAGCTTCTCGCCAGTGCGCAGTCGGCACTTGCCACCGCGCAGAGCAACCGCCGCCAGCCTGTGCAGATCTACGCCCGGGCGAGCTGAACGCGGAAACGTCGCGCCCGCGCCTCTATAGTAACGCGTCTGCCCGTTCGGCCTTGCCTTCATCGGCGAGTTCGGTAAAAACCGGCGCATGATCTCGATATCCGACCTTTCCGCCCGTATTGCCGGCCGTCTCCTCATCGACACCGCCAGCGTGACGCTGCCCGCCGGCACCAAAGCCGGCCTCGTTGGCAAGAACGGCGCCGGCAAATCGACGCTCTTTCGTATCATTACCGGCGATATGGGCGCCGAGAGCGGGGCGGTCTCCATCCCGAAAAACGCCCGCATAGGACAGGTCGCGCAGGAGGCGCCCGGCACCGAGGAGCCACTGATCGAGATTGTGCTCAAGGCCGACAAGGAGCGGGCCGCCCTCATCGCCGAGGCAGAGACGGCAACCGATCCCCACCGCATCGCCGACATCCAGACGCGGCTTGCCGACATCGGCGCGCATTCGGCCGAAGCGCGGGCGGCGAGCATTCTTGCCGGCCTCGGCTTCGATCACGAGGCGCAGGCGCGTCCAGCCTCCTCCTTTTCCGGTGGCTGGCGCATGCGCGTGGCGCTCGCCGCGGTGCTCTTCTCCGAACCCGATCTGCTGCTGCTCGACGAGCCGACCAACTATCTCGACCTCGAGGGCACGCTGTGGCTGGAGGACTATATCCGCCGCTATCCGCACACGGTCATCATCATCTCCCACGACCGCGATCTGTTGAATACCGCCGTCAACGCGATCGTCCATCTCGACCAGAAGAAGCTCACCTTCTATCGCGGCTCCTACGACCAGTTCGAGCGCCAGAAGGCAGAGGCCGACGAGCTGCAGATGAAGGCGAAGGCCAAGAACGACGCGGCGCGCAAACATTTGCAGAGCTTCATCGACCGCTTCAAGGCCAAGGCCTCGAAGGCGCGCCAGGCGCAATCGCGCATCAAGGCGCTGGAGCGCATGGGGACGGTCTCGGCCGTGATCGAAGACCATGTCATGGGCTTCAGCTTCCCCGAGCCGGAGAAGCAGGCCGCCTCTCCGATCGTCGCCGTCTCCGGCGGTGCGGTCGGCTACGAGCCAGGCAAACCTATCCTGAAGCGCCTCAACCTGCGGATCGACGCCGACGACCGCATCGCGCTGCTCGGCTCCAACGGCAACGGCAAGTCCACTTTCGCCAAGTTCATTTCGGGACGCCTCGACGCAGACGGCGGCGACGTCAAACTCGCGCCCAATCTGAAGATCGGCTTCTTTGCCCAACACCAGCTCGACGACCTCGTACCGACGCAGACGGCTGTGGAACACGTACGCCGTCGCATGGCCGACGCGCCCGAGGCGAAGGTGCGCGCGCGCGTCGCGCAGATGGGCCTTGCGACAGAGAAGATGGATACTCTCGTCAAGGATCTCTCCGGCGGCGAGAAGGCCCGGTTGCTGATGGGCCTTGCCGCCTTCGACGCACCCAATCTGCTCATCCTCGACGAACCGACCAACCATCTCGATATCGATAGCCGCAACGCGCTCATCCGGGCTCTCAACGACTATTCCGGCGCGGTGATCCTGATTTCGCACGACCGCCATCTGATCGAAGCGACCGTCGATCGGCTGTGGCTGGTGAGAGACGGGACCGTCGCCACCTTCGACGGCGATCTTGAGGACTACCGCTCCCTCATCGTTTCCAGCCCGAAGGCAAAGGACGATAAGAGCAAAGCGAACGGCAACGACGATTCTGTTTCCAAGGCCGACCAGCGCAAGCTCAACGCCGAACGGCGCGCCTCGCTCGCCCCGCTGAAGAAGAAGATCAATGAAATCGAATCCTTGACCGGCAAGCTGGAGAAACAGATTCAGGTTCTTGATGTGGAACTTGCGGACCCGACGCTCTACGCGAAATCACCGGCAAAGGCAGCCGACAAGGCCAAGCAGCGCTCAGACGCCGCCGCCAAGCTTGCGGCAGCCGAGGAGCAATGGCTGGAGCTCTCGTCGGAATATGAAAGCGGAATGGCAGAATAAATCCTTCGGCACCGCACCCGTGGCGACCTGCATAGACGGCCGCCGCGGCAATCGCTAAGGCTTGAAGCAGCCCCCCAGCTTGTCGGCCCCGGTCCAGGGAACACGACAGTCAGGACCGTTCCGTCTATGATCGCTGAACCGGTTGCCTTGCATCCCGCTTTCGGTATCTGATAGAAGTCAGCGCCTGAATAATCATACTTTTTCAACGAGAACCAACGCGAGCATTCCCATGACCCCTATCAAGCTCGCCATCGTCGGCGTCGGCAAGATCGTTCGCGATCAGCACCTGCCATCGATCGCGAAGAATCCGGACTTCCAACTTATCGCCACGGCAAGCCGTCACGGCACGGTGGACGGCACCCCGAGCTACACGTCGATCGAGGCGATGCTCGCCGCCGTTCCGGAGATCGACGCCGTATCGCTCTGCATGCCGCCGCAGTACCGCTATGAGGCGGCCCACAAGGCGCTTGTCGCCGGCAAGCACGTCTTTCTGGAGAAGCCGCCCGGCGCGACGCTGAGCGAGGTCGCCGATCTCGAAGCGCTCGCGAAAGCAAACGGCCTGTCGCTCTTTGCCAGCTGGCATTCGCGTTACGCGCCGGCCGTCGAGGCCGCCAAAGCCTTTCTTGCCGCTACGACCGTAAACAGCGTGCATGTCGTCTGGAAGGAGGACGTCCGTCACTGGCATCCGAACCAGGCATGGATCTGGCAAGCGGGCGGTCTCGGCGTCTTCGATCCCGGCATCAACGCGCTTTCCATTGTCACCCACATCCTGCCATCGCTGTTCTTGACCGGCGCGACGCTCGAATTCCCGCAAAACCGTGAAGCGCCCATTGCCGCCGATCTTCGCTTTACCAGCGCGGGCGGCCTTCCCGTCCACGCCGAATTCGACTGGCGCCAGACCGGCAAGCAGAGCTGGGACATCATCGCCGAGACCGCCGCCGGCCAGATGGTTCTCTCCGAAGGCGGAGCTAAACTCTCGGTAAACGGCGAGCTGAAGTTCGCCGAGCCGGAGCAGGAATATCCGCAGCTCTATCGTCGCTTCGCCGAAATCGTCAAAGCCGGCACATCCGACGTCGACCTCGCGCCGCTGCGGCACGTCGCGGACGCCTTCATGCTCGGCAAACACAAGTTCGTGGATGCGTTTTACGACTAGGTGACGTCGGGACTGAGATCTCGAGGTGATTCCTGCTTAAACCTCTCCCCTCAAGCGGGGAGAGGAAACTTGCCTCGCTCCTTGGTCGAGGAAAAGCCGTATGAGGGCAAGGACGCCGAGCGCCTCAGGCTTTCTTCTCCCAGCGCCCTGTCTCGGTCTGCTGCCAATAGGTGAGGCTGTGCCCCTCGCCCTTCAGCTTTTTCCACTCCGCACGGGCTTTTTCGACTTCCGCGTCATCATAGCCGTCGAACATGAAGACGACGCGCTCGTAACCATCGACCGACGCCGCCTCGGCACCGTCGATGATGAAGCGCACGGTGGCGGCGTTGAGATTTGCCTCGGACACCGTCAGCAGGACCGGCTGGCGATCCGCCATTTCGCCCTCGTCGGTGCCGTGGGGCAAAAAGCTTTCTTCGCGGAAGGTCCAGAGATGGGCGTCGAGCATGTCGCGGCGCTCAGCGTCGCGCGTTTGCACGGCGACCCGCCAGCCGCGCTCGACACTCTTGTCGAGCAGCGGCGGCAGGGCATCTTCCAGCTTTGATTCGGTCAGATGGTAGAAGAGAACCTCCGTCATGCCGCGTCCACCCCGCCTGCCGGTCAGGATTCGTAGTTTGCGCGCACAAGCTCGTCGAGCAGGCGCACGCCGAAGCCCGAGCCCCAGGACTGGTTGATCTCGTCCTGGGCGGACCCCATCGCCGTGCCGGCAATGTCGAGGTGCGCCCAGGGCGTGTCCTGCACGAAGCGCTTCAGGAACTGAGCGGCGGTGATCGAGCCGCCATTGCGGCCACCGGTGTTCTTCATGTCCGCGAACTTGCTGTCGATCAGCTTGTCGTAGTCCTTGCCCATCGGCATCCGCCACAGACGCTCGTTGGTCGCAAGCCCCGCAGCCGTCAGTCGTTCGGCAAGCGCGTCGTCGTTTGAAAACAGTCCGGCATGCAGCCCGCCGAGAGAGACGACGATCGCGCCGGTCAGCGTCGCCAGATTGACCATAAACTGCGGCTTGAAGCGATCGTTGGTGTACCAAAGCGCATCGCCGAGCACGAGGCGACCTTCCGCGTCGGTATTGATGATCTCGATCGTCTGCCCCGACATGGAGGTGACGATGTCGCCCGGCCGCTGCGCATTGCCGTCGGGCATGTTCTCGACCAGCCCGATCACGCCGACCGCATTGACCTTGGCCTTGCGCGCGGCAAGCACGTGCATCAGGCCGGTAACGGCCGCCGCGCCGCCCATGTCGCCCTTCATGTCTTCCATGCCGGCCGCAGGCTTGATGGAAATCCCGCCGGTATCGAAGACGACGCCCTTGCCGACGAATGCGACCGGCTTGTCCTTGGCCTTGCCGCCCTTCCACTGCATCACGGCGAGGCGCGGCGGCCGGACAGAGCCCTGAGCCACGCCGAGCAGCGCGCCCATGCCGAGCTTGCGCATGTCACGCTCGGTGAGGATTTCGACCTCGACGCCGAGCTTTTCGAGCTCTTTGGCTTTCGCGGCGAACTCCACCGGTCCAAGTACGTTCGGCGGCTCGTTGACGAGTTCGCGGGCGAGATTGACGCCCGAGGCAACCGCTTCGGAAATCGCAAAGAGCTTCTTCGCGCCTGCGGCGTCCTCCGTCACGATCGTCACCTTGACCGGTGCTTTCGAACTCGGCTCGTCCTCGTTCTTCTTCGTCTTGTAGGTGTCGAAACTGTAGGCGCGCATCAGCATGCCCAGCGCGAAATCCGCAGCCGCCTTGGCGCTCACCGCGACCTCCGGCATGTCGATGAAGATCGAAACGTTTTCGACATTCTTGATGCGAGCAGCCGCGCTGCCGCCGAACTTCAGCCAGTCATGCGCCTCGATTTCCGAGGCCTTGCCGGTGCCGATCACGAAGATCCGTTCAGCCGGCGAGCCCTGTGGCGCAACGACGTCGAGGACACTCAGGGCCTTGCCCGTGAAACGTACGATGCCGGATGCCTTGGAAAGGATGCCTGCCGGATCGACAATCGCAGCCCCTGCCGGCACCTCGCCTTTCTTGTCTTTGAGGACAATGGCGATACCGCCGCTCAGGCTGACGGATTTGGCAAAGGAAATCTCGAATTTCACTGACATTTCTACTCCGGGGCTGCAATAATGTAAGGCTAGCTGACCTTCGATCATTCAGGTTTTTAGGGTGAAAACAAGCTTCGGGAAACGTTTTCCGGAAAAACGCCGGGGGCCGATCTTCAAATCAGCGTCATTTCCCTCCTGTAGAACTGGACAAAGACGCATCGTGTGGTTCATTTGCGTCATAACTGTCTAAGCGCTTAGAGCTAACTCCTTGACTACAGATGTTGAAAAATCAGGCGTCGCGCAACGATTTCCGCCTCGCCTTTCCTCCCAGAACGCGGGGGACGTATTCGTGGTGCTGTTCTGCCTGTGGTGGCTGCTGCTTGCGGCTTTCCGCGTCTTTCCTCAGATCGACATCACCGTCGCCGAATTGTTCTTTTCGCGCGGCCCTTGCCTGTTGGGGCAAGCGGCTGACTACACCTGCGGACATTTTCCCTACTCCGTCGAACAGGGCTTCCGCCTGCTGCGCGAGACTTTTTTACTGTTGCCTTATGCCGCCGCCGCCATGCTCGTCTGGATGCTCGCGATCAGCTTGCGCGAACACGGCGCAAGCTTTCAGCCTATCCGCGTCCGCAATCTCAAGGTCGCGCTCGGCACATTGATCCTGGGTCCTGGTCTCCTCGTCAATTTCTGGCTGAAGACCTTCGCCCATCGCCCTCGCCCCCGGCAGACGAATCTGTTCGGCGGCAGCCTTGATTTCGTCCATGCTGGGTCTTTCGTCGGAGAGTGCGTAAGAAACTGTTCGTTCGTCTCCGGCGAGGCGGCGTCTGCGGGCTGGCTCTTCTGCTTGATTTTCATCATTCCCCAGCCGGCACGATCGGCACTTGCGCTGCCGATCATGGCGGTTGCGATCCTCACGCCGGCGCTTCGCGTTGCCTTCGGCGGTCACTACCTCTCCGACGTCGTTCTCGGCTGGCTCTCGTCGCTCATCATATTCTCGGCGCTTCTGGCGCTATCCCAAACGACACACTGCCGAAAATTTTCAGGCGCGTAGCCGTTTTTTTTGCCTGTGAGTTGTCGCTAAAGAAATCCAAAGGGCGTAGATGAGAGAGAATCTTCGTCGCGGCTGAGGGTGGCGGCGAATTGCGTTCAAGGGCCGGAATGAAGCTATTCGAGACATATATCGTTCGACGCGTCGGGCTGATGTTCCTGGTTGCTTTGCTGCCGGTGCTTGCGATCATCTGGACTACGCAGGTGCTTCAGCGCATCAATCTCGTCACCGATAGCGGCCAGTCGATCGGATCGTTCGCCAAGCTCGCGACGTTGATCTTGCCGAGCATCATTCCGATCGTACTTCCCTTCGCGCTGGTGATCGGCATCACGCAGTCGCTGACCGCAATGAACAACGACTCGGAGCTGACGGTCATCGAAGCCGCCGGAGCCAATCGCAGCATCATCATCCGCCCGATCATGCTGCTCGCCGTCGTGATCAGCATTTTTTCCTTCTTCGTCGACAACATGGTCGAGCCGAAAGCCAAGGTTGCCGCACGCCAGATGGTGGCGGCCGCCTATGCCGACCTCTTGTCCACGGTCATCGAGGAGAAGAACTTCCGGCGCATCGAAGACGGCCTCTACGTGCAGATCTCGCAGCGCTTGTCCGGTCGCGTTCTGAAGGGCCTGTTCGTCGCCGATTCGCGCGACCCCGCCTTCGATCTCATCTATTACGCCAAGGAAGGCGCCGTGGATCCGAGCGGCACCTCGCTGCTGATGAAGGACGGCGAGGTGCATCGCAAGACACCTGACGGCAACGTCTCGGTGATCAAATTCGATTCCTATTCCTTCGACCTTTCCGATCTCACGCAAAACCGCGGACAGGCGACGTTGCGCGCCAGCGACCGAGGCCTCGGCTTCCTGCTCAATCCCGACGCCAGCGATCAGGACTTCAGCGCGAAGCCCGGGACCTATCGCGCCGAACTGCACCGGCGCCTGACGGATTGGGCGCTGCCCGCCATCTTCGCGCTATTTTCGTTGGTCATCGCCGGTGACGCCCGCTCCCACCGCGAGGGGCGCCTGCATCCCATGGTAACGGCGTTGACCCTGGCATTCGCTCTCAGATGGGCGGATTTCTATGCCGCCAATCAGATCGAAAACAATCCGTCGTTCGTCGCCGTCCTCTACGGCATCAATGTCGCCGCCGCCCTGATCGCGATCATTCTCCTCAGGCGTTCGAAGAGGAGCAACCTGTCGCTCCCGTTGCGCAATCGCCTCACCAACCTGTGGCTTGGCGTACAGGATCGGATATCGGCGGCCGTGCGGCGATCGCCGGGAGGTTCGGCATGATTTTCAAGACACTCGGCCGCTATTTCCTCGTCCGTTACCTCGTCACGACCTTCTGGTTTTTCCTGGGCGTGATCTCGATCGTGTTTCTCGTCGACTTCAGCGAGACAGCAAGCCGGCTCGGTGGGCTGCCGGGTTATACGGTCTCGCTCGGACTGACGATGACCGCGGTTCGACTGCCGCTCATCCTGCAGCAGACGGTGCCGTTCATTGCGCTCTTCGTCGGCATGACGACGCTGATCGGCCTGAACCGTCGCTATGAACTGGTGATTGCGCGCGCGGCCGGGATATCGGTCTGGCAATTCATGGCGCCCTTCGTTCTCGGCGCGCTTTTCGTCGGGCTTATGACGATGCTGGTGCTCAATCCGATAGCGGCGTGGGGCCAGCGGCAGGCGCAGAGCATCGAGGCGGATCTTCGCGGCGATCCCTCCTATCGCAAGACGCTGTCGATCCCGTGGCTTCGACAGATCAGCGGGAGGGACGACGTCATCATCGGCGCCAACACCGTGCTCGACAACGGAATGACGCTGGCGAACCCCGTGTTTATCCACTTTGATTCACACGGCGACATCATCCTGAGGCAGGATGCGGCGACGGCAAAGTTGGAGAATGGTTACTGGCTTCTTAACGCGGTCGTCGAGCGCCGGCCAGGCGAAATCCCCGAGCATAAGGATTCGGTACAGGTTCGTACGAACCTGAAACAGGATTTCGTCGCCGAACGCCTGACGCAGCCTGAAACCATTGCTTTTTATGATCTTTCTAAACGAATCGCGATCGCTCGATCCTTCGGTATTTCCACCAAGGCTCTAGAGACGCAGTTTCACTTCCTGTTGTCGCAACCCTTCCTTCTGGTGGCAATGACCCTCATTGCGGCAACCGTGTCCCTAAAATTCAGTAGATTCAACCAATCGCGCTCCGTGATTCTGGGTGGAATAGTGTCAGGCTTCGTGCTTTATGTGGTCACCGTGCTTGTTAAGGCATTCGGAAGCAGTGGCGTTGTCCCCCCATTCGTGGCGACATGGATACCCGTGATCGTCGCGCTGGCTCTCGGGGCGACGATGCTGCTTCATCAGGAGGACGGCTAGTGGCGGCAGCCAACCGCAAACATACCAGGAGACTGACGGCTGCTCTGCTTATTGGCGCGGCTGTGAGTTTGTGCATGACGGGCAGCGCGGGCGTGGTTTACGCCCAAAGTGCGCCCAAGACAGTGACCGAGGTCAAGGTACCGGCGGATTCGAAGCTGATTCTCTCTGCCAACGATCTGACCTATAACCGCGATTCGCAGATCGTCACCGTCAGCGGTGCCGTGCAGATCTATTACGGCGGCTACAAGATGGTCGCCCAGCGCGTTGAGTATAACCAGAAGACCGGCCGCATGATGGCCATCGGTAACATCGAGTTGGTCACGCCCGACGGAAATCGGATGTATGGCGACAAGATGGATATAACCGACAACTTCAAGGACGGTTTCGTCAACGCGCTTCGCATCGAGATGCCAGACAACACGCGCCTTGCCGCCGAAAAGGGCGAACGCGTCGGCGGCACGCAGATGATTCTGACCAAAGGTGTTTACACCGCCTGCCTGCCCTGCTCCGAGGGAGGCCGCGCGCCGCTCTGGCAGGTCAAGGCCAAGCGCGTCGTTCAGAACGGAGAGACGCATACCGTCCGCCTTGAGCATGCGCGTTTCGAGCTCTTCGGTCACCCGATCGCCTATCTGCCGTGGATCGAAGTGCCCGACAACACCGTAAAGCGGAAATCCGGCTTCCTCTTCCCGACCTTCAGTGCGGCGGAAAATCTCGGGTTCGGCGCCTCGATCCCCTACTATTACGTCATATCGCCTAGCATGGACGCTACGCTGACGGCGACCGGCTATACGACGCAAGGTTTGCTGCTTGAAGGCGAATTCCGCCAGCGGCTGGAGAACGGTACGCACATCCTTCGCGTTGCCGGGATCGATCAGGCAAGCCCAAGTACCTTTGATGCCGGCACAAGCGACGCCGAACACAGCGCGCGCGGTCTTGTCGCCTCGAAGGGCGACTTCAGGATCAACCCGCGCTGGGCCTTTGGCTGGGACGCGATGCTCCAAAGCGACAACAATTTCGCTCGCACCTATAACCTGAAAGGCCTCAAGGAGAGCACGCACGTCAACCAGGCGTATTTGACGGGGATCGGCAAGCGCAACTACTTCGACATGCGCGCCTTCTATTTCGACGTGCAGGACGCGACGACGACCAGCTTCACCGAAAAGCAGCAGCCGATCGTCTATCCGGCCCTGGACTACCACTACGTGGATCCGAAGTCCGTGGCCGGCGGCGAGCTTTCGGCAACGGTGAATTTTACCAACCTTTCGCGTGATAACGCTGATGTACTCGACAACACGCTGAACCTCGGCGACTCGAACCTCAACGACCGCTTCCTCGGCCTTCCCGGAACCGATACGCGCCTGAGCACCGAATTGCAGTGGCAGCGGACGTTCACCTCCGACCAGGGCCTCGTGCTCACACCGCTGGTGGCGGCGCGCGGCGACGTCTTCGGCCTCAGCATGGACTCCCCCACCAGCTTGGCGCCGCCCTACAATACCTATGACGGCGGCTTCGAGGACGGGAACTTGGCGGGCCGCGGCTTGCTAACCGCGGGCCTTGAGGCGAAGTACCCCATTCTCGTTTCCACCGACAACAGCACCCACGTCTTTGAGCCGATCGCTCAGATCTATGCCCGTAACAACGAGGAGTTGGCCGGCCAGCTTCCGAACGAAGACGCGCAGAGCTTCGTCTTCGACGCGATGAATCTGTTCAATCGCGACAAGTTCTCCGGCTTCGACCGTGTGGAGGGCGGCACGCGCGCCAACCTCGGCATCCGCTATACCGGCGATTTCGACAATGGCTACAAACTGCAGAGCATTTTCGGCCAATCCTACCAGGTCGCAGGGCTCAATTCGTACTCGACGCCAGACCTGGTCGGCGCGGGCGCCGATTCGGGCCTTGAGACATCGACTTCCGACTACGTCGGCATGTTCGGCATCAACACGCCGCAGGGCATCTCGCTTGCCACCTCCTATCGGCTGGACGAGAAGGACCTGGACTACCGTCGCGGCGACACGGCGGTGGGCTTCAGCAACGACATTTTCCAAGCGTCGCTGATCTACACCCACATCGCGGCGCAGCCGCAATACGGCTTCATAACCGACAACGACGAAATCCAGACCCGGGCGCAGGTCAAGTTCAAGGAATACTGGTCCGTCTTCGGAACGGTTGCCTATGACCTCAACAGCAGTGAAGTTACGCGCCAAGGCATCGGCCTGTCTTATGAAGACGAGTGCACGATCTTCAGCATCGCGTATCTGTCGAAGAAGGACACGGTCAGCGCATCGGCAAGCGATTGGTCGATCGGGGCCCGCATCACCTTCCGTACGCTTGGCGACATCAATCTGGGCAACGTCGCCGAATCCACCTTCTAAACGTCAAGCGCGATCACATCTCTGATCGCGCTTGGCGGTGTCATTGTTTCGCCGCAAGGATTGTGCAATTCCCCAGGCTTGATGTAGACGTATGGCATAGACACTCGCCATCTTGGCGCGCCGCAACTGGATGCGAAGCCGCGCAATCAGAGACCTTGGGAAGGGTTATTATGTTTTCCGCAATGAAGCCGATGTGCGCCCTGCTGCTCGGGACGAGCTTGACCTTGGCCGCCGTCGCCGCTCCGCTTGGCAGCGCCGCTTTTGCTAGCGAGGTCAAGGTCGTCGTCAACAGTGTGGCGATCACCAACGACGACATCGCCAAGCGCGTCAACTTTCTGCGTCTGCAGCACCAGAAGGGCGACTTGAGCACGATGGCCCGTGAGCAGCTGATCGACGAGACGCTGAAGCGCCAGGAGATATCCCGCTTGCGCATGTCGGTCAGCACCGAGGATGTCGATGCTTCCTTCGCGCGTTTTGCCACGAGCAACAAGATGACGGTCCCGCAGCTGACCGAAATCCTCAGCAAGGCCGGCGTTACCGCCGATCACTTCAAGTCCTATATCGCCGTGTCGATGAGCTGGCCCCGCGTCGTCAATGCCCGTTACGGTTCAAGCGGCAAGATGAGCAACGACGAGCTGATTGCGCGACTCGAAAACAAGGAAAAGCCGGTTACGACCGAGTATGTCCTGAAGCAGATGATCTTCGTCATTCCAGCTGCCAAGAAGGGTGCGATCACCGGCAAGCGCCAGGCGGAAGCGGAAGCCTCGCGCGCCAAGTTCCCCGGCTGCGAACAGGCAAAGGCCTTTGCCGCCACCATGCATGACGTTTCGGTCCGCGATCTCGGCCGCGTGCTGGCGCCGGAGTTGCCGGAGGACTGGAAGCCGCTGATCGAAAAGGCGACGGGCAACACGACGGCAACGCACGTCACAGATCGTGGCGTCGAATACGTGGCCATCTGCTCGCAGCGTCAGGTAAACGACGATGTCGCGGCCGAAGCCGTGTTCCGCGCCGAGGATCTCGGAAAGGGCGACCAAAAGGTCAACGCCAACGACAAGAAGTATGTCGACGAGCTGCGCTCCAAGGCGCAGATTCTCAACCGTTGATTTAAGCAGATGTCCGCGCTCCTCACCCGGCCTTTGGCGCTGTCGCAGGGCGATCCTGCGGGGATCGGACCCGATATTGCCCTGACGGCATGGGTTAACCGTCGGAAAACCGGCCTGCCGCCCTTCCTCTTCATCGGCGATCCCAACGTGCTTGAGGCACGGGCCCGGGTGCTTAATCTTGAGGTGGTGCTGCGCGAGGCAGCACCTTCGGAAGCCTGCGGGATATTCGCCGAGGCGCTTCCCGTGCTGCCTATCGCGATCGGCGTGGATGTCGAGCCGGGTAAGCCGCATGTGGCGACGGCAAAAGCGACGATCGGCGCAATCGAAAAGGCGGTCGATCTGAGTCTCAGGGGCGATACGCTCGCGGTCGTCACCAATCCTATCGCCAAGTCCGTGCTTTACGAAGCAGGCTTCGGCTTTCCCGGCCATACCGAGTTCCTGGCCGACCTGGCGGCGCGCGCGACGGGGAAGACCGTCACGCCGGTGATGATGCTTGCCGGCCCCAAGCTCCGCGCGATCCCGGTAACCATCCATATTCCGCTGAAAGACGTCCCCGGTGCGCTGACCGCCGAGCTCTTGGAAGAGACTTGCAGAATAGCCGCGCACGATCTGAAGGTCCGTTTCGGCATTACCCGCCCGCGTCTCGCCGTCTCGGGCCTCAACCCGCACGCTGGCGAGTCCGGCGCCATGGGACGCGAGGAAGTGGACATTATCGAGCCGGCGATCCAGCGCTTGCGCGCCGAAGGCATCGACGCGATCGGCCCCCTTCCCGCAGACACCATGTTCCACGACGATGCCCGCAAGCGCTATGATGTCGCGATCTGCATGTATCACGACCAAGCGCTGATCCCCGCGAAGGCCTTGGGCTTTGATGACAGCGTCAACGTGACGCTCGGCCTCCCCTTCATCCGCACATCGCCCGACCACGGCACCGCCTTCGGGATTGCGGGCAAGGGGATTGCGAGCGACGCGAGCCTCGTCGCCGCGCTCAAATTGGCGGCCGAGCTTGCCCGGACCGCCGGAAGCGCAAACTGATGGCAGCGCTTGACGGTCTGCCGCCGCTTCGAGAGGTAATCCAGCGTCACGGGCTCGATGCGCGCAAGGCACTCGGCCAGAATTTTCTTCTCGACCTCAACCTGACGCAAAAGGTGGCGAGAACCGCCGGACCTTTGGAAGGGGTTACCGTCTTCGAAGTAGGCCCGGGGCCCGGCGGGCTGACGCGGGCCATTCTGGCGCTCGGGGCGAAGAAAGTGATTGCGGTCGAACGCGACAGCCGCTGCCTGCCGGCGCTTGCCGAAATCGCGGCCCATTATCCCGGCCGCCTGGAAGTTATCGAAGGCGACGCGCTGAAGGTGGATTTCGAAACGCTGCCGGTCGACGGTCCCGTGCGCGTCATCGCCAACTTGCCTTACAATGTCGGCACGCAGCTGCTGGTCAACTGGCTCCTGCCGAAGGCATGGCCGCCCTTCTGGCAATCGCTGACGCTGATGTTCCAGAAGGAAGTGGGATTGCGCATCGTCGCGGACGAGGCCGATGACCACTACGGCCGGCTTGGTGTCCTTTGCGGCTGGCGAACCCAGGCGTACATGGCGTTCGACATTTCGCCGCAAGCCTTCACGCCGCCGCCGAAGGTAACCTCGACCGTGGTGCACCTGACGCCAAAGGAAAACCCCATCCCTTGCGCCGTGGGCAAGCTGGAACGGGTGACCGAGGCGGCCTTCGGCCAGCGCCGCAAGATGCTCCGCCAGAGCTTGAAGCCGCTCGGCGGCGAGGCTCTGCTTGCCAAGGCCGGGATCGATCCCACGCGGCGCGCGGAAACGCTTTCCGTCGATGAATTCTGCCGACTGGCGAACTGTCTTTAGATTAGAAGCTCAAAGCTTCGGCGTTTCCTCGAGAAGGCCACGAACGAAATCGAACATGCCGTGACGGCGGTCGCGGCGGAGGCGCTCGGCTTTTACGATCGACTGCACGGAATCGAAGGCGATGTTCAGATCGTCGTTGACGATCACATAGTCGTATTCCCGCCAATGGGCGATCTCGGAACGCGAATTGGCAAGGCGCGTCGCGATAACCTCTTCGGAATCCTCGGCGCGCCGATGCAGACGCGACTGCAGTTCGGTCATGGTCGGTGGCAGCACGAAGATCGAGACGACATCGGCCGCCATCTTTTCCTGCAGCTGCTGCGCACCCTGCCAGTCGATGTCGAAGAGCATATCCCGGCCTTCGGCCATCGCTGCCTCGACCGGTTCACGCGGGGTGCCGTAGAAATTCCCGTGCACCTCGGCCCACTCCAGCAGGGCCTCGGAATCGCGCAGGCGCTCGAACTCGCGAATGCTGATGAAATGGTAGTGAACGCCCTCGATTTCGCTGGGGCGGCGCTGGCGCGTGGTGACGCTGACGGAAAGACCGATGTGCTTGTCCGTCTCGAGTAGCGTACGCGCGATCGTCGACTTTCCCGCGCCCGACGGGGAGGAAAGGACGAGCATGAGCCCGCGCCTGACGATTGGGATGGGCGAAGATGCCGCCGGTTTCATGCCTTACTCCAAATTCTGCACTTGCTCGCGGAACTGGTCGATCACGACCTTCAATTCGATGCCCGCTGCCGTGACGGCCGCTGCATTAGACTTCGAGCAGATTGTATTCGATTCGCGGTTAAATTCCTGTGCAAGAAAATCGAGCTTTCGTCCGACCGGGCCGCCCTTGGCGAGCAGTTCGCGCGCGGCCGCGACATGGCCCTTCAGACGATCGATCTCCTCGCGCAAGTCCGCCTTGGTCGCCAGCAACGCCGCTTCGGCGTGGAGCCTGTCGCGATCAAGCCCCGAGCCGCCCTCCGTCAGAAGTGCTACCTGCGCCTGAAGCCGCGCTGCGATTTCCGTGAGCGAACGCGACGGGTCGTGCTCGACGGCCGTTGTCAGGGTCTCGATGGTCGCGACATGGCCGAGCAATATCTGGCCGAGCGCCTTGCCTTCCTGGCCGCGCATGGTGCGCAGATCGGCAAGTGCTGCCTCCAGTCCCGTCATCACTTCGACATCGCGCGCCGCAACCGCATCCTCCCCCTCTTCCGCCTCGCGAAATTCGATGATGCCGCGGATCGCCAGCAGCGTGTCGAGCTTCAGCGGTGCCGGATCGATGACGCCGGCAAGCTGGTCGCGCATCGCCAGCACGGCAGCAAGCGCATCCTGATTGAGGGTTGCCTCGAAACGGTTTTCCTCGGCATTGATCGAGAGGCTGGCCTGCAAATTGCCGCGGGAAAAACGATCGACGATAAGCCGGCGTATGTCCGCTTCAAGGCGCTCGGAACCGGGCGGAAGGCGCAACCTGACATCCAGGCCCTTGCCGTTCACCGAGCGCAACTCCCATGCCCAACGATAACGCCCGCTCGTTCCTTCGCGCCGGGCGAAACCGGTCATGGACTGCAATGCCATTCAAGCCTCCAAACCACGATCAATTCGTCTTCTTTTTCGGCTGGACGCTGGTGCCAGCGCCCGCGCCGCCGCCGTCCTCCGGTTGGCCGTCGACGGCAATGCTGCTGGAATCCTGGCCCTTCTCGGCCACGATCTTGCGCCAGCGCTTCACATTGGCGTTGTGATCTTCCAACGTGGCGGCGAAGACATGTCCGCCCGAGCCGTCGGCAACGAAGTAGAGATCCTGGCTCTTCCAGGGATTGGCAACCGCCTCCAGCGCATCCTTGCCCGGATTGGCTATCGGCGTCGGCGGCAGGCCCTTGATGATGTAGGTATTGTAGACGGTCTCTTTCTTCAGGTCAGACTGGTAGATCGGCCGGTCGGCCGGTTTTCCCTCGCCGCCGAAGAGACCGTATATTACCGTCGGATCCGACTGCAGTCGCATCCCCTTGCCGAGACGATTGAGGAAGACGGAGGCCACGTGGGCGCGCTCGTCCGGTACGCCTGTCTCTCTTTCCACGATCGAGGCCAGGATCACGAAATCCTGCTTGCTCGATATCGGCAAGCCGGGATCGCGCTTTTCCCAGATCTGGTCGACTAGCTTGTCCTGCGCCGCCTGCATCTGCTCGACGATTTCGGAGCGCTTGGTGCCGCGCGAGAACTTGTAGGTGTCCGGCCGCAGGGCGCCTTCGGCGGGCAGCGCGGACGGCAGATCGCCTTCAAGAATGGTGTCGGCCTGCAATTTGTCGAACATCTGCCGAACAGTCAGCCCCTCCGGCATGGAAACGGAATAGAGGATCGATTTGCCGGACTTCAGCAATTCCATGATGTCGCGCATCGAGGCGCCGGCCTTGATCTCGTATTCGCCGGCTTTGAGCGTCTCGTCCGCACCAAGATGCGTCGCCGTCAGATAGCGGAAGACGCGTGCATCGACGATGATGTTGTTGGCATAGAGCTTGGTGGCAATGTCGGTGAGGCCCGCACCGCTGCGCACGACGAAATTCGTGTTCGTCGTCAGCGGTCCCGGCTGCTGGTAGAGCGAGATGGCATAGTAGGTGCCGAGGATCGCGATCGCGAAAACGAAGATCACGAGCGTCATCAGGAAGTTCAGAAAAATGACGAGCTGGCTGCGGGCCTTGCGGGAGCGGCGCGGCGGTTCCGGCACCCGCTCCGGACGCAGCGCCTCGTTGGCCGATTTCGGAATGATCGGCCCCTTCTGGCCCTCCCGGCCATTCGGCAAATCGCTGTTCTCCGTCGTCTCGTCCACAAGCAATCCCTTCTTTTTGTCGTTGCCTGCTCTTTGACTAAGCATTGCGGCAAAAACAGGTTCAGGGACCGGCGCGAGCAGCCACGCAGCCTGCGCTTCCGATCGATTGGAGCCTGTCGTTAAGCCACATACCGGCGCAGGACGAGCGACGCATTCGTGCCGCCGAATCCGAACGAGTTGGAGAGTGCCACGTTTATCTCCCGCTTGCGAGCCTTGTGGGGAACAAGATCGATAGCGGTATCACGCTCGGGGTTGTCGAGATTGAGCGTCGGCGGTGCGATGTTGTCGCGGATCGCGAGTACGGCGAAGATCGCCTCGATGGCGCCGGCGGCACCGAGCAGGTGGCCGGTCGCAGACTTCGTGGACGACATGGAGATCCTGGAAGCCGCATCGCCGACCAGCCGCTCGACCGCGCCAAGCTCGATCGTATCGGCCATGGTCGAGGTTCCGTGCGCGTTGACGTAGTCGATGTCGGCCGGCGTCAGACCCGCGCGCTTCAGCGCCGAGTGCATGCAGCGCAGCGCCCCTTCACCGTCCTCGGACGGCGCGGTGATGTGGTATGCGTCGCCGGAAAGACCATAGCCGACAACCTCGGCATAAATCTTGGCGCCACGCGCCTTGGCGTGTTCCAGTTCTTCCAGAACGACGATACCCGCGCCCTCGCCCATGACGAAACCGTCGCGGTCGCGGTCATAGGGCCGGGACGCCTTCTGCGGATCGTCGTTGTGCCGGGTCGACAGCGCCTTGCAGGCGGCGAAACCCGCCAGCGAAATGCGGCAAACGGGCGCTTCGGCACCGCCGGCCACCATGACGTCGGCGTCGCCGAGCGCGATGAACCGCGCGGCATCGCCGATCGCATGCGCGCCGGTCGAACAGGCGGTCACAACCGCGTGGTTCGGACCGCGCAGCTTGTGGCGGATCGACACCTGGCCGGAGACGAGGTTGATGAGGCGACCGGGAATGAAGAAGGGCGAGATGCGGCGGGGACCCTTGTCGCGCAGCGTGTAGCCCGCTTCGACGATGCCTTCGAGACCGCCGATGCCCGAGCCGATCATCACGCCGGTCGCGATCTGGTCCTCATCCGTCTGCGGATGCCAGCCCGCATCGGCGAGCGCCATGTCGGCGGCAGCCATCCCGAATATGATGAAGGGATCGACCTTGCGCTGCTCCTTGGGCTCCATCCAATCGTCAACGTTGAAGGTGCCGTCCGTGCCGTCACCAACTGGAACCCGGCAGGCGATCTTTGCGGGAAGGTCCTCGACCTCGAATTCCGTGACCAGACGAGCGCCGTTATGCCCCGCAACCAATCGTGACCAGGAAACCTCGGTACCGCAGCCCAAAGGCGATACCATGCCCGTCCCCGTGATGACGACACGTCTCATGGCCCAAAACCCCCGTCTAATTCTCAGTCTTGTTCTTGGTGTTTTTCGTCAGCGGATCAAAGCGCCGGCACGGCCGGACGAAAAAAGGCGGACTCCGAGAGCCCGCCCTTAAAAAAGATCAGTTGATTAGGCCTGAGCCTTCTCAATGAACTTTACAGCGTCGCCAACCGTGAGGATGGAATCGGCAGCGTCATCAGGAATTTCAACGCCGAATTCCTCTTCGAACGCCATGACCAGTTCGACGGTGTCGAGCGAGTCCGCGCCGAGGTCGTCGATGAAGCTGGCGCCTTCAACAACCTTGTCGGCGTCGACGCCCAAGTGATCAATAACAATTTTCTTCACGCGTTCTGCGATATCGCTCATGTCGGTTTCCTCGACCTTCTGTCCTGATCGGAATGCCTCATGACATCCCTACCCTGTTTCAGCCTGCAACGCTTCAGTCTCAGCGTCGCTGGCAAACTCGTTCAACCCGGCATTGAGATATGGCCCCGGCCGTCGAAAACCGGCGCGGCCCGTCTGCATATTCGGGACGACTGTTCACAGTCATGGCCCGCTTAACACGGTTTAAGTCCGTCGCAAAGCCAGAAAATCGTGCCCCACAGGTTGCTCAACATGCTATTGGGCGGAAAAATCCTCCCAATCACCAATTGCCATTTCAGATCATTGCCATGCCGCCGTTGACGTGCAGCGTCTGGCCGGTCATGTAGCCCGCTTCCGTGGACGCCAGGTAAGCGACCGCCGAGGCGACTTCCGCGCCGCTGCCCATGCGCCGCATCGGGATCGCGCCCATGATGGCGTCCTTCTGCTTGTCGTTCAGCTTGCCGGTCATGGCCGACTCGATGAAGCCGGGCGCCACGCAGTTGACCGTGACGTTGCGCGTCGCGATCTCCTGGGCCAGCGACTTCGTAAACCCGACCATGCCGGCTTTCGAGGCGCAATAGTTCGCCTGCCCGGGGTTGCCGGTGACGCCGACGACCGAGGTGATGTTGATGATGCGGCCATAGCGGCGGCGCATCATCGGATGCGTCAGTTCGCGCGTCAGGCGGAACGTCGCCGTCAGGTTCACTTCGATGACATTGTCCCAGTCCTCGTCGCTCATGCGCACGAACAGGCCGTCCTTGGTGATGCCGGCGTTGTTGACGAGGATATCCACACCCTCGAGTTCCGCCTCGGCCTTCTGTCCCAGCGCCTTCACCTCGTCGCGGTCCGAAAGGTTGGCGGGGAAGATCCTGGTGCGTTGGCCAAGATCGGCGGCAAGCGCCTCCAGCTTTTCCACGCGCGTGCCGTGCAGGCCGACGATGGCGCCTTGGCTATGCAGAAGCCGCGCGATCTCCTCGCCGATGCCGCCGGATGCGCCGGTTACCAGGGCCTTGCGGCCGGTCAGATCAAACATGTGGGTTCCCCTTCCTTGAGCGCATCCCAAACACTTGCGATGCGGTTTTAGGATATAGATGCGTGTTAAGTCAAAAATCCGGATCAGCCGAGGAGGCCGGCCACGGCGGCGTCGATGTCGGCGGGCGTGTTCACCGCGATGCCGGTCACGGACTTGTCGATGCGGCGGGCGAGCCCCGTCAACACCTTGCCGGCGCCGATCTCATAAAGCGTCGTCACGCCGTTGGCGGCGAACCATTCGACGGTTTCGCGCCAGCGCACCTGCCCGGTCACCTGCTCGACCAGCAGATTTGCGATCTCGCCAGCATCGTTCACCGGTGCCGCACGTACGTTGGCGATCAGCGGTACGACGGGATTTTGCTTCTGGACGCCGGCAAGTGCTGCGCGCATCGCCTCGGCGGCCGGCGCCATCAGGCTCGAATGGAAGGGCGCGGAAACGGGAAGCATGATGGCGCGCTTGGCCCCCTTATCCGTTGCCAGCGCCGCGGCCTTCTCGACGGCGGTCTTCTCGCCGGAAATGACCAATTGCCCGCCCCCATTGTCGTTGGCGATCTGACAGGCACCGGCGGCGGACGCCTCCTCGCAGATCTGCGCGACGTCCGCATGCTCGAGGCCGATGATCGCCGCCATCGCGCCGACGCCGACGGGAACCGCGGCCTGCATGGCGTTGCCACGGATGCGCAACAGCCGCGCGGTGTCGGCAAGCGAGAAGGTGCCGGCCGCGCAAAGCGCCGAATATTCGCCGAGCGAATGACCCGCGACATAGGAAACCTTGGACTTCAGGTCGAGCCCGCGCGCTGAAAGCACGCGCATGACGGCCACCGAAACGGCCATCAGGGCGGGCTGGGCATTCGCCGTCAGCGTCAGCTTGTCCTCAGGCCCGTTGAATATGATGTCGGACAGCTTCTCGCCGAGGGCGTCGTCGACTTCGTCGAACACGGCGCGCGCTTCCGCGAAATTGTCGGCGAGATCCTTGCCCATGCCGACGGTCTGACTGCCCTGGCCGGGAAATGTGAACGCGATCGTCATTCTATATTCTTCCTTCGGGTCCGGTTTGCTCCCCAATTGACATTCTTTCTTGCGGAGTCAATACGCAAGGCCGGTTAGGCCGGGCTTTTTGCATACGCGAGACCCGCCCAATTTCCTGTTGCGCTTGCGCAATTCTTGCCTGAATTTACGCGACACTCCGACAATGCCAGTTTTGGCAAGATTCAAGGTTTTCCATGAAGTACAATCGCTTAGGCCGCACCGACATTTCCGTTTCCGAAATCTGCCTGGGAACGATGACCTGGGGCTCGCAAAACAGCGAGGCGGAAGCGCACGACCAGATGCATTACGCCGTCGAAAAGGGCGTCAATTTCTTCGACACGGCGGAACTCTATCCGACGACGCCGCTCTCGGCCGAAACCTATGGACGGACTGAAGAATATATCGGCAACTGGCTGGAGACGACCGGCAAGCGCAAGGATATCGTGCTCGCCACCAAGGTCGCCGGTCCCGGCCGCAACTACATCCGCAACGGCCAGGGCCCCGACGCCGCCAGCATGCGTCTGGCTCTCGACGGAAGCCTGAAGCGGTTGAAGACCGACTATGTGGACCTCTACCAGCTCCACTGGCCGAGCCGCGGCCACTTCCATTTCCGTCAGAACTGGAACTACAACGCCTTTACCCAGGACCGCGAACGGGCCGTGGCGGGTATCGCCGAAATTCTGGAGACGGCGGGCGAACTGGTCAAAGCCGGCAAGATCCGGGCGATCGGCCTCTCCAACGAGACGACCTGGGGCACGCAGAAGTTCTTGTCGCTCGCCGAGGCAAAGGGCCTGCCGCGCATTGCCACCGTGCAGAACGAATACAATCTGCTCTACCGGCATTTCGATCTGGACATGGCCGAACTCTCGCACCACGAAGATGTCGGGCTGCTTGCCTATTCGCCGCTTGCCGCCGGCCTTCTGACCGGCAAGTACGTCGACGGCAACGTGCCGGCCGGCTCGCGGGCCGTCTTCAACAGCGATCTCGGCGGTCGTCGCCAGCCGCTGCAGGAGCCTGCGGTCAAGGCCTACCTCGACGTCGCCGCCAAACATCGGATCGATCCCGCCAAGATGGCGCTCGCCTATTGCCTGACGAAGCCTTTCATGACCTCCGTCATCATCGGCGCGACGACGAAGGGGCAGCTCGAAACCGATATCGCCGCCGCCAACGTCGAACTGTCGGCAGAGGCGCTCACCGATATCGAGAAGGTGCATCGGCTGTATCCGCTGCCGATGTAATGGAGCGAAGCAGCGACCAGCCCTGCCAAAAGGCTGGTCGGCAACCCTGCTTCTCGGCGGTCAGATCATAGCCTTGACGAAAGCGCAGGCGGCCAGCAGCGATGCGGCCGTCCGCACATGGTTCCAGTTGGTCCACTCCCTGACATAGCTCGGCCAGAAGGCGGCACCATCGGCGGAATTCGCGTCGAAGGCTGCAAGCTTATCGTTCAGCGGCACATTGAAAACGATCGTTTCCAGGAAAACGGCCAGCAGATAGAAGGTGGCTCCCGCGAGCACATAAATGCTGCGTGCGCCCTGCCAATCCCTGAGCGTGGCGAAGGCAAGCACCAGCGAAACCAACGCCATTCCAATGAAGATCGGCATGAAGGCCGAGCGCAGGATCACAACGTTGATCGACTGCATCGCCGCGATGCCGCTCGCCGGCGCGATCCTCGAAAGCGCCACCGTAACGAAGGTGGAAAAGGCAAAGAAGACGCCGGCGATGAGCGCGCTGCCGAGGGCCGCAAGGCCAAGAAGAATTCCGATGAAAGAAACGCCTGCCATCCTGTCCTCCAGGCGTGCTGGGTCCGCTATCTGGCATTCCGGCGAGACTGATCAAAATTCCCAGGGGGATATCAGATCAAGTCCTGTCTCGCGAAAGTCAGCAAGATTGCGTGTCGCCAGCTTTCCGCCGTTCACTTGGGCGATCGCGGCGATCATTCCGTCTTGCGCAGACATAGTCGTGCCACGACGCGCAGCGTGTCCCATGATATCGCCATAGGCTAGGGCTGCCTCATCTGTAAGGCCGAAGATGCGCCCAGCAAAACGCCGCCTCCAGTCGGCGAGCCCACGCTCGAGCCGCGCCGCGCGCCGCTCTTTTGGCACTCTTTGAATGCCAAAAGCAATTTCCGCGATGGTTACGGTGGGCAAGGCAATCTCTGCGTCATGCTGCGTAAGCCACGCCACGACGCTCGGATCAGGCGCCTTGCGCATCGTTTCGGAAATGACGTTCGTATCGAGAAAGATCAAAGATCAACACCTTTGTGCGGAGTGCGGTTCTGCTTGATCGTGGCCTCAAGATCGATATCTTCGTCGTCATCGCCGGCCGCTAAGCGCGCATAAAACGCTGTGGCCGGCTCACTGCCTGTTTCCTTAATTTCATAGAGAGCGAGTGCGCGCTCCACGATATCGGCAATCGAGCGCTTTTCCCGCCGTGCAAGCCGATGAGCAAGGTCGCGCGCCTTGGCACTGCGGACGGAAAGTTGTGGTTCAGCCATGGCCTTCTCCTTTCACTACCAAACATAGGACACGATCGACAAGCCATCAAGATGGCACCTGATGGCAAGATGGCGCGAGCAATAAACTTACCCGCGCCCTTGCGTTTCCGTCAGAAATCCGTATAAGCCGCCGTGTTCGCAAACCCGGTCTCCTGGCTGGTGGCTGAACGGAGGGCCGGTTTCCTTTGTTGGAGATCGTTCGGAACGGAAGCGTTCCAGCCTCCCGTGTCTCCGCTCTCGACCGTCTCGGATAAACGCTTTTCTTGCTTGGGGCATCCCCTTACAGGAGCAGTCGTTGAGGCTTAGCCGCCGGAACCGGGTTTCAGACCAACGCAAGAAAGGCAAGCTATCATGGCTCTTTACGAACATGTATTCCTTGCCCGGCAGGATGTTTCCGCGCAGCAGGTCGACGCCCTCGTAGAACAGTACAAGGGCGTGATCGAAGCAAACGGCGGCAAAGTCGGGCGTATCGAGAACTGGGGCCTCAAGTCCCTCACCTACCGCATCAGCAAGAACCGCAAGGCACACTACGCCCTGATGGACATCGATGCACCGGCAGCTGCCGTCCAGGAAATGGAACGTCAGATGCGCATCAACGAAGACGTCCTGCGCTACATGACGATCGCCGTCGAGAAGCACGAGGAAGGCCCGTCTGCCATGATGCAGAAGCGCGACCGCGACGACCGTCCGCGCCGCGATGGCGACGACCGCGGCCCGCGCCGCGACTTCGGCGACCGTGGCCCGCGCCCGGACCGTGGCGACCGTGATGACCGTCCGCGCCGTCCGCGCGAAGACCGTGCATAAGGAGATTTGAGAAATGTCTGAAGTTTCTTCCGCACCGGTCCGCCGTCCGTTCCATCGCCGCCGCAAGACCTGCCCCTTCTCGGGCGCAAACGCACCGCGGATCGACTACAAGGACGTTCGCCTCCTGCAGCGCTACATTTCCGAGCGCGGCAAGATCGTTCCGTCCCGCATCACGGCCGTTTCCCAGAAGAAGCAGCGCGAACTCGCCCAGGCGATCAAGCGCGCCCGCTTCCTCGGCCTGCTGCCCTACGTCGTATCGTAATCGAATGCACATCCCCCGGTCCCGGACCGGGGGATGTCTCCCTTTCGCGATGGGCGCGGATCGGAAACCCTAAACCCCATGTTGAGGTCCTTGCGGATTTTAATCCCAAAGCTCCTCTAACTGCTTGAACAAGCAGGACAGCGCCGTGAAACGACCGAATTCGAGATTGCTGCTGACCGGCGGGCTTGCCGGCGTGACCGCTACCCTGCTGGTGCTGGGTGCGAACGCGCAGCCGTCTTTCAGCGCCGTACTTTACGCCGCCTCGGCGCTTCCGATCCTGATTGCCGGCCTCGGCTGGGGCATTATGGCCGCGATCGTCGCGGTCGTTACCGCCTTCGTGCTCGGCGCCGTCGCGGTGTCGCCCTCCTTCGCGCTCATCATGACGCTGGTGACGCTGGCGCCGGCGGGCTGGCTCAGCCACCTCGCCAATCTCGGCCGCCCGGCCTCGGAGCTCGGCGGGCCGGACAACCTCGTCGCCTGGTATCCGCTTTCGGATATACTGCTGCAGCTTTGCGCGCTTGTGACCGTCGCGGTCATCGCCGTCGGCGTCATGATCGGCTACGGCCCTGACCTGACGGACCGCATGGTCGAAGCGCTGATCACGGCGCTCAAGCAGCAGGAGCCGACCTTCGTGCCCGATCCTGCGGCGACCGTGCAGACGAAGTCGCTGGTGGTGCTGTTGCTTCCGGCAATGCAGGCGGCGCTCTGGGTGGTTATGCTGTTTGCCGCCTACTATCTGGCGACCCGTATTGTCACGGCGTCCGGGCGCAACCATCGTCCCCGCGAAGACATGCCGTCGGCGCTGCGGATGAACCGAAATGCGATCTTCGCATTCCTGGCCGGTCTCGTCGCCTGCTTTCTAGGCGGCATTCCTGCCCTGATCGGCGCAACGGTGCTCGGCGCTTTCGGTGCCGGCTTCCTCGTCGCCGGATTTGCCTCGCTGCACTTTCGCACGCGGGGCAAGGAGTGGCGCATGCCGGCGCTGATCCTCTGCTACCTGGCGGCGACCATGGTCCTGCCAGCCCTGTTCATCCTTGTCCTCGGCTTGTCCGACACGCGCAAAGCGATCGCGCTTACCCCGCACAAGGATGCGAATGCCTCTGATAACCCCAACACGAAACTTTAAGACAAGAAAGGAAGACGAAGATGCAAGTCATTCTTCTGGAACGTATTTCCAAGCTCGGCCAGATGGGCGAAGTGGTCAAGGTCCGCGACGGCTTTGCTCGTAACTACCTGCTGCCGCTCGGCAAGGCGCTGCGCGCCAACGCCGCAAACCGTACCCGTTTCGAAGCCGAGCGCTCGACGCTCGAAGCCCGTAACCTCGAGCGCAAGAGCGAAGCGCAGAAGGTTGCCGACGTGCTCGACGGCAAGTCCTTCACCGTCGTACGTTCGGCCGGCGAGACCGGTCAGCTTTACGGCTCGGTCGCAGCCCGCGACGTCGCCGAAATCCTGGCAGCCGAAGGCTTCAACGTCGGCCGCAACCAGGTTCACCTGAACACGCCGATCAAGGCCATCGGCATGCACAAGGTCGTCATCGCGCTTCACGCCGAAGTCGAAATCTCGGTCGAACTCAACGTTGCCCGTTCGGCCGAAGAAGCCGAGCGCCAGACTAAGGGCGAAACCCTCACCTCCGCCGACGCCATCTACGGCATTGACGAAGATGCACTGCGTCCGGAAGATTTCTTCGATCCGGAAGCCGACCATCAGGACGAAGACGAAGCTTGATCGCTTCTGGCTTCTGCCGGACATGATGAGCCCGGGCCGCAAGGCCTGGGCTTTTTCTTTGTCCGCCGTCAGCCGCCGAGCGCGGCGGCAAGCCGCGGCTGGGAGCTTTTGTCCACCGACACCACCACGGAAAGCCCCGGCGTCAACGCAGCCGTTAGCGGCTGGCCTTCGTCGAAGGCTATGCGCACACCGACGCGCTGGGCGATCTTGGTGAAGTTGCCGGTGGCGTTATCGGGCTTGATAACGGCGAATTCGGAGCCGGCGGCCGGCGAGAAGCTTTCGATATGGCCGGACAAGCGCTGGTGCGAAAACGCATCCACCGTGATCGAAACGGGCTGCCCCACCTTCATGCCGTCGAGTTGGGTTTCCTTGAAGTTTGCAATCACCCAGACGTCTCGCGGGACGACGGCCAGCAGTTGCGAACCGGGCGTCACATATTGCCCGACGCGCACGCCTACCACGCCGACGCGTCCGTCGGCAGGAGCGGTGATCGTCGCGTACTGCAGATCGATCTCGGCGAGTTTGACCGCTGCCTCCGCCCCGCTGACGGCAGCCTCCAGCGAGCCGCGGTTGACCACGATCGTCTGCAGGTTCTGCCGGGAAACCTCGAGCGCTGCCTGCGCCTGATTGACGGCGGCTTTTGCCTGGTCAAGCGTGGCTTGCGCGGCTTCCGAATCCGCCGCCGTCGAGACGCCCTTCTTCACCAGTTCGCTGACGCGGTCCCAGTTGAGTTGCGCGTGCTTGAGCGCAGCTTCTGCGCTGTCGATCTGCGCCTGGCTGGAGGCGATACCGGCCTCGGCGGCCGCTTCCTGCTGGTGCGAATTGGCAAGCGCGGCCCGTTGCGCGGCGAGACTGGCCTGCGCCTGCGCCAGGCGCTGCGTGTAGGTTCGATCATCGATCCGAACCAGCACCTGCCCCGTCATCACCTCCTGGTAATCCTTCACGAGCACTTGCGTCACATAGCCGCTCACCTGTGGGCTGAGCATCGTCACATAGCCTTGCACATAGGCATCCTCGGTGGTTTCGACGGAGGTTCTAAAAGGCGGCAGACGCCAGGCATAGAGCACCAGCATGACACCAGCGATGCCGGCGATGATCGCGATGATTTCGATCGGGGAACGAGTGAGCCTCGACATGGAGCGAATTCATTCCTTAAGGGTTGGGGCCACGGCAGCCGCGTGGATGGAAAGGTGAGACTTTAACGCAATGACGACGAGATGCAGCGTCTGCCCTGCCAGCGCCAGCAGCGCGATAACGCCGGCGACAAAGAATGCGTCGCCATAGGCAAGCGCGTTGGCCTCGCGCGTGATCCTGGCGCCGAGCAGCGCCAGCCCCTCCGCCTTCAGGATCGCGCTGTCGCCGATCACCTTGCCATAGGTTGCCGCGAACTGGGTCACGCGCTGCGCCACGGCGGGATCCGTCAGCAGGACGTGTTCGACGAGGGCGGCCGAATGGAATTTTTCGCGGATGATGATCAGCGTGCCGAAGAAGGCCGAGCCCATCAGTCCGCCGATGCTCTGGGTAAAGAGGAAGATCACGAAAAAGGTGACGAGGTAGTGCGGCCCCTTGGCGGACGCCGCCTTCAGGCCATCGGCCATGGAGGGCGGCAGGAACAGGCCGGCACCCGCCGCCATCAGCGCCTGGCTCAGATACATCTGTTCCGGGCGCGTCATGCTTGTCAGGTTGCTGTCCATGAACGCACTCGCCGCCATCATGACGAGCGCCGCCATGTGGATTTGCCAGGTATACCCTCGGTTCATCAGCGCCGCGCAGGCAAGCCCGCCGGCGATGGAGAAGACGAGGATGATCCAGTAAAGCGTCGCGAGCTGATCATAGAGCAGCCCCGCCGCGCTCTGATAGTAACTCATCACCACGTAAGACTGGGTTGCGACGATCAGGCGGAAGACGAGCAGAATGCCCGTCAGGTGGATATTCGGCCAGGTCAGCAGCCAGTGGACGTCGATCAGCGGCGTCCGACGGTTGAGTTCTATCAAGGTCGCGGAAACCAGCGACACGATCGAGACCGAGAGCACCACGCCGAGCCAGGGCGCTTCCAGCCACCAATCCACCCTGCCGAGAGAGAGCACCACGGCCAGGCAACCGAAACCGACGGCGATCATCAGATAGACGGCGACGTCGCCCGCGACGATCACTTTCATGCGCGGCGGCGGCGTCAGCGGCAGCAGATAGATGATCGGCATCACCATGAGCACCAGCGCCATTTCCAGCGTATAAAGTCCCCGCCATTCGCCGAAATCGAGAAGGGTTGGCGAGACCAGGCGCGTGACCGGGGCCGCAAGCGCCGTGTTCATCATCGCGAGGCTAACGCCGATCGTCATCTTTTTCGCCGGCGGCATCGCCTCCAACATGTAGAGAAAGGCAAGCGTCGACAGCGGCGCCGCCGCGATCCCGCTCAGGAAACGGACGACGATCGCCGACTGCAGATCGGACACGAAGAGATTGAGCAACGAAGCAATCAGAAAGCCGATGATGCTGACTTCGGCAAAATTGCGCAGCCCGTATTGCATGCGGATCTTCACGAGCCCGATCGCAAGGCTGACGTTTGGCGCCATGTAGGCGGCCGACAACCACGCGGCTTCGGTAGTGGTCGCGGCTATCGATCCCTGGATCTGGGTGAGATTGGCAAAAGCGAGGTTCATGCCGAGCCCCTGCGTCAGGGCAAACAGCAGCGCGCTAAAATAGTAGAGGAGCACCTTCCACCAGGGCATGGGCAGCTGTGGCGGCTCGGCCGGCGCGGCGGCAGGCATCTCCTCGGGCGGTAAATAGTCATCCGGCTCCTGTGCCAAACGCTCCCCGGCCCGAGCTTGCTCCGCGCCCATGCGCTACCTCATCCCTTGACCACCGTCTGCAAATTCGCCGCCATGGCGCGGATAACCTTGAGAGCCACGGCAAGCTCCTTATCGGAAATATCCTTTACGATAGAGGCGCGCACATCCGTGGCAAGTGCGTCGATCTCGGCGGCAACCACTCTTCCCGGCTCGGTGATGTGGATCTGCTTGGCGCGGCGATCCGCCTGGGTGCTGCGCCGCTCGATAAAGCTCTGCCCTTCCATCGCATCCAGAATGCGAACCAGCGTCGGCGTCTCGAGTTCGAGTTCGTCCGCGAGCTCCCGCTGGTTTATGCCATCTCGCTTCGACAGGGCAAAGAATACCCTTGCCCGCGCCAGCGTCATGCCGCGCTCGCGCACCAGGGCATCGAAGCTTGCCCTGAGCTTCCTGTGGAAGGCGGAAAGCTCGTCGAACAGTTCACGGCTGGTTGGGGCTCTGGACATCGCTCGCATTTCGTYGGATCGGACTTGGACCTTAACCCGAAATCGGTTGAGGAAGTCTATCTCGAATTTTGACCGTGTATCTTTTCATCGCCGCAACAGGGCGTCTCAAGTTGGCGACGTGCGTGCGGTCGGTCCGCGTTTGCGATACAGTCGCCGCGTCCGGCCGCGTATCGGTGATTCGTGACCTTCAAGCGACAAGCGCTTTTTTTCATCGTTGTTTCTGCCCTGTGGATGAGTGGAACATCGTGCATAGCCGCGATGAAATGGCGTCGCACCGTCTGGGTTCGCAGGGGCATGGTTGACCCCAAGCTCCGCCGGTCGCAAGACTTTGCAATTCCGAAAATGAAAGAGACGACAGACGATGAACGACGCCGCAAGAAAGCTCACGGCGGTTGCTGCTGCCGAGCAGCACTACCGCGAAGCCCCGAACAACATCGAGGCGGAACAGGCTCTCCTTGGCGCCATTCTCGTCAACAACGACGCCTATTACCGTGTCTCCGACTTCCTGAAGCCCGCCCACCTCTATGAGCCTCTGCACCGCAAGATCTTCGAGGTCGCCGGCGACATCATCCGCATGGGCAAGACCGCCAATCCGGTGACGATCAAGACCTTCCTGCCCGCTGACGACAAGGTGGGTGACCTGACGGTCGCGCAGTATCTGGCGCGCCTGGCAGCCGAGGCCGTCTCGATCATCAACGCCGAGGACTACGGCCGCGCCATTTATGACCTGGCTTTGCGGCGCGCGCTGATCTCCATCGGCGAGGACGTCGTCAACATCGCCTATGACGCGCCGCTCGACATGCCGCCGCAGGTACAGATCGAGGATACCGAACGGCGGCTGTTCGAACTTGCCGAAAACGGCCGCTACGACGGCGGCTTCCAATCGTTCAACGATGCGGTGGCGCTCGCCATCGACATGGCAGCGGTCGCCAAGGAGCGTGACGGCGGCCTCTCGGGCATCTCCACCGGCATTCACTCGCTCGACAGCAAGATGGGCGGCCTGCAGCGGTCGGACTTGATCGTGCTGGCGGGACGTCCCGGCATGGGCAAGACCTCGCTTGCCACCAACATCGCCTATAACATTGCCGCCTCCTACGAAGGCGAGGTGCAGTCGGACGGCTCGATGAAAGCCAAGAACGGCGGCGTCGTCGGCTTCTACTCGCTCGAAATGTCGTCCGAACAGCTGGCGACCCGTATCATCTCCGAGCAGACGGAAGTGTCCTCCTCGAAGATCCGCCGCGGCGACATCAACGATGCCGACTTCGAGAAGCTCGTCGCCTGCTCGATGATGATGCAGAAGGTGCCGCTCTATATCGACCAGACCGGTGGCATCTCGATCGCCCAGCTTTCCGCCCGCGCCCGCCGCCTGAAGCGTCAGCGCGGCCTCGATGTGCTGGTGGTCGACTACGTTCAGCTGATGACCGGTTCGGGCAAGTCCAACGAGAACCGCGTGCAGGAGATCACCCAGATCACCACCGGTCTCAAGGCGCTCGGCAAGGAACTCAACGTCCCGATCATCGCGCTCTCCCAGCTGTCGCGTGCTGTCGAAAGCCGCGAAGACAAGCGCCCGCAGCTTTCCGACCTTCGCGAATCGGGCTCGATCGAACAGGACGCCGACGTCGTGCTGTTCGTGTTCCGTGAGGAATACTACGTTAAGAACAGCGAGCCGCGCGACATCGCGGACCCGAAATATCCCGAATGGGAAATCTTGATGGACAAGGTCAAGGGCACGGCTGATGTCATCATCGCCAAGCAGCGTCACGGACCTACCGGCACCGTGAAACTCGCCTTCCAGGCGGAATTCACCCGCTTCGCCGACCTCGCGGACCCCTCCTTCACGCAGTATGAGGAGCACTGACGCGACACGCTCGCGCCAGTGTTTGTCTCTACGCAATTCCGGACGGAAAACCGCGCTGCACTTTTCCTGGAATTGACCGTTTCCGTCTTTCTTCGAAACACGGAAACGGTCTATCTGTTTGTTTTTACGCAATTCCGACGGAAAACCGCGTCACACTTTTCCTGGAATTGCTTAGAGCCCCATCGCTCTCAGCACCGCCACGCTCACAACGCCGAGCGCCACGCTAGCGAGCATGGGGAGGCGGCGAGCTGCAAGCGCGGTCAGGAGGCAGGCGATCGTTTCCGCCCATCCGGTTGCAAAAGCGGTCGGTGCGATCACGGCCATGAGGACCGCCGGCGGGATCGCCTCGATCGCCGTCTTGCTACGCTCGTCCATGCCGACATAGCGGATGAGAGCAAGGCCGCTCAGACGGGTGAACACGGTAGCGGCGGCCATCGCGAGGATGGCAAGAAGGGTATGAAGATCGAGCGTCATACCGTCACCATCCTTGCTCTACCCGACCAGAGCGCTGTCACAAGACCGGCGAGCGCGCCTGCGGCGATATACCAGACGCCGGGAACGAAATGCTCGACGAGCACGGCCGTCGCACCGCTTGCAATCAGTACCAGGCCGGTCTCCCGCCCCTTCCAGAACCCCATGACCAGCACTACGAAGACCGCCGGGAAGGCGAAGTCGAGACCGATTACCACCGGGTCTCCGAGAAACGCGCCGAGCAGGGCTCCCGCGAGCGTGGAGCCGACCCACACTGCATAGAAAGGCGCTGCGACGCCGGCAAACCAGACAGGCGTCAGCTTCGACCTTCCCGCCTTGAACTCGGCGACCGCCCAGATCTCGTCGGCTAGGAAGAGCATGGCCACGTATTTGCGGACACCCCGGAAGGACGTCATCTTCGTTGCGATCGAGGCGCCCATGAGCATGTGCCGCACGTTCACGAGAAGTGCGGCAAGCGCGAGCGCCCTCCAACTCGCGGGATGGGTCCAGATATCCATCGCGACGAACTGCGAACCTCCCGCGAATACCAGCGCGCTCATCAGCGTCGCCTCCAGCGCGGAGAGGCCCTTCGTGACCGACACGGCGCCGAAGACCAGGCCGATCGGAATGACAGCGACGACGAGCGGCAGGATGGCCCGCGTCCCCTCCAGAAACTCGACGGCCGGACGACTTTGCTGCTGCATGGCAATCTCCCTTGAGTACGGGGGATGTCTATGCGAGCCGATGGCGGCCGTATTGAACGAAAGTGCTCGCCACCGCGCATGGCTACGACGAAAACGGATCGGTAGCTTGAATAACCCAAGTTGTTAGGTTATTGTTTGCTGTGGTCACCGTCCTTCGCCAGTATGGAATGCGTTTCGTCATCTACACCGCCGATCACGAGCCGCCTCATGCTCATGTTATCGGCGAAGGCGAAGCACGCATCGACATCGTCGACCTGACTGTCATCACCCAAGGCGGGATGTCCGATAGAGACATTCGCAGAGCGGTGGATCTCATAGAAACGAATCGGCAATTGTTTCTCGACACCTGGAGAAAATATCATGGTTGAGGTCACCGATTCAGAACTTGCGCAGGCAAAGCTGCGTTGGGAGGCTGAGCGAGCCGAAAGGCCGATCCCGGCTTCGGTGCGCTTTGACCACCTGTCTGAACGGATCATCGTTGAATTCACCAACGGGGCGTCCTTCATGTTTCCGGCCCGTTCTCTTCAAGGATTGGAAGACGCGAAAGCCGATCAGCTGGCCGAAGTCGAACTTCTCGGAGAGACCGGTCTTCACTGGGAAAGCCTCGACGCCGACTACACGATTTCCGGCGTCATGAACGGTGTATTCGGCACCAAGGCATTCATGGACGCTCGGCGCCGCGGCGGACAATCCCGTTCGCCTGCAAAAACTGCTGCAAGTCGCGCGAACGGCGCCAAGGGCGGCCGTCCGAAAAAATCCGCGAACCGGCCCTAGTCGAATAGTTTTCGCAGAACCGTTGCCGACGTGGTCAGCCGGCGCGGAACTGGCCGGGTGTGACGCCCGTGCGCGCCTTGAAGTGGCGGGTGAAATGGGCCTGATCGGCAAAGCCGCATTCGAATGCCACGTCCGCCGGTGCCCTCCCGGCGCGCAGCAGCTTGCGCGCTTCGAGCACGCGCTTGTCCGTCAGGAAGGCGTGTGGCGTGATGTGATATTCGCGACGGAAGGCGCGGATCAGATGCGCGCGGCTGAGGCCGGCAACTTTCGCCAGTTCCTCCAGTCCGATGTCGGTCTCGAAATTGTCCATGAGGTAGTCGCGAGCGCGGCCGACCGCGCTGCGCTCCTTCGTATCGACAGGTGCGATAACCGCGCTGCCGTATCGTTCGAAAAGAGCCGCAAGCACGCGGAACATTCCCTCTTCTGATTCGAGCGCGCCGGCGCCCTCCTCCATCGCGCGGTGGGCGCCGTGGAAGGCTCCGGCAAGCTGCGGATCGCACGGCAACTGGCCTCCGAAGGAGGGCGTGGCATTGAAGGCCTTGCCGGTCACGTCCTCCAAGACGTCGATGAAGAGCTTGGTATCGGGATAGACCATCCGATAGCACCACGCTCAGAAAGCCCTTGAATATCAAAGCCGTTCCCCATCAATCCCCCTTGTATTGCAGGGCTTTTCGGCGATCCTGATCGACACGGCTCCTCTTGATTGTTCTTGGAAGTTCTCCTACATTCTGCAAACGGACGTAGAGTAGGCTTGTGGGTAGGAACCCCAGCCCCTACCCCCAAAGCGCACCGACCGGACGCTGGTAACGACCGGTCGGCACTTGCCAACGACAGCTCATGAGAGGAGCCATCAATGACCGATTTCCTGAATAACACAGAACCAAAACCCAGACGCCGGAAAGGCACCGGGATCATCCTCGTCGCCGTGGCCGCTGTGGCAATGCTGGCAGGCTCAGCCGGTGCCGCATCGGCAGCCGGCTCCTTTGTGCTTTATCGGTCAGGTGTGGGCCTGCCGGACCTTCGCATACATGTGGCGTCATTCGATGCGGTGCAGAATTGGAGCGGCGGCTACGGTTCCGACGCGGCGTACAACAGCGAGAACTGCCAGACCGCAGCGTCGCTGTTCCGTAGCCAACCGGGCGTCAGTGTCAGCTACTGGTGCGAGCCGAAAGTGGAAACCGCCGGCAACGGACTGTGGACGCGCCTGTGGCAAGCGATTGCTGGACAGGGGAACTGACCATGGCAGCGATCAACAAGCTATCCGCCGCCAAGGTGGCCAAGCTCGATGAGCCCGGCCTTTATGCCGATGGCGGCAACCTGTATCTCCAAGTTTCGCAGGTCGCGAAGCGGATCACCAAGTCGTGGATCTTCCGCTACACGATCAACGGCAAGGCCCGCGCCATGGGCTTGGGCAGCGTCGACGCCTTCACGCTCAAGGAGGCACGTGAACGCGCCCGCATCGCCCGCCAGCTCCTCGCCGACGGCATCGATCCACTCGCCGAAAAGGCAGCCAAGAAGGCCGCCACCGCCAAGTCGGCGGCGTCGCGGATGACGTTCAGGCAGGCCGCCGAGGGCTACATGTCCTCGCACAGGGCGGGCTGGAGCGACGCGCACACGCGGCAATGGGAGACGAGCTTGGAGACATACGTCTTTCCGCTGCTCGGCGACCTCGACGTCGCGGCCATCGACGTCGGCCTCGTGATGAAGGTGATCCAGCCGCTGTGGGTGAAAAAGACCGTGACGGCTGACCGCTGCCGCAACCGCATCGAACTCGTACTCGACTGGGCGAAGTCGAGCGGCCACCGCAGCGGTGAAAATCCGGCAGTCTGGCGGGGGCATCTCGACAAGCTGCTTCCGAAAATCAGCAAGGTCGCCGAGAAGGAGAACCTTGCGGCGATGCCGTATGCCGAGCTTCCGGTCTTCATGCAGCGCCTGCGGGCCACGGACGGCAACGCCGCCCGGGCGCTGGAATTCACCATCCTGACCGCCGCCCGCAGCGGCGAGACGTTCGGTGCGACATGGGCAGAGATAGACCTCGACAACGGCCTGTGGATCGTCCCGAAGGAGCGCATGAAGGCGGGCAAGGAACACCGGGTGCCGCTGCCCGACGCGGCGGTCAAACTGCTGCGCGGCCTGCCACAGGGGAAAGGGCCGGAAGCGCCGGTCTTCACGGGTGGCCGGGGTGGGCCATTGCGGAGGATCGCGATGCTCGACGCCATGCGCACCGCAGGCGGCGACGGTGTCACCGTTCACGGCTTCCGCTCGGCGTTCCGTGATTGGGTCAGCGAGTGCACGGCGTTTCCCGGCGAACTGGCCGAGGTGGCGCTGGCGCATGCGACCGGCAATGTCGTGGAACGCTCCTACAAGCGCGGCGACGTCATCGACAAGCGCCGCAAGCTGATGGAGGCATGGGCGACTTTTCTCGCATCGACGGCAGGGGCAGACAGTAGCGGCAAGGTGATCCCGCTGAAGGGTGGTGTACGATGAACCCGTGGGACCACCACCTGCCGCCAACGGACGACTGGCGTAAGGTAGGTGAATTTCTGCGCGCCTATATGCAGCAGTGTTTGGAGGAAACCTCCACGCTGCGGGACCCGCCAAACCCGGGTCCGGCGTGGAAAGCATTCAATCATCGGTGTTCTCTGGATCGCATTACGTATGAACGCGACTTTTCGCCGATGATCGAGTTCTTGCGCTCAGGTGAGCCAATAGACGACCACGTCGCAAATTGCTTGGCGTTGGTGCTTGAGGTTTTCATGCGGCAGGAACCGGTCTCCCTGCCGGTGCGGCCCGGACGCCCGCCCGATGACGCTGTGCAGGTGGCGGCAAGATATGCGCGCAGGTTCTACAACCTGTGGAAGGAGTGGAACCGGACGTGGGCAGTCAAGGACCATGGTGCAAGCGAGGAGATGAAGGATCGCTCGGTGGAAATCATCATCGAGGATGAATTCCCGCAACTGGCAGCCAGCGCGGAAAGGATCCGCGACATGATGGCCCGGTCGAAAGAACGCCTAGACCTCGATTAAACATTTGCTCGTAATTACAATCTGTTAGGCCATTTACTGCCAGAACTCCCCGAGTTCTGGCAGTGCATCTTCGCGTACAAGGCAGTTCTATCGTGTTCCTCAAAGTACTTTAGCGTAGGGGGCACAAAGGAATGCAGAAGTCGAATGATGAGTTGAACAATGCCGACGTAGTAGTTCGCCGGACTGAGGCGATGAGGATCACCGGACACACCAGTGTTCCGGCCTTCTACGACGCAATGGCAAGGGGCGAGGTTCCGCGACCGATCAAGGTCGACAGGCGCGCAGTCGGCTGGTTACTGAGCGAACTGCTAGCCCGACAGCGTCGCATGATCGCCGAACGCGATGCCGCTATCGACGCGAAACTGAAGGCGCGGGCAAAGGCCGAAGACACCGGCAAAGCGGCGACCATCGTCGAAGACGTCACGGCCAAGACATCAGCCACCAAGGGCAAGAGCAGAAGGCAGGCAGCCTGATGGATGCCCGCGCCCCGGGTCGCCTATCTGGCGGCGGCGCGGGCGATCTACGGACAATTCGCTTCTGATGGGGATCGGAACAAACCGGCACGGCAAAAATGAAATCCGCCGTCGGGCAAGCAGTCCCGACGGCGGCCATCTCTGAGAGATCAACAACATACCCGCCGCGAACGCAAATCGCATGAAAATCGGGGCCGACCACACACCGATAGCGCCGAGGGAGCGTTGAGAGAATGTCACAATCACGACCAATTTCCAAGTCGAGCCAGTTCTCCACCCGGCAGCAGCGCCGTCGCTGGGCGGCGATGGTCGCCAAACGCAATGCCAAGCTCGACAAATTCAACGACGACGCACGCTGGTTCCCGGGCGGCCCCAAGTCGGCGCGGCTGGCGGTCTTCAGGCCGGAAAACGCGCTAGCCATGCTGGAGGCCGCCGCCGCAGGTGGCGAGCGAGGCATGGAGGCGACATGGATCATCCGCGCCGCCGCACGCTATGGCGCTGAGTGCGACCGATACGAGCCCGGCCAAGGTTTTCAATGTTTGTGCTGCGACGACTATCTCGGCGTCGGCAACCCTTGCGACGCCGTCGTGCTGCTGGCACCCGTCAAGTCCGACGAGACGACCGTCGCCACGGGCGTTTGCAGGCGCTGCGCCAGTGCGCGCAGCGACGAGGCGCTGGCGCAGGAATATGCCGACTATTTCCAGAAGGTCTGGCCCGGCGCGTATGTCGGCGGGAGGCTGTGATGACGCTGCGAACCCGGCACACGATTGTCCGCGCATCGAGCCGCATGACCAAGCTGATCGAGCTGGACGCGGACGGCAAGCTCATGAAGCAGGCCGCCGTAACACCCGCCAGCGGCAGTCTCATCGACTGCGCCTACGAGGCCGAGGATGCGCAGGGCCTCCTGCAACTCTTCGCCGACGCGCTCGAAGACCTGAGCCCGAGGGAGGTGATCCTGCTCTCGACGCTGCCTTCTGCGATGGCTCCCGGCGACAGGCACTGGCGGCTGTGCACGAAGGAGAACGAGGGTGCCCCCGGAACACTGGCGCGCACCAAGGCGAACTTCGGCCCGGTCACGGGACTGGCAATCGGAGCCCTCGATTTCGACCTGCCACCACAGGGACGCGTTGAGCTGCCTCACGCCGGAGCACTCATCGACCGCATACTGGTCCCGGCTTGGCCCGGCTTCGCGCACACGGCGCTGCTGGTCAGACCTTCGGTCTCCGCAGGGGCGAAGCTGATCGGCGGCGAGGCACCGCTGCCAAGCGGCTACCACGTCTATTTCGTCATCGATGATGGCAGGTATATCGAGCCGATCTGCAAGCTGCTTTTCAATCGCCTCGCCGCGATGGGTCACGCCGTCGTGCTGCCGTCGAAGCGCGGGGCACGTCTGCGCCGGGCGCTGGTCGACGCTGTCGCAAGCAGTCCAGAGCGACTGATTTTCGAGGCTGATCCAATGCTCGGCCCCGGCGTCGAGCCTGTCATGCGTGACATCGTCATCGAGGGCGAGCGTGTGCTCGTTGCCGACGAGATCATGCGCGACCTGATGGCCGCGAACGTGCGCGACGACGGCATCATCGCCGCGAACTGGGCCGCAGCCGAGGAGGCCGCAGCGCCGCTTTGCGAGGCGGCGCGGGCGAAGTGGATCGAAGGCCGTGTGGACGAACTGGCCGTGGTCGAGAAGAAGACGCGCCCAGAGGCGCGGGTGATCGCCCAGAGGGAGGCGCAGGCTTACGACGCCGGCGTCCTGACCGACGACTTCGTGATCGACTTCGATGACGGAACGAGCGCGACCGTGCTCGAGATCCTCAGCGATCCAGACCGCTTCAAATCCAAGAAGGGGCCGTCACTGGACGAGGACAGGCCGCGCCCGGGCGTGACTATGGTCTGGCCCTACCGAAGCGCCCCAGACCCCGCGACAGGTAAGCCGGAAGGGCCTTGGCTGCACAGCTTCGAGCATGGAGGCCGCTACTGGCGTCTGCGGCTCAAGGCAGTGCTGGAGGCAGAGGAGGCATTCAAAGCCCTCTTCGATATAGCCCACGGCATGATCGCGAACGAAATCGGGCATTTGAAGAAGGTGGTGCGCAATGGATAGCACGGACGGCGGTTTCAAGGCGCGCAAGGAGGAGATAGACGACCTGATCGACAAGCTCGGTCGCGCCGCCAAGGCGGGCCTGAACGGCAGCGGCGGCGCGCATTACGGCGGCGGTCAGGCCGAGCCGGAAGAGAAGACCGAGCCGCTGGTGCTTTTCGACGCGGCTGACATCGGCGACATCGACAAGCTGCCGCCGACGCAGTTCATTCTCGGCGACAATTTCGCGAAAGGGTACGTCTCATCCATCATCGCGACCGGCGGTACAGGCAAGACGGCAGTCAGGATCGCACAGGCGCTCTCCATCGTGACCGGCAAGCCGCTGACCGGCGAGGAGTTGTTCCTGCAATGCAAAGTGCTCTTCGTCTGCTTCGAGGACAGTATCGACCAGTTGAAGAAGCGCATCGGCGCGGCGATGCGGCACTACGGGATCAAGGACGAGGACGTGCGGGGGCGCTTGCTCTACGCGGTGCCCGGTCGGAAGTCCGGCAAGCTGGTCGAGGCCGATCTAAAGGGGCGGCCACGCGTCGGCGCGCTCAAGGAATATCTCGAAAAGGCGATTGCGGAAACGGGCGCTGAATTCATCTGCCTCGATCCGCTGAAGAAGCTGCACGGCGTCGGAGAGAACGACAACACGGGCATGGACGAGGTGATCGGCGTCCTCGCCGACATCGCGATTGAGATGGACGTCGCAATCGACGCGCCGCAGCACGCGCGCAAAAACATGTCGAAGGACGCTGCCGAGGCCGGGAGCGCCGATCAGGCGCGTGGCGCAAGCTCGACCGTCGATGCGATGCGCTTCGTCAAGACGCTGATGAAGATGACCCCGAAAGAGGCGCAGCAATTCGCCATCAGCGAGGGCGTACGCAAGCTCTATGTCCGCACCGACACGGCGAAGCTCAATCTCGTCCCGCCCTCACGAGAGGCGACATGGTTCAAGCTCACGGGTGTCGCACTCGCCAATGCCACGGCCAGCTACGGGCGCAGCGACAACATCGTCGTCGCCGAGCGATGGCAACCGCCGAGCCTGTGGCTGGGGCTCGATGCCAGCATGCAGGAACGCATCCTCTCCGAGATCGAGAAGGGCATGGACGACGGCGAGAAGTACAGCATCGCGGCGAACGTCGGGAAACGATGCGTGTCGAACGCCTTCGCGAAGCACGACGCCACGCAGTCGAAAGCGGACGCCCGGCTGATCGTCAAGGAGTTTATCAAGGGCGGATTGCTGCGTGAGGATATCTACGAGAACGGTGACCGGAAGAAGGTGAAGGGCCTCGTCACCGGACCGTTCAGGCACATGAAGATCGACTTGTCGGGCGTGCCCGGCCACACGAGCGACGGCGCGGAGGACGAAGCGTGATTGCAACTTCTGATACTGCGCGATTACCCCATTCTAATCGCGCATCGATCGCGCAAATCGAGTGCGCGATTAACCCATTCGTCCACTACGTGCTTGCGCAATCGCGCAGCACTCGCGCAGGGGCGCTCGCTAATCGCGCATAGTGGGCGTTGCGCGACCAATCGCGCAATCGCGCAATGCAACCGGCGACTGCGCGATGGCCATCGCAGCGTCGAGACCAACCGATCAAACAGGGGATAAATGAACCATGACGACGACTACGAAAATAGCTGCCTATCAAGCCGGTGCGCGTGATCCCGGTACCGCTTCAAACTTCATTCGCAGCATGACACGGCGGGCCGATCCGGCGCGAGTACCTTGCGGGGGATGCACGGGCTGCTGCCGCTCGGCGTACCTGTTCGCAGACCTCGACGCGGAAGAGTGCGGGCGGTTTCCCGACGCCGTCCATAGCGATGTCGTCGGCGGCATGGTGCTGCCGAAGCGTGAGGACGGATCGTGTACCTACCTGATCGAAGGCAAGTGCTCGATCTATGAACGCCGCCCTCGCGCCTGCCGCGTCTACGACTGCCGTGACCGGCTACTGCTCGGCGCTTTTGACGGGAACGACCCGGTGATGTTGCAGGCATTGCAGGAATGGGCACCTTTCAGGACGCCGACTGGCGAGGACATGGACCTGCTCTCGGCGGCTCGCGCGGCTGTACAAGTCGATGGCCTGCCGGAAACCTACAAGGAAGCACTGGCCAAGTTCTGGGCTGTTTACAGGAGGCCCAAGCAGTGGCGGAAGCTCATGAAGGTCGCAGCCAAGTTTCGCAGGCGTTTTGCCGCCATGCCGGTGGATGAGGTCCGCATGCTTTATGCGGAGTTGGTCGCTTCAGCGACAGCAAGATGTAAAACCTTGGGCGAAACCCGCCGGGCTCCCGCGCCCGGCTCAATGGTCCGTTGCCTGAAATCACCTGTCGGCCCGCGCCGCGTCGCCGAGCGACGGTCATAAAGGCTTTCAGATGGCGCTATCGGATATATCCTCCGGTACCCTACGATCTAAGTGATTGTAAATAAACGCTATAAAATCGCGATTGACGTCTACCCACAGTTGGGCTCACATTTTCATCCTGAAGGCATTGAATTTTGGGTAGAGGTCGAGACTAATTCATGGAAGCTACAGCCAAGCCGAACGGCCACGCGGCCAAGAAGCAGACGAAAGAGCGCACGGCCAAGAAGAAGGCGACGAACGGGCACGCACGGCTGTCCAACAGGGTTGGCGTCGCTACCGGTGCCGCTCAGTTTCTTGAAGCTGTCGATCATCGATCCCGGGCGGCGAGGCGTTATCGCGACCTTTGCGCCGACCTCGCCGAGCACCTTGGTGGTGCAGCCCACATCAGCGCCGTGAGAGAGCACATCATGCGCCGTGCCTGCGCTTTAATCGTCTGGGCCGAAGCCGAAGAAAGCAAATTGGTTGAGGTCCAAGAAGGCCCGCCCTTCGATCCCGTGGTCTATTCCACGGCGGTGAATAGCCTTCACAGGCTTCTCCAATCGATTGGCCTCAACCCGCACCTGAAAGTTTTTGCTCCCGATTTGCGGAAATATGTCAGCGCCGTCATCGACGCTGGCGAGACGGTCGACATCGTGCCGGATCAGCCTGTCCCGGACGCCGAGCCAGTTAAGCGAGATGCCCGTGGGCGCGTACTGCGCGGAACGCCCGAACAGGCCGAGGCCGCACGGCGCATGCGCGAAACGGCGGCAAAGAAGAAGGCCGAGCGTGAGGCCGCCGAGCTGCGGATGGTTCGGGAGGCCGTCGAGAGCGCCAAGGCCGAGCACGCCGCACGACAGGCCGGGGGTGAACCCTGATGGCCAAGGACAGCAGCGAGCTAAGGGCTGACCTCGTACAGATGCTGATGTTCGACCGCCAGAGCGCGCTCTACCAGAACAATGCAGGTGCCGCCGTTCAGGCCAGCTCCCGGGTCGTCGACCTGCTGCTCGGACGCCTCGCCGACGAGGCCAAGGACGTCACGCCAATCGGGGTGGTGCAGACGGTCGTCGTCCATCAGCATTTGTGCATTGCCTGCCGTCAGCAGTTGGGGTTGGAGGCAGCGCCAGTGCATGCAGCCCTTACCGATGCCGAGCGGCTGCGCGTCGGCGGCTGGGACGAGCCCGACTTCGACCCCGATGCCGCCGCCGCTGGCCAGCCCGAACCCGCCGGCCCGTCCGCTATCCGCAAGCCCGCCACCATTTCCGTGCCGAAGCTTCCGACGCCGAAGCGCACCGTCAGGAGGGCTTGATATGGCAGCAGCACCAGCAGTGGCACGCAACAACACCACCCGACCGAAGGGCGTCACATGGGTCCCGTCGAAATGGCGCTCGACGTTCCGCCATCGCAAGCAACGGTTCTGGCTCGGGCACTACCCCGACAAGGCGGACGCGATCCAAGCCAGCGAGGACGCCCGCCTGCGCTTGGGCATCCCGCAAGCCCGGGCCGGTTCAAAGCGCGTCAACCGCCAGCCCGGCTATTGGGTGGCGCGCATCATGATCGACGGCAAGCGGCATTTTCTGGGCCGCTTCGATAGCGCCGCCGAGGCGGCGGCGGCGTATATGGCGGTGGCGTGGCAGGCAAGCGGCATGCCGCAGAGGCGGGAGAATGACGATGGACATTGCCAGAGGGCTTGGCCTGAAAGGATCAAGGCATGCCTCGGGAACCGAACAGGCAGGATCGTGCCAAGGCCAAAGCGGCTCGATCTCTGATGCCGCCAAGGAAAGCCTCCGCAGTCTAGTCTGGCAGCAACATCACGCTCACCAAATCCGACTGACGGTGATCGAGGGCGTCGTCAACCCTGGTGAATACCCATGCCTACAGTAGGCCAAGGCAGGCACTAGGACCTGAGCAAATTGCGTTCTGAAAGCCATACGAAGGCCAACAAAGACGCTCTGGCAGAGGTCCGATTAATGACTTGCCTCCGCCGAGAGGCTCTCAACCGAATTAGTCGTTGATAGACAGCGGGCAAAGCTCCACCGCGCCGATAGTGATTGCTGCGGCAGAACCCAAGCAATCGTAGTAGCAGATTTTGTTCATGCCACTCGTTCGCTCGCCGGTCTTAAAGCACATTACGGCTACCTGCTTACCGGCAACAACGTCGCCGTTGTGTTTCCACTGCGACGACAGCTGACCAATAGTCGAGCCGTTCGACTTCGCGTTGGTGTTGTGGTCGAACGTCGTATCAGCGAACGCTGCCGTTGCGAGCAGCGAGAGACCCGTTGCCAAAATCATCTTCTTCATGTTGTCTTCACACCCCTATTCGGCACGGACAATTCCCTGCCGCCTAACACATGGGATGAAAGCTGAGGCGCTGCTTGATTAGCGACGCCAATCTCTTGCTATCAGCTGCCAATTTTGGTGGGAACCTCTCAACCCAGCCAAATGGTTCTCCTCGGACGCCTTACCGAAGAAGCCAAGGACGCCACGCCGGTCGCGCAAGTCAACGTCATCTCCGATGGATATTCCTTCTGACTAAAGTCCGATCACTTGTGTTTCGATGCCAAAATCTTGCGCATCGCCGCCATGACTATCGGGCTACTCGGGGCCGCCATTGACATTGCCGTTGTCCACACCCCACTGTCTTTTTGCATCCAGAGAGGGCTTCGGCCCCGCCAACCAGCCTTGACCGGCAACGGTGGTACGACGATGTGGCCCAACGGGCAACAATTGGTCGTCAGCCCTCCAGATGCGTGTGCAACTCTGGAGGTTTTTATGCTTTCACGACGTGGTTTTCTGGTTGGAACGGGTGGTCTGCTCACGGCGGCGTTCGTCAACGATGCGCAGTCATTTGTGCTTCGGAACGACCAGCCGCTGCTGGTCACGCCCCCGCAAATTGCCCAAACCTTGTTCTGGTATGACAATGATGAACAGGGCTTGATGCTGACGATCGGCGAGTGGGATGTCTGCCCACCACCACCAACGTGGCGCGAATTCTTTGTCAGCGAAGGCGTACCGCACGGGACGGAGCCGGACGCGGACCGCATATGGACGGAGCACAACATTGAACCGGCGGACTACGATGAGCAGGTTGATGGATTGTGGTGGGAGACCCGGTTCGACCTTAAGACTGGCCCGACTGCCAAAGCCTATCATCTTTTGAGGAAGCTCGATCTCGGTCCTACTCTCAAGCGTTCAACCGAACAGTCGCACCTGGTGTTCCGCGAGGGTGATCTTAGCAATCAAGACAGCCGCTGGGTCGACGCACGCAACCACCTCACCCTGTCCCTGTTGCAGGCCCGGCTGATCGATTTGAAGCTTCCCATCAGCATTGCAAAGGGAGCCTGATGCGCATCCAAAAGACGAACTCACAGTGGATCGAGCAACCCCAGATGGCTGTGGAGAACTCCTTGCTCGAAAGCCGGAAAGCCCAGCGTCACGACGCAGAACGAGATCTTTGCGCTGGAGCGCGCCCTCCTGGCGCAGGAGACGCACCAGAAGTAGCCTGAGGGCGTCATGAATTATCTTAGCACCGAGGAGGGCAAGAAACGCGGTATCATGGGCGCGGTCGCCGCCGGGCTGCTATCAGTCCCGCAGGCCAAGGAGTTCACGAGCCAGCAGCGGGGGCAACCACAGCGTCTCAAGATGTAGCAAAGGAGGCATATGATTTCTTCGCCTCGTCAGTATACAGCCACGCGACGCCGTGCTCGATGGCCCGCTCCCAGACCCAGTCGAAGTCTGCGGGCGACCACTGGAAATTGGCGTCTTGTTTCATGCCGAGCCCTTCCATGATCTCGCCGCCCTCCCAGAACAGGAGGTCGGCGAGGTTCATGTTTTCGCGTTCGGTGCGTTCGGCAATGAACTGCCTGCGGCACTCCTGAATACCCCATTCGCGGTCGGTCTCACTGTACCGGCCTTTGGCGTCGAACCAGCGACCGCTTTTCTGCATGACCTCATCGAATTGGCTCGAGAGGAAATCGTTGAAGTCTTCTTCTTCTTCGGGGGAAAGGAGCGTGTGTGTCATGCCCCCAATTTAAACCAGCGGCTATCCTTTTCAAAGGACATAACGGCCACGCCGTATCATCGGCCGAGGCCGCTCGGGGGCGTGGCCTAAAGCTTTGACTTTGTAGCCCCGACACCCGCCATGTTGGTCAAAATCTTAGCCTTTCCGGTGCAGACAGGATATCGCACGCAGCTCAGGAAGGCACCGTAACGCCCGGATCGTTCGATCAGCCATCCATCCTTGCACGCTTGGCATGATGGATAGGTCGCTGCGCAATTACACTCGACCTCCGTTGATCCGTCTCGATATCTTGGAAGTCCAACACCACAGGACGAGCAAGCGGGTAGCAAATTTCCGCAATGTTGCACGTGCTCGCAGCGATACCAGGTTCGACCATCCTGGCCCCGCACGTCCAGTAACCTTCCGCCACACTCTCCACACTCGTGCGCCGTCTGTCCGGCGCCAGCTCCCCGTAAAATGCCATATTCGGGGTCCTTGTTGAGTTCGGTCACAAAGGACGATGGTCTCGAGTTCGAGGCGAGGATCGTCATGGTGTGGCGGGCCCGGGTCATTGCAACATACATGACCCGCCGCTCTTCGGCGTTTTCGAACAACTCCTCCTCCGGCGATACCAACGCAAGCAAGGGATCGTCGACGATCTCGGAGGGGAAGCCCATTCGGCCGCTGTCCGCGCTCAGAAGTATCACATGATCGGCTTCGAGGCCCTTTGATGCATGGATTGTCTTGAAGCTAATGTGCAGCCGGGGGAAACGCCGTTTCAGATCAATGATGTCCGGCGCGAGAAAGCGATACCGTCCCAGCAGCAATACGCTTGCCGTGTTCGTGGGCTCAATCCTGGCGGACATTCCTGCCAGAACTTCGCCGAGCTTTTTTTCCTCCTCGCCCCTCGGCGTCATCACGATCCCGATGGCCGGTTCGGTTGCATTCCCTGCCGGAACGATCTGCTTGGAGATCTGGGCCGGGTTTTTCAGCACGAATGTTCTGGCCGCGTATGCGATCTGGTCTATCGATCGGAAGGTGCGACCAAGATCTACAGTCCGATGGACGCCGGTCTCTCCGTTGAAGCTGCCACCAAATTCATCGCCGAAGTGACGCATTAGGTGGATGTCAGATCCCGCAAAGCGGAAGATCGATTGCCAGTCGTCGCCAACAGCAAAGACGCGGACGTCCGGGTGCTGGATTTTCAGTGCCTTCACCAACCTGGCACGGCTCTGTGAGATATCTTGGAATTCGTCGACGAGGATGTGGCGGAACGGGCTGACATACCGTCCAGTTTCAGCATAGTGAGCGGCTCGCAGGATCATATCTTCGAAATCGATCCTCCCAGCAAGCCGCTTCTGATATTCCGTGAAAACTGGCACGAAGACGTCGAGGAACGCTTTGGCGCGACTACCCAAGTTAAGTCGTTCTGACTTCGTCTCGCAGTCAGGGACGCTGTAGCCTCCGCTCTTGAACTTGCGCAGGAAAGTGCCGAGCAGTTGTGAAAACGCATCGACCTGCTTCAACTCTATTACGCGGTCGAAGATCGTCTCAGCGGGGCGAGGTTTTAGCGTCACATGCGGTGCGAGCTTTTCAGCCAACGCGCTGAGAAGACGCCCCTCCTGCCGCTCGAAGCTATATGTCTCGATAAGTGTGGTTTCATAGGCCGCGTGAACCTCGCGCTTCCATTCCATACCCGCCAGATACTCGTCGCGATTGACGAAAGGCGCGGTGATCTGCCGCTCGCTGCCATCCGGCATTTTCTGAAGCCGCACACCGAAATGCTCGATGTAGACACCATTTTCGGTCAGACGAAAATCCGGGCAATAGTCGCGGCGTCCGGTCTCCCGGATCTTGTGTTCGTAGTTCGGCTCATACTCGTACTCAACGCCGTTTTCATAAAGCCAATTGGCGATCTGCAATTCTTCGTAACTCTTGACCTTCTCCCCCTGCAGAGTGCGCAGATCCTGCTTTTCAATATGGGTGTAAAAATCGTGCTTGGTCTTGAAGTCCCACTCGGTCTTCGGCTCGATCAAAAAGTGAGCGAACCACTTGATGATCGCCTTGGACACTTCCGGATGTGTCCGAACAAGATCCATCAAAATCTCTTTGATGGTGTTGGTGAATGCCACATCATCGGTGGCGTGTTTGGCAAGCGCAGGTTTCGATCCCTCGACCGTTCCGATTATGTCGTAGGCAAGCGCGTGAAACGTCCGCGCCACGATCGGAACGCCGGAACGGGCCTCAACCCGCTCCGACATTTCTTCGGCGGCGTTCTTTGCAAATGCCAGCAGCAGTATTTCGTCCGGGCGGCGGATACCGGCCTTGACGAGATAGGCGGCCTTGGCAGTGATGACGCTGGTCTTTCCGGATCCGGCACCAGCTAGCACGAGCGTTGCGTCCTCGTCCACCACGACAGACAGGCGCTGTTCCGGCGTCAGAGGCTTGCTTTCGATCGTATCGAAGAAGTCCTTCCAGCGTTCGAGCTCGGCAGGAACAAAAGTCGCGAGGGCGCTCGTTCTCATCGTGCCAGGATCTGCGGTGAAACTTCTGACAAGTGCAACACGCTCGGCTTGCTCGGCTCCGATGGCGTCTGGCTGGAGTTTCGATAGCAGCGAGGTCTCAAGGGCCCTGGCATCGCTCAAAAGAGGCCCGAGTTCGCAGGCAGCAGGATAACGAGCTGGCTTGGCCAGTTCAGCAACCGCGCAATGAACTCGCAGTAAGCGATCTGCTTCACGCTCCAGCGCCAAAAGATTGAACCCGATCCAGGCGCTTTTGACTTCTTCAGCGAACATGCACCCGTCAGGATATCGGAGACCACGCATAACGAAGTTGCGCTCTGCCGTCGTGACGGTCATGGTGGCACCAACCGCCCCCTTCCGCACCAGTGGGGCAGCAGATATCGCTTCAAGGTGCACGGACGAGGTCAATCCGCGACGCGTAAGCCGCAGGTGATCTCCGTAAAGCTCCATTGCCCGAAATGTCGTCCCGAATGGGTTCGTGATCAGTCCAAGCAATACCCGTTGTTGCAGTCTACTCAATATCGCAGCCTCGCATTGCGTTCGGCGGCGCAGCTCGCTTTTGCCGTCGTAAATCGCCCGACCAATAAATCACGAGCCGTAAAGAGAGTGCCAACCAGTCTCACGTCCCAATAGACATTACTTTCCATGGCTGCCCTTCCAGCTTGTTCCAGGGCTGCCTCTGCGAGGACCTCGTTGCCGCGGCGATCGGCGTATTCAGCCGTGCGCCCACCCTTCCCCCACTGAAGTCATCCCTGACCACCGGCGCAGGCGGGCCAGAACCAGCAGCCAGAATTTGGCATAGTGACGTACGCCGCCAATCTTTGCGGGTCTTCCCATCTCAAACAACACTAGCCAATGCCCACCTAGCCGCACATCACTTGATGGGAAACCTGATGTTGGAAGAAAAGCAAACAATGATCCTAGATCTCTGCCCAATTTCTATGAGCTAGGAGCGCGCCACGACTTGGTCCCAATCGCGTGTCAGACGGTGACCTAAGCGCCTTGCCGTGAAGGTCGCCATAAACTGTTGATCTAAGGCTCTCGGCAACAACAACGCTCATTGTAACGACATCCACGGCCAACAAGCCAAGATCGAACAGATTGTGCAAATCAGCCCGTAGTAGTAGCCCATTCCTCGGGTCATTCGTTTCAACACCCAGGTAAGGTGTTATGTGCGCTGCGTCCAACGCCTCGACGGCATCACAATCTGTAATCGCGCATTTCCGGTCATAGGCAAGGATAAGCTTCTGGCGAAATGCCCCTTGCCCGCGCCGCCGAACGACTTCTGCCATTGTTCTCTCCCGAGTGTCGGGAGTATCTGGGACAAATTCCGGCTGTGCGGCTTCTACCGCTGTGCGAACTAGTGAAGCCTTCGTCTCTTCAGCGCGCCGTCCTTCCTCGCCGTGGGCAACGCTGCGAAGTATGAAATAACCATCGGACCATTCGACGACGGTCGCGAGACCAAGTACGTCATACGTGACACCCGGCTTCGGTTTTCGCTGAAGCAACACTCCCACCGGAACACCATCCTCCATACAGCGCACTAGGCCGCGGTTTGTCGCTGCCTGGTCGCGGTCTTTAGGTAACGCGCCTTCTTGAAAATAACGGTACTCCCAAGCGCCATTTTCCATAGGTGTCACAGGGCGATCGGCGTAAGGACCATTGAGGGTTTGCCGCACACTAAGAGCATAGTCTGTGTAGGCGGGCTTGTAGATACCCTTTGCCTGATTTACCAGACGCGCCCCTGTGTCCGCATACGCCTGCATTTCTGCCCACGAAACTGCCCTACCGGCATTCTTACGGAACCAGTCAAGCGCAATTCGGTGTTCCGCTGTTATTTGGCCAATCGCTTCAGGTTTTCTCAAAATCAATTCTCCTGGTCATAGGGCATATCGATCGGCGTGTCCGTCAAGAGACATGCCGCAATCATAATCTTTTTCATTTGAGATTGCCTTATGACCGACAGGGACGATCCGTTACACGTCCAGCCGCGCACGGACGCGCGGAACGGTTGACACCGCGAGAACGAATGCTTGTGCGCGAGCAATGAGTTCGGCGCTGTAGTCGACGACTGTGAACCATCGTTGCCGCTGCACGACATAAGCTGATCCATCACCACGCGGCACCGATACATTTGTTCGCAGCGTGGCGATTTCGCTAGCGCCGGTCTCAGCCCGCAAACGCTCATGCAACTGGTGTAGTTGCTCGTCATGCTTTTTGCCTTTGCTGGGAAAGGTAATGAACACGACGGCGCGGCCGGGCTTTCGAAGCAGCCGTACCTCTGCAAAGGTCGCGTGCTTTGGTGATCCCGCACCAACGCCGTTGTCTGGATCGAGAAAGACGATGTCGGCCGCGTCCAAGGCCTCTCGTTTGCGCTTACCCCAAACATTGCGTTCTGCGCGTGGCGGCATGGGTTCTCGATGAAACAACGCCCCATTTGGCCAGATCGCTGCCTGTTCAAGTGCCGCGATGCTGCGCGTTGGCAGAGTAGAGAGGCCCGCATGGAGGTCAGCGTCCACGTGCCGCCAAGCGGCTTCGTCACGCCATTCAAGATGCCGCCCGTCCGGCCCGCCGTCGTCTCCCGGTGCGTAATACCACGCGACACCTAGCGTTCTGTCTATGCCCGCCAGAGCGCGCAGAAAGCCGAACTTTAGGAGATCACTGACATCCCCGGCGTATTGATCTCGCATTTCCATCCTCGTTTTCGACTGCGCTAAGCGCGTGGGCCACGTCGCGTCACCCGTAACTAGGAAACTCTATGCAGCGTCGCTTGCTTCTGGCTGCCAATGGTTTGCTGTCAGACGCCATTGTGGTGCAAAGGCGGTGAGCCAGTTGCTTTTGGAAAACACCCCCGATTTTGGTTCTGTTGCTCCAAGGCACGGCCCGATTTGTGCTTTGCGGCCAATTTTTTGCTTCCAGACGCCAAACTCAAGCGCACCTGTTGAGGGGTTGCAACGCACCATCCACATCAGGGTGGCCGAATTTGCTGCGGCAAGGACATCGCTGCCTGCGGACGATGTCATCAGCCTCCACCAGAAACAGCACCCCGGCTGCGACAATTCGATCTGGCAGGCCTAGTGGACCCAACTCAAGGAAGTGAACCACACATGACCCACCAGCAATGGCACGACACCGTCGCCATCTTCGCCGTCTTCGGCCTGCCCATGGTCGCAGCCGTCCTCGTCGCGGTCGCCTTCGGCATGTTCGACGGCAGCCGCATCGCCATCTGGGGCCTCGGCCTCGTCGCCGTCGGCATCTACTGCGCCGTCGGCTACCTGCTCAACTCCTGAAAGGCCCCAAACCAATGAAAAAACTGATCGGCATATTGGCTGTCGCTGCTCTGCTGTCCGCCTGCAAACCGGCTGACCACCTGATCGCTTGCAGCGACTACGAAGATGCGAGCGGCTCTTGGCAACTGCTCACCCTCAAAAAGGACAACGCTGGCTACATCATGGGTTGCGTATGGCAAAACAAGGATACCCGCGAAGTCCGCAGCCGCATGTGCACCGCCGATGCAGGGTGCTGAGATGCGCCTCAACAGCCCCCTCCGGTTGCCCAGACTGGGGCTTTTTTGTTGGTGGAAGGGCGGCGGCGGCGGCGACACTTTCTCCGATACCATGAGCATCATCGAGAGACGCCAGAAGAGCTATCCCCGCTGCGAGTACCAGATCGATCTAATCCAGCTGCATGGCTGGGTGGCGAAGAACGGCAACCCTTTCAACACGGAGACAACGAAATGACAACTACTATCAGGCTCGCCGCGGTCGCCATGGCATTGGCGCTCGCTGGCTCGGCGAATGCTTTTGATACGGACGGATTTCGCTCCGGCATGAGTGTCGCCGACTTTAAAGCCGTTGCCCTGCAAGGTGGAGCTTACAAACTTACTCCAGTTCCATGGGATAGCAGCAAGGATGGCGGCAATTACATAACCGATACTGGCTTCGTCCTTTCGTATTGCAAGGATCGTTTGTTCGCCATGAACAAGAAAATTACAGGTGGCGTTGATGGTTTCGCTTCTGAAGTAAAAGACATGATCTCGCAGTATGGGCCTCCGCAAGTGTCAGCGTCATCGAATTACGAAAAGCAGGGTCTGTTTTCGGACGTGGATCTTTCGTGGTCCGTTGATACCGGAGAGACAAAGCGCATCAGCCTGAAAAGCTATTCGGGACAGATGGACGTTCTTGTTTCCTATAATGCTTGGCCCGCAATCTGTAAGTGAGGAGATAACAAACCAGCGCCATCAACACGATGGCAGCTTGCATTTTGCCCCATTTGGCGGACGACATTGTCCAACTTACCAGCATAAGACAGCGCGACATCATGCGGTGCGTAGCAGAGCGGATGAGAGCTGCGCCGGTTTGTTTGAACATTTTCGGTGTGCCCGCATGTGGCTTCAGACTACGAGAAGGTCTTCCCCGTCGGTTTCCTTGGGGATAGTTGAGAAGGTATCTGTTTCTTTACTAGCGCCTCCTCCCTTCATTTGGTCCTGGAAACAGCGGTGTGATAATTCGATCTTCATCACGCCATCTTGCTTCTACAGTGGGATCGCTGGTGAAATCCGGAGGTCTCGTTTGGTCATCTTTCAATGATCGTGACATCCACGCAATCGGGCGATGATCAAAGAAGCAACCATGTCGCTGCTCTTCGAGGCGCAGGCCGCCAGCCCTCAGTGCGCCATAAACGGCCATTGTGGGGCCATCATCCGTCATGCGGCGTATTTCTTCGGGCAAATGAGGGTAAAGAGCCCGAAGGATCGCGTCTATCCGCTCTCCTGAAATGATCTCTCCCTCCATGCGAACCTTGATCTCGGTGATATCCGCAAGCAATTGGCCTAAGACCTTTGCCAGCGGAACGTCTACCAAAGCCTTTGCCAGCACGCCCGCCAGGTCAGCTTCGGATGCAGTTCGGGTTTCGTCGTCGCCAGACATTCTCGGCTCGCTTTTTTGTTGTTCCAGGTCTCAAAGGGCTGGTGCAACCGGGGAGATTGTCGATGCCCCGGCTGTTGCACCACACTGTCCAGTATCTGTACGCTTGCGGCAAACTGCAAGGCGCATAAGGCCAGCAACTGGAAAAGCGGTGAGACATGGCAGCGACAAGCAAGCAATTGGCATCTAGGCGCAAGTTACGTGCGTTGCTCATGGGAAGTGGTAACCACAAGTAGGGCTGTGAAGTCCTGTACTTGCCGAAGGGTATCGGTCAGACTTTGTGTGAGAGTGCGAGGAGTGGTGAGATGACTAAGATCAATGGCGCGACCTTTTGCGCTGCCCTCGTCCTAGCCAGCGTCGCCTCATCGACTGCCTTTGCCCAATCCGCTGAGGAGACCGCAGCATTCCTCTATTCAGGCGTTGTAGCAAATGATGAGAACCCGAACGAGGAGCGGATTTCTGAACAACCGCTCACTTTCCGCGAATGGCTCGACAAGGCGAAAGGCCAAATTATCAAGGACACCACGTTTGAGCAGATCGATGGATGCCGTTTTCGTCTCACGTCCAAGTACTATACCGAGACGTCAAATGTGCTGGACGTGTCGGTTGATGTCCTAGACTTCAGCAAAACGTTCTATCCACCGACAGTTGTCGAAAGCGGTCCGTACAGAGGCGTTTATCAGCCCCGCTGGTATCCCGGAGCTTGGTGTTCGATCCAAGAAGATGGCTCAACCAAGTGCAACACCGAGACGGACAGACCGGGCATAGACCGTGAACTGTCTCGCATTCAGGCCGCAGTGAAGTACATGAACGACAAATTCTGCAAGACGCGGGCATTCTAGATGACGAGGACGAGGTTGCCTCGGCACGGCATCGACAAGGGGGGCTTATCGTTATGACCGGGATCTGCGTGCGCTTCATCATGGCACTGGCAACACTTGCCTGCATGCCGGCTTCTGCGATCGCCTTCGAGCAGGACGGATTTCGCTCCGGCATGAGCGTTGAGGAATTCAAGGCTGTCGCCCGACGTATGGGGCCCAACCTGCGCCCGGACCCGGACGGCGACAACATCTACCTGACCGATCTCGAGATGAACGCATCGTTCTGCGAGGGACGCTTGTTCGGAGTGAGCAAGTCGGTTTCGGGTGGCGTCGATGCCTTTGCCTCCACATCGAAGGACATGATCTCGCAGTATGGGCCTCCGCAGGTGAAGGTGTCATCGAGCTACGGAAAGGGCGGTCTCTTTTCGAGCGTGGAGTTTGTTTGGTCTGTTAACGGCGAAGAAAGGCACGCAAGCCTGTACAGCTCCTCCGGCAATGTCTCGGTGCATGTCGGCATCGTTGTATGGTCACTCTGCAAGTGACCGGCGGTTGCCTGCGTTCTGTGCCGGCCTGACATCCGCGCTAGCGAGCGTTTGCGGTCCGACGGCCAATGATGCCGCCCAGACCCCGTTTCGCGCTCCAGCCCCGGCAGGCGGCCTTGTGGGCAGTCTTGTGGTTCGCTCGCCTGCCCCAGATACCAAATCCAGCCAAATCAGCGCCTTGCCGGTAATTTAAATGGGATAGACCATCCGATAGCGATAGCCGGCGCCGCCGGGCATGCCGTCATGCACGACGCCGGGATCGATCAGATACAGGTTGCCCGGGCCGGTCTCCTCGCGCGTCCCGAACAGCGTGGCGATCTGGCTGCCGCTTTCGATTGCGCCTATGCTGAAGGTATCGTGCGCGTGCGGCGCATATTCGTGGGTCAGGAAACTGGCGCTCAGGCATTCCATGTCGCGGAAGCGACGGTCCCGCCAAAAGCGGGCCGTATCCACGCCGGCAAGCGGCATCGCCTCCGCCGCCTGTTTCTGCGATACGTTCTGCATGTCGCGACCCTAGCGCAGGCGCGGCGAACAGTCTTGAACAAAAGTGATCGTAGAGAGGCAATGAGCGCCCGCGCTCTTCCTCTTTGCGGCATCGGTCCTTAGACTGACGGCGGACATTCCTTTGGCCACCGTTCCTTAAGGCGAACCATGACAGAGCTCCCCTTCGACGACGACGACAATTTCGCCTCGGCAGGTCTACGGCTGACGGTCGATCTCACCGCGCTCGTCGAAAACTGGCGCGACATGGCGCTGCGTTCCGGCCGTGCCCGCACGGCCGCCGTTGTCAAGGCGGACGCCTATGGGTTGGGGATCGAGGATGTCGGCGAAGCGCTCTATCTCTCCGGTGCCTGCGACTTCTTCGTGGCGACCGTGGATGAAGGCGTGATATTGCGGCTCTATGCGCCGGAGGCGCGCATCTTCGTGCTTTCCGGCATCTGGCCCGGCATGGAGCGGCGGATCTTCGAGAACGATCTGGTGCCGGTGATCGTCTCCGAAGAGCAGCTGAGCTTCTGGATGGCGGTGCTTGCCGACTACGGCGAATATCCCTGCGCACTGCAGGTCGACACCGGCTTCAACCGGCTCGGCCTGCCGATGGAGGACGCGATTGCCCTTGCCGATGATGTCTCGCGCCCGGCGAGCTTCGCGCCTGTTCTCGTCATGAGCCATCTTGCCTGCGGCGACGATCCCGCCAATCCGATGAACCGGCAACAACTCGAATCCTTCCGGCAGGTTACCGCTGCTTTCGAAGGTATCGAATCAAGCCTTGCCGCATCCGCCGGTATCTTCCTCGGACCGGAGTACCATTTCGACCTCACCCGTCCCGGGATCGCGCTTTATGGCGCGGAGGCCGTCAACGGCATGGCAAACCCGATGCGGCCGGTCGCGACCGCCGAGGCGCGCGTCATCCAGACCCGCAACGTCAAGGCCGGCGAGACCGTGGGCTACGGCCGCGCGCTGCGTCTTGACCGCGACAGCCGGCTTGCCGTCGTGTCCGCCGGCTACGCCGACGGCTATATGCGCAGCCAGTCGAGCGGCGGCGTACCGCTGCGCCAAGCGGTGCCGCAGGGTGGCATGGGCTTCATTGCCGGCCACCGCGTTCCGGTCGCCGGCCGCATCACCATGGATCTTACAATCTTCGACGTGACGGACGTGCCGGAAAAGCTGGTCAAGGCCGGCGACTATATCGAACTCTTCGGCAGCAACATCCTGGTCGATGACGCCGCACGAGCCGCCGGCACCATCGGCTACGAGATGCTGACGAGCATGGGGCTGCGCCACCAGCGGCACTATGTTGCGGAGGAATAGAAAACGTCGCTCTGCGATGTTATATCGGAGAGAAGGAGACAGCGATGGCGACGATACATCTCAGCGACGCGGACAAGGCCTTCATAGACGAGCAGGTCGAAGCAGGGACCTTTCGCGACGCGGACGACGTGGTTCGTGCCAGCTTGACCCTATTGCGAAGCCGACAGGCAAGGGTCACTGAACTGCGCGCGCTCATCAAAGAAGGCGATGACGACATCGCCGCGAGGCGGGTCTATTCGTACGATAGTGCGGAGGCTCTGCTGGCCGACATTCGCAAGCTGGAGCCGAACCATTAAAGAGCGGCAACTTCAATGGTCCCGCGCGGCGCGGGCCGATCTCCGCGCCATCTATCGCCACATTGCGGCGGAAAATCCGGCCGCCGCCGACCAATTCATCACCGATCTCGACCGTAAGGCCCGATCTGTGGCCGAGCTTGGCCTGACCGGTGTCGACAGGAGCGTGCTCGCGCCCGGTCTACGGGCATTCGCCTATAAAGATCGATGCTTCTACTTCCGAGTGACGGAGAGGTCGCTGCTGGTCGTCCGCGTCGTGCATGGCCGTCAGGACATTGCTCCGGACGATTTCGCAGACGCTGGTCTCTGATGCATTCGACGAATGCTTCGTCCTTATTGCGAACTCGTCGCCAGACGCAATCCCAGCGCCACGAAGATCGTACCCAGGCCGCGGTCGAGCCAGAGGCCGAGACGCCGGTTGTTGCGGAGCGATGAGGCAAGCCGGCCGCCGACGAGGATAAGCGGCGGTTCGATGAAGGCTGCGACCACGATGATCAGGCTGCCGTGCAGAAGCAGCTGCGCCCATGCCGGCCCCGCGCCGTGGACCACGAACTGCGGCAGGAAGGCGAGGAAGAAAATGGCGACCTTCGGATTGAGCAGCGAGACCATGACGCCCTGCCGATAGAGCCTCGCCCAAGGCAAGGGTGCACCGGCCTCCTTGATCCAGGCGCTCTCGCCCTTCGACCGCAGGGCCTGGATGCCGAGCCAGATCAGATAGGCGGCGCCCACCCATTTCACCAAGGAAAAGGCGAGTGCAGAAGTCGCCAGGATCGCCGAAAGGCCGGCGGCGGCCATGCCGACGTGAATGCACGCGCCGCTCCATATGCCGAACAATGCCGCAAAGCCCGAGCGCGTTCCGCTGCTGATCGTGTGGCCGAGAATGAAGGCGATATCCGGCCCGGGAGACAGGTTGAGCAGCACCGCGGCGGACAGAAACGTCAGCCAGTGCGCAAGCGTATAGTCGAACATTCCGCCCACCATCGATTGAAAAACTTCAAGCGAAACATGGTGACACAGGCGGCGTTGATGCGAAAATCATTAGTTTTGATGGACGCGGAAAGCCATTATCTAGCATTCACCGATGATTCGCCCGTCCGGCGAAGCCTTTGACTTCGAAAGCAGACTTGATGGCGAAAGCCCGCACCCAATTCATCTGCCAGAACTGCGGCACGGTTCACAACCGCTGGGCTGGCAAATGCGACGGCTGCGGCGAATGGAACACGATCGTCGAAGAAGACCCGATGGGCGGCATCGGCGGCGGCCCGACCAAGGTGCCTAAAAAAGGCCGGCCCGCGGCGCTGACCTCGCTATCGGGCGAGATCGAGGAAGCACCGCGCATCCACACCGGCATCTCGGAGCTCGACCGGGCAACCGGCGGCGGCTTCGTGCGCGGCTCGGCGGTGTTGGTCGGCGGCGATCCGGGCATCGGCAAATCGACGCTTTTGATGCAGGCCGCCGCGGCCCTATCGCGGCGCGGCCACAAGATCGTCTACGTCTCCGGCGAGGAGGCGGTGGCCCAGGTGCGGCTGCGGGCGCAGCGGCTGAATGTCGCCGACACCGACGTGATGCTTGCCGCCGAGACGAATGTCGAGGATATCCTGGCCACGCTTGCCGAAGGCAAACGTCCGGATCTCGTGATCATCGATTCCATCCAGACGCTGTGGAGCGAGCTTGCCGAGTCCGCGCCGGGAACGGTTACGCAGGTGCGCACCGGCGTGCAGGCGATGATCCGATTCGCCAAGCAGACCGGTGCGGCCATGGTGCTTGTCGGCCACGTTACCAAGGACGGCCAGATCGCCGGGCCGCGCGTGGTCGAGCACATGGTCGATGCGGTTCTCTATTTCGAGGGCGACCGGGGCCATCACTACCGCATCCTGCGCACGGTCAAGAACCGCTTTGGCCCCACCGACGAAATCGGCGTATTCGAAATGTCCGACATGGGCCTTAGGGAAGTCGCCAACCCTTCCGAACTCTTTCTCGGCGAACGCAACGCCAAGGCGCCGGGGGCCGCGGTCTTTGCCGGCATGGAAGGCACGCGCCCGATCCTGGTCGAGGTTCAGGCGCTCGTCGCCCCCACCTCCCTCGGCACGCCGCGCCGCGCCGTCGTCGGCTGGGATTCGGCGCGGCTATCGATGATTCTCGCTGTGCTCGAAGCCCATTGCGGCGTGCGGCTCGGCAGCCATGATGTTTATCTCAACATCGCGGGCGGCTATCGTATCAGCGAACCGGCGGCCGACCTTGCGGTCGCATCAGCGCTGGTTTCATCGCTGGCCGGTCTTGCCCTGCCTGCCGATTGCGTCTATTTCGGCGAAGTCAGCCTGTCGGGTGCAATCCGGCCGGTTGCGCACACCCCCCAGCGCCTCAAGGAAGCCGAGAAGCTGGGATTTTCTGCAGCGCTTCTTCCCGTCGCCACCGCCGATCTGCCGAAAGGCTCGGGCGGACGGTGGACCGAGATCGAAAGCCTGCCGGATCTGGTTGCGCGCATCGCCGGATCGAAGGGAGCGCTTCGACAAGCGCAGGATGAAGACTGATTTGCCTCGTCGCAACCGCGATGCCGGCATGATATGCGTTGTGGCGGATGGCAGCCGCGGTTGCGGCAAGTCTTGGAGTAAAATGTAAATGCCCATTACGATTTTCGACGGCATTGTTATCGGCGTCGTTCTCTTTTCGGCCGTACTGGCCATGGTCCGTGGCTTTTCCCGCGAAATTCTCTCGATCGTCAGCTGGGGTGGCTCGGCTGCGGCCGCCTATTACCTCTATCCGACGCTCCTGCCCTATGCGAAGCGCTACACTGATAGCGATAGCATCGCCATCGTCGGCTCCGCCGCCGTGGTCTTTCTCATCGCGCTGATCCTCATCTCCTTCATCACGATGAAGGTCGCCGATTTCATCATCGACAGCCGCATCGGCGCGCTCGACCGCACCCTCGGCTTCCTTTTCGGCGCCGCGCGCGGCGTGCTTCTCCTGGTCGTGGCCGTCGCCTTCTGGAATTGGCTGGTCGATCAGCCGCATCGCCCGGATTGGGTCAACAACGCCAAGTCCAAACCGTTTCTCGACTCCATGGTCGTGAAGCTGGAATCCGCCCTGCCCGAGCAGATCGCGCAGGTTGTCCGCTCCAAGGTCGAGAAGATCGTTCCGGGGCAGCCATCGCAGGACGAGGAAGGCGAAGGCGCGACGAGCGAGGCACCGCCTTCAGACGACGCACCAGCGGCGCCAGCGCCGCAGACGAGCAATTGATCCGATTCAACGCTTGACCGGCGGCGCAACAATCGCCATTTGAGCGGGACGAAACGACAGACATCCGGCCGGCATTCTTTCCGGCCGGATTTTCCGTTATTTTTGATGCGAGAGCCGCGATGCTGCGCGGACCGATCCCAAAGTGAGAGAAAAGGCCCGCTGCCATGATCCTCCCCCATTCCGCTTCATTCCAGGATGAACTCGACGGCGATACGCTACATGAGGAATGCGGGGTGTTCGGCATCCTGGGGCACCCGGATGCGGCGGCGCTGACCGCGCTCGGGCTGCATGCGCTCCAGCATCGCGGTCAGGAAGCGGCCGGCATCGTCACCTTCGACGGCAAGCAGTTTCACACCGAAAAGCGCATGGGCCTCGTCGGCGACCACTATACGGACCCCGCGACCCTGGCGAAGCTCCCCGGTTATATCTCGATCGGCCACACACGCTATTCGACGACCGGCGAGGTGGCGCTTCGCAACGTTCAGCCGCTCTTTGCCGAACTCGAAGTCGGCGGCATCGCGATCGCCCATAACGGCAACTTCACCAACGGCCTGACGCTGCGCCGGCAGTTGATCGCCGACGGCGCGATCTGTCAGTCGACTTCGGACACCGAGGTCGTGCTGCATCTCATCGCCCGCTCCAAGCAGGCCTCATCCTCCGACCGCTTCATCGACGCCATCCGCCAGATGGAAGGCGGCTACTCGATGCTCGCCATGACCCGCACCAAGCTGATCGCCGCACGCGACCCGATCGGCATCCGTCCGCTGGTCATGGGCGAACTCGACGGCAAGCCGATCTTCTGTTCGGAGACCTGCGCGCTCGAAATCATCGGCGCAAAATATGTGCGCGACGTTGAAAACGGCGAAGTCGTCATCTGCGAGATCCAGCCGGACGGCTCGGTCACCATCGACGCCCGCAAGCCCGACGTCACCAGGCCTGAGCGTCTCTGCCTTTTCGAATACGTCTATTTCGCGCGTCCCGATTCCGTGGTCGGCGGCCGCAGCGTCTATGTGGCGCGCAAGAACATGGGCATGAACCTTGCCGCCGAAGCGCCTGTTGAAGCCGACGTCGTGGTTCCCGTGCCTGACGGCGGCACGCCGGCAGCGCTCGGCTATGCCCAGGCAAGCGGCATTCCCTTCGAATACGGCATCATCCGTAACCACTATGTCGGCCGCACCTTCATCGAGCCGACGCAGCAGATCCGCGCCTTCGGCGTGAAGCTCAAGCATTCCGCCAACCGGGCGATGATTGCCGGCAAGCGCGTGGTGCTGGTCGACGACTCCATCGTGCGCGGTACGACCTCCGTCAAGATCGTGCAGATGATCCGCGAAGCCGGCGCGACCGAGGTGCATATCCGTGTCGCGAGCCCGATGATCTTTCACCCGGACTTTTACGGTATCGACACGCCGGACCGCGACAACCTGCTCGCCAACCAGTATGCCGACGTCGATGCGATGGCTCGCCACATCGGCGCGGATTCGCTGAGCTTCCTGTCGATCGACGGGCTTTATCGTGCCGTCGGCGGACAGTCGCGCGATCCGAAATCGCCCCAGTTTACCGATCACTACTTCACCGGCGACTATCCGACCCGGCTCCTCGACCAGGAGAGCGCCGGCAATGTGCGCAAGCTTGCCGTCATGGCGAGCAACGGCTGATATCCGGGCCAACAAAGCGACCGCATGCGTGGCCGCTTGATGCTTACCCGGTTCGAGGGGTTAGTTGTTCTAGAGGCATCGACGCAGCGCTCAGGGAATTATGCCATGGGCGGTTGAGAGCCCGGCCGTTCCCTGTTATGGGCCGTGCCATCGCCCTTCCCTTTCACCGCGATCACGGAATACTGGCATGAGCGTCAACCTGAAGGACAAGATAGCACTGGTCACCGGCGCCTCGCGCGGCATCGGCTATTTCACGGCCCTCGAACTTGCCAAGGCCGGCGCGCATGTCATTGCCTGCGCCCGTACGGTCGGCGGGCTCGAGGATCTCGACGATGCGATCAAGGCCGCCGGAGGCTCGGCGACGCTGGTGCCCTTCGACCTTGCCGACATGGCCGCGATCGACCGCCTCGGCGCCTCGATATTCGAGCGCTGGGGCAAGCTTGACATCCTCGTCGCCAACGCCGGCATGCTCGGTACGATCTCGCCGATCGGCCACGTCGAGGCGAAGGTTTTCGAGAAGGTGATGAACGTCAACGTCACGGCGACGTGGCGTCTTATCCGCTCGGTCGAACCGTTGCTGATGCGCTCCGAGGCCGGCCGCGCCATCGTGCTTTCCTCCGGCGTCGCCCACAGCTGTCGCCCGTTCTGGGGACCCTATGCCGCGTCGAAGGCTGCTGTCGAAGTGCTGGTTCGTATCTGGGCCGGCGAGACGCAGCGTACGACGCTCCGCGTCAACAGCGTCAATCCAGGCCCGACTCGCACCGCGATGCGGGCGCTGGCCGTCCCGGGCGAAGACCCGGTAACGCTTCCGCACCCCTCCGAGGTCGCCGCCAAGCTCATACCTCTCGTCTCCGACGAGGTTGCCGAGACCGGCAAGCTTTATCTTGTGCGTGAAGGCAAGTTCGTCGACTACCGCGAACCGGAGTGATTTCGGGCGGGAGCCTGGCTTGCTCCCCCTTGACCAATCTTCGCAACCGCGCCATAAAACGCGCCATGAAAACGGTCGTCTGCATTAATTGCCGGAAGATTATTCGCTAGCATTCCCGCTGGCCTGGCCGTTTTCGTCTCCTGAAAAGTCTTGAGCAGACAAACGACCCGGCCCGGGCCGCACATTCGTTTGGGAGACTTTGAATGGGCACTACGCTCAAGCTTTACAACACGCTGACGCGCGAAAAGGTCGACTTTACGCCGATCGATCCGAAGAACGTCCGCATGTATGTCTGCGGCCCGACCGTCTACGATTTTGCCCATATCGGCAACGCGCGGCCGATCATCGTCTTTGACGTGCTCTTCCGGCTGCTCAATCATGTCTATGGCGCAAAGAGCGTCATCTACGCGCGAAATATCACCGACGTTGACGACAAGATCAACGCACGCGCCTTGCGCGACTATCCCGGCCTGCCGCTCAACGACGCCATCCGCGCTGTCACCGAAAAGACCGAGACGCAATTTCTGGACGATGCCGAGGCCCTCGGCTGCCTCAAGCCGACCGTCCAGCCGCGCGCGACCGACAACATTCCTGAGATGATCGACCTCATCGAAAGGCTGATCGCCAACGGCCATGCCTATCAGGCGGCGGGCGAAGTGCTGTTCGACACGAAATCCATGGCCGACTACGGTCAGCTTTCGAAGCGCAACCTCGATGAACAGCAGGCCGGCGCGCGTGTCGCCGTCGACGCTCACAAGAAAAGCCCGGGCGATTTCGTGCTGTGGAAGTTGTCGACAGGGAGCGAGCCCGGCTGGGAAAGCCCCTGGGGCCGTGGACGCCCCGGCTGGCACATCGAATGCTCGGCTATGAGCGGCCGTTATCTCGGCGAGGTCTTCGATATTCACGGCGGCGGCCTCGACCTGATCTTCCCGCATCATGAGAACGAAATCGCCCAGTCGCGCTGCGCACACGGCACGGACGTGATGGCGAATGTCTGGATGCACAACGGCTTCTTGCAGGTCGAAAGCCGCAAGATGTCGAAATCCGAGGGCAACTTCGTCACCATCTACGAACTCTTGCACACCGAGAAATTCGGCGGCCGCAAATGGCCGGGCGACGTGCTGAGGCTTGCGATGCTGATGACGCACTACCGTGAGCCGATCGATTTTTCCGTGAAGCGGCTCGAGGAAGCCGAGCGGCTTCTCGCGAAATGGCCGGCCGGCGAGGCAGCCGAGGCTGAGCCCGATGCCGCGGTCATCGAGGCGCTGGCGGACGATCTTAACACGGTCGCCGCAATCCAGGCGCTGCATGCGCTGGCGCAGACCGCCAACGCCGATCCCGCCGCCCTTCCCGTCTTTGCGGCGAGCGCGGCACTCCTGGGCGTCCTGCCGAAGACGGTTGAAATCGACGAAGCGGTTGCCTCGGCGGTCGACGCGCTGGTGGCCATGCGGCTCGAAATGCTGAAAGCGAAAAATTTCCCAGAAGCCGACAAGATCCGCGAGGATCTCGCCGCCAAGGGGGTCCAGCTCAAGGACGGCAAGGATCCGGCAACGGGTGAGCGTGTCACGACGTGGGAGTTGAAGCGGTGAACTCAGCCACCCCGCACTCGCCGGTTTCGCCGAAGGTTCGCGCCAACGCCCGGCGCATGCGGAAAGCATTGACCGACGCGGAACTGAAACTCTGGAACGAGCTGCGGGCGCACCGCCTCATGGGCCTCGGCTTCCGCCGCCAGATGCCGATTGCCGGCTACATCGTTGATTTCGCCTGCCCTTCCGAACAGTTGATCGTCGAACTGGATGGCACGCAGCATGGCGATGGCCGCGCACTCATCTACGACGCGACCCGGACTTTGCGCCTGCAACATGACGGCTGGACCGTGCTGCGGTTCTGGAACGACGACGTTCTCCACGACCTCGACAATGTTTGCCTGCACATCCTTCGAACCGTAGGAAGGCATAGCTCATGACCCACACCTACACCGGCGGCTGTCAGTGCGGCGCGGTCCGCTTTCGGGTACGCGGGCGATTGCCGAATTCCTCGATCTGCCATTGCCGCATGTGCCAGAAGGCGTTTGGCGCCTACTACGCGCCGCTGGTTTCGACGCGGGGCGCCGAACTCACCTGGACCCGCGGCAAACTGAAAAAGTTCAGATCCTCCAATTTCGCCGAACGCGGCTTCTGCGGCGATTGCGGCACGCCGCTGACCTATGAGGCGCCGGACGGCGTTGCAATCGCGGCGGGTACCTTCGACGATCCCTCCGCACTTCCGCCCACCGAGCAGTTCGGCATCGAGGCGAAGATCAATTTCGTCGATGGCCTGCACACCCTTCCAGGCCATCGGACCGAGGAAGATGCCGACGCGGCATCCTTCGTCCATGACATCGTTTCCTATCAACACCCCGACCACGACACCCAAACATGGCCACCGGAGGAATATCGATGACTGAAGCCACGCGGACAGGCGGCTGCCAATGCGGCGCCGTACGCTTTCGCACCCGCGGCGAATTGGGCCGTGCCTCCATCTGCCATTGCCGCATGTGCCAGAAGGCGTTCGGGGGCTTCTTCGGGCCGCTGGTCACCGTGCCGACCGAACGGCTGGAGTGGATGCGCGGCGAGCCGAGCTATTTCCAGTCGTCCATCAATATCGAACGAGGCTTCTGTCGCAATTGCGGCACGCCGCTCACCTACCGCCATCCAAATGGGATCGAACTTGCGATCGGCGCGTTCGACGACCGCTCCGACCTGATGCCGCGGATCCAGGTGAACAACGGATCGCGCATCAGCTGGGTCGAGCAGATATTCGACCAGCCGAAGCGCGCCGAGGTGGACGATATCGCCCGCCAGGAACAGATCATCTCGTTCCAGCATCCCGACCATGACACCGAAAACTGGCCTTCCGAAGGTTTGAAGATATGACAGACACCCTGCGCACCCTCTATCCCGCGATCGAACCCTATGCCTCGGGCCATCTCGACGTCGGCGACGGCCATGTCATCTATTGGGAGCGCTCCGGCACGCCGGGCGCCAAGCCAGCGGTCTTTCTGCACGGCGGACCGGGCGGCGGCTTTTCGGCGGCGCATCGGCGCGTCTTCGATCCAGCGCTCTACGACGTCACCCTGTTCGACCAGCGTGGCTGCGGCAAGTCCACGCCGCATGCCGACCTCAACGCCAACACGACCTGGCATCTCGTGGCCGATATCGAGCGGCTGCGCGAGATGGCGGGGGTCGAAAAATGGCAGGTTTTCGGCGGCTCCTGGGGTTCGACGCTGGCGCTTGCCTATGCGCAAAAGCATCCCGAGCGCGTGTCCGAACTGATCCTGCGCGGCATCTATACGCTGACCAAGGCGGAACTCGACTGGTACTATCAGTTCGGAGTCTCGGAAATGTTCCCCGACAAGTGGGAGCGCTTTCTCGCGCCCATCCCACAGAACGAACGTCACGAGATGATGCACGCCTATCACCGCCGGCTGACGCACGCCGACAAGGCGGTGCGGATGGAAGCGGCGCGCGCCTGGAGCCTATGGGAAGGCGAGACGATCACGCTTCTGCCGGAGCCTGCGACCAGCGGCAAGTTCGGCGACGACGCGTTCGCTCACGCGTTCGCGCGCATCGAGAACCACTTCTTCGTCAACGCCGGCTGGCTCGACGAGGGACAGCTGATCCGCGATGCCTATAAGCTGAAGGACATTCCGGGCGTCATCATCCACGGCCGTTACGACATGCCCTGCCCCGCTACGAATGCCTGGGCGCTGCACAAGGCTTGGCCGAAGGCGGATTTTCATCTGATCGAGGGCGCCGGACACGCCTTTTCGGAGCCCGGCATTCTCGACCAACTGATCCGGGCGACGGACAGGTTTGCCGGGAAGGTCTAAGCGCTGCATAGCCCTTATCCCTGTCAAACGGGGAGAAGGTGGCGGCACCGGATGAGGGGCAGCGCCCCTCAATGAAGATAAGACAACCACACCCGCTTGCCGGGAGGAAACGACATGAAAGAACGCATCTATCTCTTCGACACGACGCTTCGCGACGGGCAGCAGACGCCCGGGATCGACTTCTCGGTCGAGGACAAGATTGCGATTGCGGGGATGCTGGACGATTTCGGCCTCGACTATGTCGAGGGCGGCTATCCGGGCGCGAACCCGACCGACACCGCCTTCTTCAACAGCAAGCGCACGCAGAATGCATCCTTCGTCGCCTTCGGCATGACCAAGCGCCCGGGGGTGTCGGCCTCCAACGATCCGGGCCTTGCCAGCCTGTTGCAGGCAAAGAGCGATGCGATCTGTTTCGTCGCCAAGAGCTGGGACTATCATGTCGAAGTAGCACTCGGCTGTTCGAACGAGGAAAACCTCGCTTGCATCGCCGAAAGCGTCAAGGCAGCCGTTGCCGCCGGCAAGGAGGCGCTGGTCGATTGCGAGCATTTTTTCGACGGCTACAAGGCCAATCCCGCCTACGCGATTGCCTGCGCGAAGACGGCGCATGAGGCTGGCGCGCGCTGGGTGGTCCTCTGTGACACCAATGGCGGCACGCAGCCGCCGGAAATCCGCGCCATCATCGAAGCGGTGATCGCGTCCGGCGTGCCGGGCGACGCGCTGGGCATCCACGCCCACAACGACACCGGTCAGGCCGTCGCCAACTCGCTCGCCGCGGTCGAGGCCGGCGTCCGGCAGATCCAGGGCACGCTGAATGGGATCGGCGAACGCTGCGGCAACGCCAATCTGATCACGCTGATTCCCACCCTTGCGCTGAAGCCGGCCTATTCCGAGCTCTACGAAACGGCGATCGATGCCGAGAAGCTTTTCGGCCTCACCGACCTGTCGCACGCCTTCGACGAGCTTCTCAACCGCTCCCCCGACCCCCAGTCGCCCTATGTCGGCGCGTCCGCATTCGCGACCAAGGCCGGCATTCACGCCTCCGCGCTGTTGAAAGACCCGCGCACCTACGAACACGTGCCACCGGAGAGCGTCGGCAATTTCCGCAAGGTCATGGTCTCCGATCAGGGCGGCAAGGCCAATTTCATCAACGCCCTGAAGCGCCGCGGTATCGAGGTCGCCAAGGACGACCCCCGGCTCGACCGGCTGATCGGTATCGTCAAGGAGCGCGAATCCTCGGGCTACGCATACGAGGCCGCCGACGCCAGCTTCGAGCTGCTCGCCCGGCGGACGCTCGGCACGATCCCCGAATTCTTCTCGATCGAAGGCTTCCGCGTCATGGTCGAGCGTCGCTTCGACAGCCATGGCCGCGTCAAGACGGTCTCGGAAGCCGTGGTGAAATTGAACATCGACGGCCATACCGTCATGTCCGTTGCCGAAGGCGACGGGCCGGTCAACGCGCTCGATCTGGCGCTGCGCAAGGATTTCGGCAAATACCAGGAAGAGATCGCCGACCTGGTGCTCGCCGACTTCAAGGTGCGCATCCTGAACGGCGGCACGGAGGCGATCACACGCGTCCTCATCGAATCCACCGATGGCGACGGCGTGCGCTGGTGGACTGTGGGCGTATCGGAAAACATCATCGACGCCTCTTTCCAGGCGCTGATGGATTCCGTCGTCTACAAACTGATGAAGAACCGCCACATGGCCGGACGCATCGCCGCCGAGTGAATAGTTGCGCGAAAATCAAAATGTTTCAGCGCCATAACGCGTCGCGAATGACGCGCGACGCGAGAGCAGATCTGCTTTTCTTTGAATCGCAGATCCGCTCTATCTTTTTGTTTTCACGCAATTCCGGACGGAAAACCGTTTCACACTTTTCCTGGAACTGCTCTGGCATGTTCAATCTATGTTCACGTCGGTTCAATGAAATGAATTGGCCTATTCACGCCGCTTAAGTTATCGCGACCGGTAGTCTTAGCAATTCCACGATGGCCTGACGCCGTCTTTCGGTCGGAATTGCGCGAAAACAAACACATAAAGAGTTTCCGCGCTTCGACGAGAAGCCGAAGCGCTCCGGAACAAACAAGGAAAGCTCCGATGTCTGTCGATGCAACGGTTCCGGTAGCCAAGAACGAAGACACGCCGAGCGGTTTTGCCTTTGCACTCGTCGCCTATCTGCTCTGGGGGTTCCTGCCCTTCTACATGAAGGCGGTTGCGCATATTTCGCCGGCGGAGGTCATCGCACACCGGATCGTCTGGTCGCTGCCGCTTGCCGGCTTGGTGCTCCTGCTGCGCGGGCGGATGGGCGACATCGCCACCGCGCTGCGCACGCCGCGGATGATGGCGATGGGCGGACTGACGGCGGCGCTGATCACCGTCAATTGGGGCACCTACGTCTGGGCGATCGGCAGCGGGCACTCGCTCGATGCGGCGATGGGGTATTTCATCAATCCGCTGTTCAGCATCTTCCTCGGCGCCGTCCTCTTGAAGGAGAAGCTCGCGCCCTTGCAGATCGCCGCCATCGCGCTTGCGGGTGTTGCCGTGATCGTTCTCGCCGTCAACGGCGGCGGCGTGCCGTGGGTGGCGCTGACGCTTGCCATATCCTGGGGCTTCTATGCCTTCTTTCGCAAGACTCTGCCGCTCGGACCGAACCAGGGATTCTTCCTCGAAGTCCTGATCCTCGGAATCCCCGCCCTGCTTTACATAATTTATCTGCAAGCCAGCGGCGGCGGCCACTTCTTAAAAGCCGGACCTTCAGACACCGCGCTTCTGATCGGCTGCGGCTTCGTCACCGCCGTGCCGCTGATGATCTATGCCAACGGCGCCAAGCTCCTGAAGCTCTCGACCATCGGCATCATGCAGTACATCGCGCCGACCATGATCTTCATCATCGCTATCTTCATTTTCGGGGAGCAGATGACGACGGCACGGATGATCGCCTTTCCGCTGATATGGGCGGGGCTCGTCCTCTACACCTGGTCGATGCTGCAGCAAAGCCGCGCGCGCTGACACGCGACGGCGCGATGCGCGTTTTCCAAAGATCTGAGCGGCTCGTGTGTTTCTGCGCAATTCCGTACGGAAAACCGCGTCAACTTTTCCTGGAATTGCGTTAGAGCTTGGAGATCACGGCATCTTCGCCGCTGCGGCTTCCCCGGCTTTCAGCCGCATGCTTGCGGATGGCGGGAACGATGTCGCTCACCGCGTCGATAACCAGGGGCTGCACGCGGTGCGCCGTATGCACGAACCCGGCTTCCGTCATGTGACGGATGAGCTCCATCATCGGATTCCAGAAGCCGTTGATGTTGGCGAAGACCATCGGCTTTTCGTGCTGGCCCAGCTGCGCCCAGGTCATGATCTCGACGATCTCCTCGAGCGTACCGATGCCACCAGGCAAAGCGACGAAGGCGTCGGAGCGCTCGAACATGCGATGTTTGCGCGTATGCATGTCCGGCGTTATGATGAGTTCGTCCAGCTGGCCGAGAGAATGGCGCGTCGCTTCCATGTCGACGAGGAACTCCGGGATGATGCCCGTGACCTGACCGCCATGCGATAGAACGCCGCTTGCCACGGCGCCCATGATGCCCTTCGTTCCGCCGCCATAGACGAGCCGCAAGCCGCTCTCGGCAATCGCTTTGCCCAGTTCGCGGGCCGCGGCGATATAGGATGGGTCGCGTCCGGGGCGGGAGCCGCAGTAGACGCAGATGGATTGAATGGGCGCAGAATCGTCGGTCATCTGTGCAAACAACTATGCTGCAGGTGCTCAGTCAAGGAATTTAGAGGGAAAAACTGTGTTTGAGCTCCCTGAAAACACCGGCGAATGCTTGTAAACACGACGAGAATCGTTAGCACTTTTAAAGATAACGACGAACGCGTCGCCTTGGAGTCGAATGATGATGAAAAACCGCGCCAGCTTGCTGGCACTGTTTGTGCTGGTAGTCGCAACCATCCTGATGATCTTTTTCGTGTTGCCGCGAATTGGCAAGGACGAAAAGCCGATCGGTGATGCCGCCAACCAGGCCAGCTCCGAGGTCAAGAACGCAAACGCCGACAATGCCGCAAAGCCAACCGACGCAACGCAGCAGGCAAGCGACACCACCCAGAAGCTTGGCAGCCTGACCACGGCGGCAGCCGCATCGATCAGCGAACTTAAGGCACTGTTTGCTGACGGCAAGGGGCCGGCGGCAGATGTTTTTGCCGCCGCCAAGGCCAAGGTCGTGGATGCGTTGCAGGCAATCGTCGACTTCGCTCCGCCGGCAGGCGCCGATCCGGCGGCCGCCATGCTCGCCGACAAGGCCCGGGATGGCGCCGGCAAGGCGCTGGTCGTCATTCGCTCGCTGCCTGAAAATATTCCAGATGCGCTCGCCGCGACCGAGCAGGCGGCCGCACTGCTCTCCGGCAAGGCGCCGGCGGTACAGCAGGCGGACGCCGGTCCGGTACGCCCGGCCTTCGACGTGCTCCGTGTCGAGCCGGACGGATCTACCGTCATTGCCGGCTCCGCCGAGCCCGGCTCCAAGCTGCAGATCATGGATGGAGACACCGTCGTCACCACCGTGGAAGTCGGACCGACCGGCGATTTCGCCGCCGTCCTCGACAATCCGCTCGCCGCCGGTGACCACGAACTGGTCCTCAAGTCGATCGGCAAGGACGGCAACGCGGTTGCTTCAGAAGAAGTCGCGACCGTGTCCGTACCCAAGAACGACAAGAGCCAGCTGCTCGCCATGGTGTCCAAGCCGGGGAAGGCAAGCCGCATCATCACGGCGCCTACAGCCAAGCAATCGCGTGTTGCAAACGGCGAGCCGTCGCCTCAGGCAACCGATGCCGGCGCGGCGGAAGCACCTGCGGACGGCGCGACCGTTGCAGCAGCGGAGCCCGCGAAGATGCTGCCGGCTGCCACGCCTTCTGCCCCTGAAGCGACGGGCGGCCAGGCGGCTGTCGTCGTGAACGCCGTCGAAATCGAGAACGATCATATCTTTGTCGCGGGCACTGCGCGGCCGAACGCGAAGGTTCGCGCCTATGCCGATGAAAAGCTGATCGGCGAAATCACCGCCGGCGGCGACGGCCATTTCGTCGTCGACGGCGTCATGCCGCTTGCAGTCGGCGATCACAAGATCCGCGTCGACATCGTCGATACCGCCGGAAATGTCACCGTGCGCACGAGCGTTGACTTCAACCGGCCGGAAGGCAACCAGGTGACGGTTGCCGCCCAGCCGGGCGCGACGCCCGGCGCGGCCTCGCCGGCAGCGCTGGTGCCTCTCGAGGAAGGCGAACTCGGCAAGCTCAAGGCCGATACCGGCAAGGCCTTCGGCCTGCTGAAGGGCCTCTTTGCCGAGGGCAAGGTTCCGGGGCCAGAGGAACTGGCGGCCGCCCGCTCCGCGACGGAAATCGCGCTCAAGGCTCTTGGCGAGTTCCGCCCCGCGATCGACGCCACCACCGATCTGAAGACCGCTTCCGCGAACGCCTCGACAGCCGCCGCCAAGGCGCTGGCCGTCCTGCAGGCGCTGCCGAAGGATGCGAAATCGGTGGGCGACGCGCTTATCAATCTCGACCAGATGATCGCAGCGGTCACCAAGCCAGTCGCCAAGGCTCCGGATGCGCAGACGTCCGTCGAGGCGGCCTCGAACGGCGGAGAGCCGAAGACCTTCCAGCAGGCGCCGCTTGCCGAAAGCCCGGGGGCGGTCATCATCCGTCACGGCGACACGCTCTGGCAAATTTCGCGCCGCATCTACGGACAGGGCGTCCGCTACACGACGATCTATCTGGCCAACCAGGAAAAGATCAGCAATCCCGATCGCATCCTGCCTGGCCAGGTGTTCGGCCTGCCGAAAGACGCGCTGCCGAACGCCGAGGAACTTCACCGCAAGCGGCCGTGGAAGAAATCGCTGTAGGCGTGACACCCGCATCGAAAGTGCATGAACGGCCGGGCCTTAATGCCCGGCCGCTTCTTTTCCGGTGCGCGGAAATAGGATAAGCGTGCCGCCAACTTAAGGCCCGTTGCACCAGCGCGAGCCTCTGAACGGTCAGGCCCGCGCGACATCGGCGTCAGTGCCCGACCGCCAATACATATCGCCGGAGACGCGAATGGCCGACCGCAAGAAAACCATATCGGCAGACAGCAGCAACCCGCTGTATACCCTGATCAATCTCTGGCCCTACATGTGGCCGGCGGGGCGACCGGATCTGAAGATGCGGGTGGTATGGGCCAGCGTCTACCTGCTGATCTCGAAGTTCGTGCTGCTGTTGGTCCCCTATTTCTTCAAGTGGTCGATCGACGCGCTGAACGGCAAGATCGACATGGCGGGCGTGCTGCCGACATTCATGCTCGGCGCGGTGGCCCTCGTCATCGCCTATAACGTCACGCGCCTGATCCAGCTCGCCCTCAACCAGCTGCGGGACGCGCTGTTTGCGAGCGTCGGACAACACGCCGTGCGCCAGCTCGCCTTCCGCACCTTCGTGCACATGCACCAGCTGTCGCTGCGTTTCCACCTCGAGCGCAAGACCGGCGGCCTTTCGCGCATCATCGAGCGCGGCACCAAGGGCATCGAGACGATCGTCCGCTTCACCATCCTCAACACCGTTCCGACCTTCGTCGAGTTCCTGTTGACGGCCGTCATCTTCTGGTGGGGCTATGGATTTTCCTACCTCACGGTCACGGCACTGACCGTCTGGCTCTACATCTGGTTCACGGTCAGGGCCAGCGATTGGCGCATCGCCATCCGCCGCAACATGAACGACAGCGACACCGACGCCAATACCAAGGCGATCGACTCGCTGCTCAACTTCGAGACCGTCAAGTATTTCGGCAACGAGGAGATGGAGGCACGGCGCTTCGATCAGTCGATGGCACGCTACGAGAAGGCTGCGACCGACGTCTGGACCTCGCTCGGCTGGCTGAACTTCGGCCAGGGCGTGATCTTCGGCCTCGGCACGACTGTGATGTTGGTACTCTCGGCGCTCGCCGTGATTTCAGGCAAGCAGAGCGTCGGCGATTTTGTCTTCATCAATTCGGTGCTGCTGCAGCTTTCCGTGCCGCTAAACTTCATCGGCTTCGTCTACCGCGAAATCCGCCAGGGGCTGACTGATATCGAAGAGATGTTCGACCTCCTCGAAGTCCAGCCGGAAGTGGTCGACGCGCCGGACGCGCGGCCGCTCACCATCCACCAGGGCGCGATCGCTTTTCGCGACGTACACTTTGCATACGACGCCGCGCGCCCGATCCTCAAGGGTATCTCCTTCGAGGTGCCCGCCGGCAAGACCGTGGCGGTGGTCGGTCCGTCCGGCGCCGGCAAGTCGACGCTGTCACGGCTGCTCTATCGCTTCTACGACGTGCAAAGCGGCGCCATTACCATCGACGGGCAGGACGTGCGTTCGATCACGCAGAAAAGCCTGCGATCGGCGATCGGCATGGTTCCCCAGGACACGGTGCTCTTCAACGACACCATCGCGTACAACGTCCGCTACGGCCGCCCGGGTGCAAGCGATGCCGAGGTGCTGGCCGCCGCCGACATCGCCCAGATCGGCGGCTTCATCCGGCAGCTGCCGGAAGGTTTCGAGACAAGGGTCGGCGAGCGCGGATTGAAGCTTTCCGGCGGCGAGAAACAGCGCGTGGCGATCGCCCGCACCGTTCTGAAAGCGCCGCCGGTGCTTATCCTCGACGAGGCGACCTCCGCGCTGGACACGACGACCGAGCGCGAGATCCAGGCAGCCCTCGACGTGGTCTCCAAGAACCGCACGACCTTGGTCATCGCCCACCGTCTGTCGACGGTAATCGGCGCCGACGAGATCATCGTGCTGAAGAGCGGCGAGATCGCCGAGCGCGGCACGCATGCGGGACTTCTCGCGCAAAACGGGCTCTATGCCTCCATGTGGAACCGCCAGCGCGAGGCGACGGAGGCTGCGGAACACTTGAAGCAGGTCCGCGAAAGCGACGACCTCGGCGTCATCGACCGCCTGGCGCCAGCGACCTGACACGGACAAGGTGCGATCGCCTGGGGCCAGCGCCCGCCCGGCATTGCTCCCTGCCCCGTTTGCCTGTACTCAGCGTCAACGTTCAATTGAAGGAGCCCGTCGTCGATGAGCTTGTACAACACCATCCGCAACACGATCGTGCCGGTGCACAAAGAAGGCTATCCCTTCATAGCAGCCTTCCTTGCAGCGTCGCTGATCTTGGGCTGGCTGTTTGCGCCGCTCTTCTGGATCGGGCTGATCTTGACGCTCTGGTGCGCCTATTTCTTCCGCGATCCCGAGCGGATGACGCCGCAGGACGACGACCTCGTCATCTCGCCGGCGGACGGCAAGGTTTCGAGCGTGCAGATGGTGGTGCCGCCATCCGAGCTCAATCTCGGCGACGAGCCGATGCTGCGCATCTCCGTCTTCATGAATGTCTTCAACTGCCATGTGAACCGCGCCCCGATGCGCGGCCGCATCCAGACGATCGCCTATCGCAGCGGCAGCTTTCTCAACGCCGAGCTCGACAAGGCAAGCGAGCACAACGAGCGCAACGGCCTCGTCATCGAGAGCGCGCATGGCGCGATCGGCGTCGTGCAGATCGCCGGCTTCGTGGCGCGCCGCATCCTCTGCTTCGCTCAGCCGAACGAGCCCTTGCAAGCCGGTGAACGTTTCGGCCTCATCCGCTTCGGCTCGCGCCTTGACGTATTCCTGCCGGCGGGCGCCGTGGCGCGGGTAACGCTCGGCCAGACCGCCGTCGCCGGCGAGACGGTGATTGCCGAATTCGGCTCCGCCAAGGGCCCGACGACCAGCCGGCGCGACTGAAGAAGGCAAGGAGAGCGACATGAAGACGCCCTTTCCGCCCTTCGAGCCATACGGTCCGAACGAGGAGGCACGCGGCCCGCGGTTGAGGGAAATCCCGCTCAGGCTGATGGTGCCGAACCTGATCACGGTTCTGGCGATCTGCGCGGGCTTGACCGGTATCCGGCTCGCCTTCGAAAACCGCTATGAGCTCGCCGTTATGATGGTGTTGCTCGCCGCCTTCCTCGACGGTATCGACGGACGCGTGGCGCGGCTGATGAAGGCGACCTCCAAGTTCGGCGCCCAGATGGATTCGCTTGCCGACATCGTCAATTTCGGCGTCGCCCCTGCCCTCGTCATCTACGTCTTTGTTCTCGACCAGGCCCGCTCGCTCGGCTGGATCGCGGCGCTGATCTATGCGATCGCCGCCGGTCTCCGGCTCGCGCGCTTCAACGTCATGGCCGAGCGCGAGAACAAGGCGTCCTGGCAGTCGGAGTATTTCGTCGGCGTTCCCGCGCCGGCCGGGGCCATGCTGGTGTTGCTGCCTGTCTATGTCGGCTTTCTCGGCATCGCTCCAACTAGGACATTTGCGTATTTTGCGGCGGCCTACACCGTACTCATTGCCTTCCTGCTGGTGAGCCGCCTGCCCGTCTGGTCAGGAAAGACCGAGGGAAGCCGTATCCGCCGCGATCTGGTCCTGCCGGCGATGCTGGCCGTGGTCGTCTACGTCGCGCTTCTGATGAGCTATACCTGGGAAGTCATGGTGGTGACGGTCGGCGTCTACCTTCTGTCGCTCCCCTTCGGCGCCCGCTCCTGGCAGCGCAAATACGGCACCTTTACGATCAACGGCCCGGCGGATCCCACGGTCGACGACGCGAACGACGACATCGGCCGGCATATTTGATCGTATAATCCTGCTTTTATCGGCACGCATGGCCTCACCTAGAGGGACGCGCAATGGGCCGGCGTCTACAGGCGCATTGGAAAATGTCGCGTCGGAGGCACCGTTGCAAACTGGCGGTGGCGGTGGCACATTTGACGGCATGGAAGTACGTGTCACTGCGCTCGAAAAACAATTCGAAAAGATAGACGGAAAGCTCGACAAAATCCTTGGCGAACTTTCCTCAACCCGTGCCGACATCTCGTTCCTCAAAGGACGCGTCGAGACGATCCCGTCCTCTAAAGACTTTGGGGAATTGAAGGGCCGCGTCGACAGTTTGCCCACGATGGCAAGAATGACCGCGCTGCTTAGCGTGGTCGCTGTTGTGATCTTGATTCTTAACAATTGGTCGACCATCAAGGCTTCGCTGATACATTAGGTTTGGATTTTAGCCTGCTGTCGACGACGCAAACGACGATATCCGCGGCCACATCTGCCGTAACTTTTCTTTAACCATACCGCGAGGATAGCTGCCCTCCTCCCGGATTATGATGCATGTTTACAAAAGCTGATATCAAAATGCCGCTCTTTCGTCACGTTTTCCGATAACCATGTTGTCCTTCGACAACTTTTAGGAAGGAGAACGATCATGACGTCCAAGAAGGAAAATACGGCCAAGCGAGAGGCGAAAACCGACCTCCTCGCCAACTATCGACCCCTCGCCCTCAAGGCTGTTCTTGCCGCGCATCTGATGCTCAAGAAGAGCAAGCCGAGCACAACGGCGGCCTAGCGTTTTTCATACGCAGTTCCGGCGGGGAAATGGCGTCACAGGTTTCCTGAACTCGCCTCAGCCGCCGTTGACGAAATGCATGAGCAAGCTGAGCGCGAGCAGGCTCATGACGATGCCGATAATGAGATCCAGAACCCGCCAAGCCGCGGGTTTGGCAAAGACCGGCTGGAGCAGACGCGCTCCATAACCAAGCGCAAAAAACCACACGAACGAAGCAATCGCCGCGCCTGCGCCATAGGCGACCCGCGCCCAGCCCTCGTATGCGGCCGAAAGGCTGCCGAGCAGAAGCACCGTATCGAGATAGACGTGCGGATTCAGGAAGGTGAAGGCGAGGCAGGTGGCGATCGCCGCCTTCAGCGGCATGGCGTTCTCACGATTTTCCACGAGGGAATGCGGCTGCATCGCCCGGCGGAATGCCTTGAAGCCGTAGGCCGCCAAAAAGACCGCGCCGCCGAGCGTTACAATGGTGATCAGCATCGGCGAACGCGACACGAGCGTGCCGAGCCCGGCAACGCCGGCGGCGATCAGCACCGCGTCGGCAGCAGCACAGATCAGGCAAAGCACGAACACGTGCGAGCGCAGGAGCCCCTGGCGAAGGATGAAGGCATTCTGCGCACCGATGGCGATAATCAACGAGGCGCCGAGAAAAAAGCCGGCGATGGCGGCGGTCAAAATGGGCATGGAGAGGGTCCGGGGAGGAAAGAATGGGGGCGGGAAAGAGGACGCTGATCAGAGGAGGCTGAGCTGGCCGTCATCCGGTTTTGGCTTTTTCGCCGGTTGCGCCAACGGCTCGGGGACGACAGGGGTCTGGAGATCGGCGCCCATGTTGGCCACCTTGTTCACGCGGTCGGAAATCGGGATCGCCTCGAAGAAATCCTCCTGCGCCGGCCTCATGAGGTCGGCCACCTGCTGCGGCTCCTGGCTCCGGCAGTCGAGCCAGCGGGAAAAATCCTCGGGCGCAATGACCACAGGCATGCGGTCGTGAATCGGCGCGATCGCCTGGTTGGCCGGCACGGTGAGGATCGCCCCGGTGTCCACCTCTGAGCCGTCGGCCGAGGACCAGGTCTCCATCAACCCAGCAAACGCGATGACGCCCCCTTGGCGCGGGCGGATCCAATAGGCCTGTGACTTGCCTTTGCTCTCCTTCGAGGGACGATGCCACTCGTAGAAGCCCGACGCCGGCACGAGGATGCGCCGATGGCGCATCGCCGCGCGAAAAGAGGCCTTGCCGATCGCCGATTCGGCGCGCGCGTTGATCAGCAGCGGAAACTCTTTCGGATCCTTCACCCATGACGGTGTCAGCCCCCAGCGCACCAGGAGCGCGCGGCGGTCCGGGCGGTTGCTGCCCGGCTCCTGGCGGTCTCCGGCGATGACGACGAGGATCGGCTGCGTCGGGACGATGTTGTAGCGCGCCGGGAAAGCGTCGAGCTCCATAAGCCCGAGCGCTTCGCGCACGTCGTTGGGCAATGCCTGCAATGCAAATCGTCCGCACATGCCCTTGTCTGGCATCTGGAACCGTCCGGGTCAAGGATAGGAGATCACGCGCGGGGACCGAGCAGAATGACAGCAGTTCCCGCAATACAGATCGCCGCGCCCGAAACGTCCCACCGGTCGGGCACCCGGCCCTCGATCCACCAGAGCCAGAGCACCGAGGCTGCGACATAGATGCCGCCATACGCGGCAAACGTTCGCCCCGCCGCTTGGCTCGGTACAAGCGCCAGCAGCCATGCGAAGAGCACCAGCGAAACCATGCCCGGCGCCAGCCACCAGACCGGCTTGCCAAGCCGCATCCACGCCCAGAACGCAAAGCATCCGGCAATTTCCGCGATCGCCGCCAAGGCGTAAAGTCCGTAGGTCATCGTGTATCCATGGCTGCGTTAGCGGGCGCTGATCGCTTTTACCTTGTGGGCCGGCGAGCCCGAGACAGAAGCGAAAGCACAACACACGATCTGGAAACTTTCACGCTTGCATGCCACCTTAAGCAAAACGCTCCGATGAATAAAAGCCCCCCATGACATCCCTTCCCCGTGCCGCCTCCTCAGCCATCCTCGAGCGCAACGGTCGCTTTCTTCTGGTGCTGCGCCGCAATCCGCCCTCAGCGGATATGTATGCGTTTCCAGGCGGACGCGCCGAGCCCGGCGAAAGTGCGGCGGATACGGCATTGCGCGAACTTGCCGAAGAAACAGGAATCCTCGCGCGCAATCCCCGCCTCTTCGAGACCTACGACCTGCCGACCCACGCCAAGGATGGGACCCTCACCAGCCACTTCTTCCTGTCCGTCTTTCTCGTCGATGCCGATGAGGATACGATCGCAGAGGCCGCCGACGACGCGGCAGAAATCGGCTGGTTTAGCCCGGATGAGATCCGCCTGCTGCCGGTGCCTGCGAGCGTTCTCGAATGCATCGAGCGCCTCGAGCGCAGCAGGTCTTAGGAAAGGCTGGCGACGCCCTGGCATCTTAGGGGCGCTCAGATAAGCGTTGAAAACGTTAACAGTGCCTTGTTCCCGCCACTTGGGCCGACTAACCCTTGGGGTGGGAAGGGAGTCGCGGGAAGAAATGAGGGGCAAGATCAAGCTGTTACTCGATCGCGCGCGCGCGTTATCCGCGTGTGGCGGCAGGGGATCCGCTGTCTTTTCGCCTCCAGGCCGCGGCATCTGGGTGGCATTGCCGATGATCCTCGCGAGCCTCGTCCAACCTCTTCAGGCGCAGCCTAAGGCCGACCCAACGCCGGTCGCGCCGCCGCCTGTGACTGAAACCAAGGCCCCTTACGACGACCAGCTATTGCGGCTCGCCGAAATCCTCGGCTCCGTCCATTACCTGCGTAATTTATGCAATCCCGGCAAGGAGGATGCCTGGCGCTCCAACATGCAGCAACTGCTGGATGCGGAAGCAAAAGATGAAACGAAACGAAAGGAGAAGCTGACCGCAGCGTTCAACCGTGGGTATCGATCATTCGCCTCGGTCTATACCGGCTGCACGCCGCAGGCCGTGGTGGCGGAAGAGCGATACCGTAACGAAGGTGCAACACTCGCCACGGAAATTACCGCCCGCTTCGGAAATTAGCGGATAATTAACCCCTTTCCACAGCCAACCGTGTTGTTTAGGGAAAAGGCTGTTAAAGATGTTAAGGGAGCGGTAAGGACATGGACGTTTCGAGGAAGGAAACAATGCAACCAAGCCTCAACGACATCGACGACATGATCGTCCACGAAAAGATGCAGGCCGCTCTGGAATACCAGAACGAAGCTTGGGCCGACGGCATGGCCGACGGTATCGAGCCCGAAATCATTGCCGATGCTGCAATTGCCCATGCTATTCGCGAAACTATCCGCATCATGGGAGAACAAGGCGCTGAAGCCTTGCTCGAATCATTGCGTGACCGCATGCTTGCAGGTGAATTTTCTCCGAGTCGCACCCTGCAATAACCGCACGAGACCTCCGATGTTTACCGATTCGGGCAACGACCTGCGACGTTCGATCGCCTCGCTCCTGGCCGCTTCAATGCTCGTTGGCAGCATCGTCTCGCCACTTCCAGCCCTTGCTTTCTCGAGCGAGTCCATTCGGCCCGTTGCTCCGGCGCAGTCGCTTCCTGGTGAAGCTGGCAAGCCCGTCGAGCAGGCGCTCGAGGCGCCCTCCAAGAGTATTCCCATGCCCGACCCGCTGGTGAACAACCAGGCGGGAACAAGCGGCAGTTCGGCACCGGCAAGCGGTGCAGGCAAAGCCGAAATGCTTTTCGACATCAGCAAGGCGCCGGAACCGGTGCGCAAGCTGCGAGAGGCGATCGTCGAAGCCGCCGCTTCCGGCGACTTGGAACGCTTGCGTCCGCTGATGAACGTTGGCCCCAACCAGACACAGGTCAGCGCTGACGATCCGAGCGAAGATCCGATAAAATCGCTTCACGATCTCTCCGGTGACCCCGACGGTATCGAGGTTCTCTCGATCCTCCTCGACGTGCTTTCATCGGGCTTCGCCCATGTCGGCCAGGGAACGCCGGACGAGATGTACGTCTGGCCCTACTTCGCCCAGAAGGACATCAAGACGCTCACCGCGCCGGAAAAAGTCGATCTGATGCGCCTCGTGACGGCCGGCGACTATGCCGACATGCTTGAGTTCGGCGGCTATAATTTCTATCGCGTCGGCATCACGCCGGACGGAAAATGGAAATTCTTCTCCCCCGGCGAATAAGTCCGCCTAACCTCCGCGACATCGCGAAATCTTGCGGTTTGCGCCTGAACGACTTACCTGTGGTCCATTGACCAACGGTACAGGTTTTCCATGCCCAAACTCTTTCTCAAAGACCGATTGCTCCTGCGGGTGAGCGGAGCAGATGCTTCGCCGTTTCTGCAGAACCTGATCACCACCGATCTCAGCGCTCTTGCTATAGATGAAGCCCGCCCCGGCGCCCTCCTGACGCCCCAGGGCAAGATCCTGTTCGATTTCATGATCTGGCAGGACCACGACGGATTTCTTGTCGAGACGGATAGGGAACAGGCCGAGGGTCTGTTGAAGCGGCTCATCATGTACCGGCTTCGGTCACCTGTGGGGATTGCCGCCGTCGAGAGCCCGGGTGTCACGGTCAGCTGGGATGGGGATGCAGGCGCGGGCGCCAAGGATGCCCGATTTGCCAAGGCCGGCGTTGCGCTCACCCGGGGGATCGGCGATCAAGCGGATGTCGATGGTTGGAGCGAAGGCGACGAAACCGCCTATCGCACCCTGCGCATCGCCTGCGGCATCGCCGTCTCGGGGTCGGATTTCGCGCTCTCTGATGTCTTTCCGCATGATGTCCTGATGGATCTCAACGGCGGCCTTTCGTTCCGGAAGGGATGCTACGTCGGTCAGGAGGTCGTCTCCCGCATGCAGCATCGCGGCACGGCGCGCCGCCGAACCGTGATCGTTTCGGCAAGCGGCGACCTGCCCGCCTCAGGCACAACACTGACCGCAGGCGGAAAGGCGATCGGCACGCTTGGCTCCGTCGCGGGAACCAGGGGACTTGCCATCGTCCGTATCGACCGCGCGGGCGAAGCGATCTCGCAGGACCTGCCGCTTCTCGCCGGCGACGTGCCGGTGACGCTTGCCCTGCCCGCCTGGTCAGGCCTTTCCTTTCCGACGGCGGCCGACGAGGCGCAGGCGTGAGCGCCGCCAAGGCCGCGCGCGCCTGGCAGCGCATGCTGTCTGGCCGCAGGCTCGACCTGTTGGACCCCTCGCCGCTCGACGTCGAGATCGGTGACATCGCCCACGGCCTTGCGCGCGTCGCGCGTTGGAACGGGCAGACATCCGGCGACCATGCCTTTTCCGTCGCCCAGCACTGCCTGATCGTCGAGGAGATCTTTCGCCGCTGCAACGACGCTTCGCCGGATGAGTCGATGGCCGCCCTTCTGCACGACGCGCCGGAATACGTCATCGGCGACATGATATCGCCCTTCAAGTCGGTCGTCGGCGGCGGCTACAAGGCCGTCGAGGCACGGCTCGAGGCGGCGATCCACCTGCGCTTCGGTCTTGCCCCGCATCCCTCGCGCGAGCTCAAGGACCGCATCAAGAAGGCCGACACTGTTGCCGCCTATTTCGAGGCGACGCTGCTTGCGGGCTTCACGATCGCGGAGGCGCAGAGATTTTTCGGCCGACCGCGAGGCATCACCAAGGAGATGCTTGAGATCGAGCCGTTGCCGGCGATCGAGGCGCAAAGGCTGTTTTGCGAGCGCTTCGATGCCATCGAGGCCGAGCGCGCAAAGGCAAAGAGAGTGTCGGCATGAGCGCGATCATAGTCTCGCCGCTGACGCGCATCGCGGAAATGGCCGTCCGGCACGGCGCCTGCGAAATGATCAGCCTGATGGCGGGCGAGCACAGCTTTCACCGGCCCGGCGTCATTCGCGCCGAGCGGCACCTGCTTCTGACCATGAACGACATCGCGTTTGCCGGCACCGGAGATCTCGTCGCCCCCCAGGAAGAGCACGTCCGCGAGATCGTCGACTTCGCCAAGGACTGGGACAGGCGCTCGCCGCTTCTCGTCCACTGCTGGATGGGCGTATCGCGCTCGCCGGCCGCCGCGCTGATTGCCGCGCTCGCGGTTCACCCGGAGCAAGACGACGAAGCGCTCGCCCTGCGACTGCGCCAGGCATCGCCCTATGCCACGCCGAACAGGCGGCTGATCGAGATCGGCGACGCGATGCTCGATCGCGGCGGACGGCTGGTGGCGGCGATCCGCGCAATCGGGCGCGGCGCGGATGCCGACGGCAACGCGCCCTTCCTGTTGCCGATAGAGGGGTAGAGCGCAAGGTTGACGCAACCGGCTATCGCCCCATCTTTCGCTCGAAACAGCGGGAGGGCGCAACGTGGACGTTGAAAAGCAGGCAACGGAATTCATCGCGGCAACGCAGACGGCACTCGACCAGGCAAGCGCGCTTGCCGTGCAATATGCCTTTTCGGTCGTCGGTGCGATCATCTTGCTCGTCGTCGGCTGGATCCTGGCGCGGCTGCTCAGCCGCTGGGCCTATCAGGGCATCTCTCGCGTGCGCGGCATCGACGAGACGCTGGCGCGCTTTTTCACCCACGCGCTCTACTACGGCCTGCTGATCCTTGTCTTCATCACCGTGCTCGGCCAGTTCGGCGTGCAGACGGCTTCCATCATCGCCACCCTCGGCGCCGCCGGCATCGCGATCGGCCTGGCACTGCAAGGCACGCTACAGAACATCGCGGCCGGCATCATGCTGTTGGTTTTGCGACCGTTCAGGGTCGGAGAATATATCGAGACCGGGAGCGTTACCGGAACCGTGCGGGAGATCGGGCTCTTCGCAACGGAGCTTAGAACCGCCGATGGTCTCTATCGGCTCGCGCCAAACTCGACGCTTTGGAATACGCCGATCACCAATTACAGCCGTGAAGCCACCCGCAGGCATGAGTTGAGCGTCGAAGTCGCGCAGGCCGATCTCGATCGCGCGATGGAGACGCTGATCGGTCTCGCCAGCGCCGACCCGAACGTCGAGCAGGCGCCGGTGCCTCAGGTGTTTGTCAAGAAAATCGGCGGCTCGATCGAAGTGACGCTGCAATACTGGGTGAAAACCGGCGCATGGGTCACCACCACCCGTGAGATGCTGTTGCGCGCCAAGGCCGCGCTCGCAACTAAAGAGATCGCGCTCGAATGAGCGGCGCACAAGCTCGGCGGACATCGCCGCGCAGGCGCTTATTTTTCCTGAAATTCGGCTATTTGATCACCGCGCAGGCCAATCGCTTGCCGGCGCCGCCCGACGGCTGTGCGCGGTAGTCGTCGAAGTTTTCATGGATGATCAGGGAACGGCCGCGAATGGCCTTCTTGCCATCGAGCGTTACCATCGCGTCGAACACCTGCGCCCGCAAGACGCCATCTGGACCGACATACTGGTTGGGAAGATCGCCGTCATGAGGCCCGTGGGCCGCCAGCAAGCCGTGCTCCATCTTTCCCGGATTGAAGTGCCCTCCGGCGCTTTCATTGCCGTGCTCGGCATCGCACTTGCCGTTCTCGTGAATATGAAAGGCGACCCACTTGTTCGCCGGTAGGCCACCGACCTGAAGCTCGATGAGGACGCCCGTCTTGGACTCCGTCAAGGTTGCCTTGCCCGCATCCTTACCGTCGGGCCCGATGAAAACGGCCGTCGCGGTCTGGCTCATGCGCGCGCCCAAGGAGACCGCAAGGCAAGCACCTATCACCAAAAGCATCGCGGCGTTCTTCATGTCGATATCCCTCCCGTGCCGATCCATACTAGGATCAAACGCTGGCAATCGCGAGGGGTTCCGGCATTTCAAAGCGCGGCGGCGTCCTCAGCGCGCATTGAGATGCGCAACGCCATCGGAATGGGGCCGCCAGTGCTGGTCGGCCCTCTTCAGCTTTGAGGATAGGTCAAGCGACGTTGTCGAGGTCGTGGAGACCGTAGGTATTGCGATAGACCGCCATGGCAGTCTGCATATCGCCGTCGTCCTGAACATTCGCGCCGGCGATTTCGGTGTCGGATGCCTGAGCCGCGCGCATGGCACGGCCACTGTCGCCCGCCTGGATTTTCATCAGCATTGCCATCACGCTGCTCAGGCTGCTGCTGGAGCCGCGGTCGCCTTGCTCCGCCGCGTCCTGCTTCAACAGGCCGGGGCGTTGTGCGGCAGCGATTTCCTGCTGACTGACGATGCCGTCACCATTGGTATCTACCTCCGCAAGCGTGCTGCGGTAGGGATAGGACTTCGTCATGATGGAAGAAACATGGGACATACAAACCTCCTTATGGAAGGAGCCGCCTCATGCGACGTCGTTTGCACGCAATACTAAATTGTTGATCTACGATCGGCTCTAGACTGCTTTGCCGATTCGGTCAAAGAAAATATTAATGGAAATTAACCTTGATTGACGGCGCGTAAACCATTGCTTCTTTAGAGCCTTTCATGTTTTGACGGAAGCGTATCCGGCATCTCGAATATAGTTGTCGCATTCATCTGATCCGATGGTGTTGACGAGTGTACCGATGTGCCTCCAGGTTTCGTCGATGGTGCGTTTCTGGGCCACTCGCATCCAGTGCTTG